>MGZK01000029.1 GCA_001802125.1 Geobacteraceae bacterium GWC2_55_20
GCACCAGACCCTGCTGCTGAACAACCTGCGCAGCCGGATCATCATCGAGGCCGACGGCCAGCTCAAGACCGGCCGGGATGTGGCCATCGCCGCGCTGCTGGGCGCCGAAGAGTTCGGTTTTGCCACCGCTCCGCTGGTGACATTGGGCTGCGTGATGATGCGCGTCTGCCAGAGCAACACCTGCCCGACAGGTGTGGCGACCCAGGATCCGCAACTGCGCAAGAATTTCAGCGGCAAGCCTGAGTATGTGGTCAACTTCATGCGCTTTGTTGCAGAGGAACTGCGTGAAATCATGGCCCAGCTCGGCTTCCGCACGTTGAATGAAATGGTCGGCCGCTGCGATGTGCTGGAGGCCAACAAGGCCATCGAACACTGGAAGACCCAGGGGCTGGATTTCACTAACATCCTCCACCAGCCCAAAGTCGGCCTGGACGTGGGTCGCTACTGCACCGAAGCGCAGGACCACGGCCTGGAGAAATCAATCGACATGACCAGGCTGCTCGATATCTGCCAACCGGCCATCGAGCGCGGTGAAAGCGTCAGCGCCGAACTGCCGATCACCAATGTCGATCGCGTGGTGGGGACGATCATCGGCAACGAGATCACCCGCAGCCACGGCGCCTCCGGTCTGCCCGACGACACCGTCAGCCTGACCTTCAACGGTTCCGCCGGTCAGAGTTTCGGCGCATTTATCCCAAGCGGTATTACCCTGAAACTCTCCGGAGACGCCAACGACTATCTGGGCAAGGGTTTGAGCGGCGGCAAGATCGTGGTCTATCCACCGGAGGGGACAACCTTCAAAGCCGAAGAGAACATCATCGCCGGCAACGTGGCTTTTTATGGCGCCACCAGCGGCACCGCCTATATCCGCGGCATGGCCGGCGAACGCTTCTGTGTGCGCAACTCCGGTGTCAATGCCGTGGTTGAAGGGGTCGGCGATCATGGCTGCGAATATATGACCGGCGGTACGGTCGTGGTGCTGGGCCAGACCGGGCGCAACTTCGCGGCCGGCATGAGCGGCGGCGTAGTCTATGTGCTTGACGAGAATGAGGATTTCGCCGGCCGCTGCAATACCGAGCTGGTTGGGCTGGAAGAACTGGATGATGCCGACCGCGCCACGCTCAGGTCCATGATCGAAGCGCATGCCGAAAGCACCGGCAGCACCCGCGCCACCATCATCCTGATCAACTGGGAACGTTATCAGTCGCGCTTCGTCAAGGTCATGCCTGCGGATTACAAGCGTGTGCTGCAGGCTCTGGATAAGGCCAGGGCGGCCGGTCTCAGCGGTGACGACGCGCTGGCCGCGGCGTTCGAGGAAAACTCCCACACCGGGCATTAGAAATAGTAACTTTTCATCAACTTCATCAATACCCCCTCCCCTTGCGGGAGGGGGCCGGGGGGTGGGGGTAGTTGCACATGAAGAGGTTTTGGCTGCCTCACCCTCCCCTTAATCCCCTCCCGTCAAGGGAGGGGAGGACTCATATAAACTTTTTACAGGGACACAATCATGGGAAAACCTACTGGATTCATGGAATATACTCGCGAAGTGCCTGCCGACCGGGCGCCGTTGGAGCGGATCAAAGACTGGAACGAATTCCATCTACATATGCCGGACGAGGATCTGCGCACCCAGGGGGCGCGCTGCATGGATTGCGGCGTTCCGTTTTGCCACAGCGGCGTGTTGATCAGCGGCATGGCCAGCGGTTGTCCGATCAACAACCTGATACCGGAGTGGAATGACCTGGTCTATCGCAATCTCTGGAGCCAGGCGCTGGACCGGCTGCTCAAGACCAACAACTTCCCCGAGTTCACCGGCCGTGTCTGTCCGGCACCCTGCGAAGGCTCCTGCACGCTGGCCAGTATCGATCCGGCTGTTACGATCAAGAACATCGAAGTCAGCATCGTCGAGCGCGGTTTCGAGCAGGGCTGGATCGTACCGGCTCCGCCGGCTGTCCGCACCGGCAAGAAAGTCGCGATCGTCGGTTCCGGTCCCGCCGGCCTCTCCGCCGCGGCCCAGCTTAACAAGGCCGGCCACAGCGTGACGGTTTTTGAACGCGCCGACCTGCCCGGCGGCCTGCTGATGTACGGCATCCCCAACATGAAGCTGGACAAGCGCGAGGTCGTGCTGCGCAGGATCAAGCTGATGGAGGCCGAGGGAATCACCTTTGTCTGCAACACCGAGGTTGGAAGCAAGGCTTTACCGGTCAAGAAGCTGCGCAGCGGATTCGACGCGGTGATCATGACGACCGGAGCCACCCAGCCGCGCGACCTGCCGATCGAAGGGCGCACCCTGAAGGGGATTCATTTCGCCATGGATTTTCTGACCGCCAACACTAGGGCGCTCTTGAACGGAAATGAAGATTTCATCTCGGCCAAGGACAGGGACGTGATCATCATCGGCGGTGGCGACACCGGCACCGACTGTGTCGGCACTTCGCTCCGTCACGGTTGCAGCAGTGTCAGCCAACTGGAGATCATGCCCCGTTCTCCAGATGAACGCGCCGACGACAACCCCTGGCCGGAGTGGCCCAAGGTGCACAAGGTGGATTACGGCCAGGAAGAGGCCGCTGCCAGATTCGGCGCCGATCCCAGGACTTTCCTGACAACCGCGACTAAATTCGAGGGGGATCGGGACGGCAATGTCAAGGCGGTACACACTGTCGAGGTTGCCTGGCAGAAAAACGACAAGGGGCAGTTCGTGCCGCAGCCGGTTCCCGGCACCGAGCAGGTGCGTCCCGCGGGTCTGGTTCTGCTGGCGATGGGCTTTCTGGGTCCCGAGCAGCCCCTGGTTGACGCACTGGGACTGGAAAAAGACCATCGCAGCAACATCAAGGCCGAGTTCGAAAAGTACACTACCAGCATTCCGGGTGTATTCGCGGCCGGCGATTGCCGTCGCGGCCAGAGCCTGGTGGTGTGGGCCTTCAACGAGGGGCGCGGCGCGGCGCGCGAGTGCGATCGTTACCTGATGGGGAGCAGCGAACTGCCGTAGCATCCGGTTTAAACAGTATCCCGCCAAATAAAAAGCCCGGCCATGAGCCGGGCTTTTTCGTGTCTGCGGTTTTCCGCTTCAGCTTTGCAGGACTTATGTCCGCTGATTCCTATGCAGCGATGTCGCTGCTCTCCGGTTCACTGCCCCGGTTATAGTAGTGCAGGGCAACCAGCAGCAGCGCCGCGATCAGGTAGGCAGCCGCAAAATCCTTTGCTGCGCCAAAGCCGAACCTGTTCTGCACCCCCGCCGGAGTCAGCGCATAGGCATGGATCACGCCGAAGAAGGAGAGCAGGGCAGCGGCAGCCGTCCAGAGCGCCGCCTTGAAGAACTGGCGCTCGACCACATGCACCATCATGGCGGAAAGAACCATGCAGGAGATCATGAAGCCCTGGCTCATGGAGATGATGCCGTACACGTAGAGGTCGCCGCCGAACTTCGGGGCAACTTCAAACAGACCGGTGCCGGCCTTGCGCAGGGCGGTCTCGATCAACAGCAGCGCCCAGGCCGCCAGCGCCGGCATCAGGCCCAAGGCCACCGCGATACTGTGCTTCCTGGGAACCTCCTGGAACGCCTGGGCCGTGATTATAATTCCGATCCAGAGCAGGATGCCGATCATCGCCTCCATCGGCACAACCTTGAGCACCAGTGTGACTCCGCCGATCAGGCAGAGGATCGTGATCACCACACCGTTCAGTATCGAGTAGCCCCATCTGGCTCCCATAGCCTTCCAACCCGGATGGCCGATATAGATCGTGGTCGGGAAAGGGTTCCCCAGGCAGGCCGCTACGATCGAGCCGATGCCGTTGACCAGCAGTGACGAACGGGTGTCGTAGCGGTCGCCGGCCGCTTCGGCGCTTTCCAGGTTCTGCAGCGAGCCGATCACGTTGAACAGCGCCATCGGGAAAATCACCGAGAAGTACTTCCAGCCCTGGTTGTTGACCAGAAAGGCCAGCATGTCGCCAAAAGCCGGTTTGGGGAAGTGCAGGGCGAACCGGTACGGTTCCTCAAGCGGTTGTAAATAGGGATACCCGCCCCAGCGCAGCAGCCAGCCGATGGCCACACCCAGCGCCACCGCGATGAAGCCGCCCGGAAGCCCCAGGGGGAGCTTGACCCGGCCGCCATAGACAAAGATCACGAACAGCGCCGGCACAAGCGCGATGGCCGGCATTGCGAAGATCTGGAACACGAAGCCCATCGAGATGAAGGTGATGGCGATTCCGGCCAGTGACGACAGCAGCGCCGCCCGGGGGGTATGCCGGCGGAGCCAGTCGCCGACAAAGGCGCCGATGCATTCCAGCACGGCACTGGCCAGGCATGCGAACAGCCCGGCCTGCCAAGCCAGGTTTGCATCCTTGGTCTCGAAGTAGATCGGGGCGATGATCAGGAACACGAAGGCGATCAGGCTGACGGTGTTGATGCCGTAAGGCAAGGCGGTGACATCCATCCGCCCGCTTCTGATGGCCAGCCTTCTGGCCTGCCAGGCGTAGAACAGGTTGCCGAACAGGATCGAAAGGGCCGCGCCGGGCAGAATCCTGCCATAAACAAGCTCCGGCGGCATGCCGCATACGTTGACGCACAGCACCGCGATCAGCATCAACTGCAACAGATTGTCTACGAACAGCCCGAAAAAACCGTCAATATCTCCGCGAACAAACCAGCCAGGTTTCATATGGTACGTTTCCTTGCTTATTATCTTGAATTTGCCGTAATACGATAATTCGTAAAAAAATCATCCAGTTCTCTGATCCATCCCGCCTTGATGCTTTCATCGACAAAACTGGCCTGAAAACTGTTGCGAGCCAGTTGATAAGCCTCTTTCGCCCCTAGCTCCGGCAGCGCCTCGAATGTAGCGGTGTAATTACTGTTCAGGTATCCGCCGAAATAGGCCGGATCATCGGAATTGACGGTTGCGGCAATACCGGCAGCCAGCAGCCTGGCGATATTGTGATCGGAAAGGTGCGAAAAAACCCGGAGTTTTACGTTGGACAGGGGACATACGGTCAGTGGTATCTGTTGCCGCACCAATCTTGCGACAAGTTGCGGATCATCCAGGCAGTGCACGCCATGGTCGATTCTTTCCGCTTTCAGCAGGTCAAGGGCATGGCTGATGTATTCGGCAGAGCCTTCTTCTCCGGCATGGGCCACCAGCCGCAGCCCCTGTTCCCGGCAGCGGGCAAATACCCTGGCGAATTTCTCCGGCGGATTTCCGCGTTCGCTGCTGTCAAGGCCGATTCCGATGAACCGGTCGCGGAACGGCAGCGCCTCTTCCAACACCGCGAAAGCGTCCTCTTCACTCAGGTGGCGCAGAAAACAGAGTATCAGCGAGGCGCTTACTCCCAGCTCTTCCCGGCCACGTCGGATTGCCCGGTCCAGACCGCTGATTAGCGTTTCAAACGGAATGCCCCTGGCCGTATGTGTCTGCGGATCGAAAAAAATCTCCGCATGGACCACATTGTCGGCTTTGGCGTGCTCCAGGTAAGCCCAGGTCATATCGAAGAAATCATCTTCTTTTTGCAGCACGCCGGCCCCTGCGTAGTAGATGTCCAGGAAGCTTTGCAGATCCGTAAAGGCATAGGCCGCGCGCAGTTCTTCGATGGTCGGGTAGGGGAGTTTGACCCGGTTCCGTTTTGCCAGCTCAAAGATCAGTTCCGGTTCCAGTGAGCCTTCGATGTGGATATGCAGTTCTGCTTTCGGCATCCGGCAGAGGAGGGCATGCAGCTCTTCGTGTTGAATGCGGTCGAAATTCATGGTGTCGTTACCCCCGATACGTTTGTAACAGTGACAATTGCTGACCAAAGGTAAATCAGCAGGTCGCAATTGAAAATACGGGAAGTGACACTGGTACTCCCCTGCCGTCAATCGCCAAAACAGGTATGCACACTGCGGGCACTCTCGATCCAGTCGTGATCCAACGGCACTGTCTTGCGTTTGCCGACGACGTCCTTGAGCGGCACCGGTTTGACACCATCACCCCGTGCAGCCACCATGACTCCGAATTTGCCGTTATTGATCAGGTCAGCACAGGCTGTCCCAAGGCGTGTGGCCAGCAGACGGTCTCCGGCCGAAGGGGTTCCCCCGCGCTGCAGGTAACCCAGAATCGTGAGCCGTGATTCCAGACCGGTGAGCTCCTCCAGCTGTTGCGCCAGTTGCAGGCTGTTGCCAGGCCTGCAGTCAGCAATCCTCTCCTGGGCCGGCTCTTTCGGCTCTTTCTTCTTGCTGCCCTTGTTCTTGTCAATTTCAGCCATTTTAACGGCAACTTCCCGTGAAATTGCCCCTTCGGCCATTGCCACGATGCTGAAGCCCTGGCCGTTGTGGCTTCGACGCATGATTGCGGCGGCAACTTTTTTCACATCATAAGGAATTTCCGGAATTAAAATGACATCGGCACCGCCGGCGATGCCGGCCCCCAATGCCAGCCAGCCGGCCTTGTTCCCCATAAGCTCCAGGACGAGGATGCGATGATGGCTATGGGCGGTGCTGTGTAACCGGTCGACCGCTTCTGTGGCAATTCCGAGAGCCGTGTCGTATCCAAAGGATACATCGGTCATGATCACATCGTTGTCGATCGTCTTAGGCAGAGTAATCACGTTCAACCCCTGCTTCATCAGATGATAGGCGTTTTTTTGCGTACCGCCACCGCCAAGACAGACTAACGCGTCCAAGTGGTGCTTGCGGTAGTTGTCGACAATCACCTCGGTCATATCTTTTAACTTGCCGGCAACCGGCATGGCGTAGGGTTTGTCACGGCTCGTGCCGAGAATAGTGCCTCCCAGCGTGAGAATGCCCGAGAGCGCCGCTGAATCCAGCCGTTGTGTCCGGTTTTCCATCATACCGCGAAATCCGTCGCGGAACCCGATCACCTTCATGTCGTATCGCCCCAGAAGCGCCTTGCCGACACCACGGATAGCCGCGTTCAGTCCCGGGCTGTCACCACCGGAGGTTAGTATGCCAATCATTTTGCTCACGGTTTGTTGTCCTTTCTGTCAGCAACTCTCTTAATGGTTCGAGCAGTCTCCATAAGTGACAGACTGCCTATTGTTCAGCTGATCTGCGATGGGTTCTGGTCACCCTGTTTCCGGCGGATCTTGTAGTAGTACATCCGGGAATCCGCCTGCTTTAAAGCGCTGTGCAGCTGTTCGCTGCTTTCGGCCGTGGCCGAACCCAATGAAATGCTCAAGGCATGGCCGGGTTGCTCGCGGTTGCTTTCCGCCTGGAAAGCAAGTACACGTTTGATCGCCTCCTTGACCGAGGCCTCGTCAGCATTTTGAAGAATAACCGCGAACTCGTCTCCGCCGATGCGGGCTACAACGTCTTCACCTCGGAAGGAATTCTTAAGCGCCATCGCCGCCCGTTTGATGATCTGGTCTCCCTCCGCATGGCCGAAGTTGTCGTTGATGTTCTTTAAGCCATCAACATCGGCGACGACCATGCCGAGCGGGTACTGACGGCTGTTCGCCATCCGCACCATTTCGGCATCGAAATAGGCGCGGTTGAAGAGTCCGGTCAGTGCGTCGTGGGTACTCAGGTAGTTTAGCTCCTCCTCCTGTTTCTTCTTCTCGGTGATGTTGCCGGCAACGCCCGACACTCGTAACGGTGTGCCGTGTTCGTCCCTGAACACCACTTTTCCCCGGTAGCGAATCCAGTTGTATCCTCCCTTGGCGCAAGCCATGCGGAATTCGGTATCAAAGGCGGAGGTGGTCGTGGACAGCTGGTCATAAACCACGCTGCGCACGCGCGGTTTATCATCGGCATGCACCAGATTCATCAGCGCGGAAATGGTGGTTACGGCCTCACCCGTCTCACAGCCGATCATCTCGGCAAAACGGGGGCTCATGTTGACAACGCCGGTGTCGATGTCCCAATCCCAGTAGCCGTCGTTGCTTCCTTCAAGAACCAGCTTCAGACGCGCCTCGCTCTCCTGCAGCGCCATTTCGGCCAGACGACGTATTTCCTCGCGATGATAATTCTTGATGGCGAAGCTTACGTTATCGACCATTTCCTGGAATAGATCGACGATTTCCCTGTCAAAGAAGTCCTTTTTGCCGGCATAGACCTTCAGCACGCCCACGCTCTCGCCCTTGAATTTGATCGGGAAAGCCGCCGAGGAGTTGATGCCATACTCCGTGGCGGCAGCCCGCCATGGAACGGTCGTCGGGTCGCTGTGGAAATCATTGCAAACGTACGGCACACCTTCGCGGATCGCTATTCCGGTGGGGCCGCGCCCCTCCTCGCAATCAATGTTAGAGGAAACGGTGAGCGAATCCAGGTAGCTGGCGGCCTTGCCGCAGCTGGCAACCGGAGTGACGCTGCCGGTTTCCGGGTCGATCGTGCCGATCACGGCCAGGGACAGTTTGCCGTATTCCACCGCGATCTGGCAGATTTCCCGGAACAGGTAGTCCCTGTGCCCGCTGTGCAGAATGGCCTTGTTAGTGCGGCTCAGGGCATCGTAGAGGTTTTTCAGCTTGGTGATCTTTTCTTCAGCTTCCTTGCGTTCGGTCGCATTACGAACAACCTCCACCGCGGCCACGATCATGCCATTCTTGTCACGGATAGGCGAAGCGCAGTTTTCAAAGACAAAGGTCTTTTCGGCAATGTTCACAATCCGCTCCACGGTGTGAACCTCGCCGCTGGAAAAGCAGGTTGCAACCGGACACTCGATGCATATCGAGCTTGATTGGTTGTAAGCCTCGTAGCAGGTCTTGCCGACACAGTCGCCGAAAATATTCTGCATCACCTGATTCTGGTAAATGATCCTGAAATCCCTGTCGTGCACGGTTATTCCATCGCCGACAGCGGCAATGATCGCATCGCTTCCGGATGCGGGTGGGTTGTTGTGAATTGTTTCCTCTATTGGCATCAGTGTCCCTTTGCTGGTTGATTGCGGTCAATCATGCTGTTGGCGTTGACAGTTTACTGCAGCCAAGCTGTTTAACCATAAAAGGTAAACCAACTGCCGGTCGAAGGCAAGGATGACTTTTCCAGGGGAGGGGAGGTGTTGCAATCAAGCCGGGAATTTTCGGGCCAGGTCGTTATCGATCACGTAGACGCAGACTTCCCTGGCGCTCTGCTTGGTGTAGTGGAATTTTGTGCCGCAGAGGTTGTTGATCAGGAACGCAACGTCATCGCGGATGCGTTTGTCGTAGGTCTTGAAGGCGTCGGTGTCGTAATCCTTGATCGCGCGGCGGAAGTTGGGGTTGTCCAGGAACGGATCGAGCACTTTCTCCTTCAGATTATGCACGTAACGCTCGTGCAGTGTCCGGTAAAGACTGGTATCCCTGGGATTTAGCCCTTCGGCCAGAATCTCCTGGGTAAGAGTTTTTCCGGCATATTCCTTCTGGGTTTCCCGCCGGAACTGAAGCCGCGCGGAATCCTCCACGGCGGAGCCGATCAGCCGTTTCTCTGTGCTGCGGAGCAGTTCTTCGCTGATTTCCAGCTTGTCGCCGGTATAGCGGCAAATCGCAACCGAACCCATCTCAAAGCTTACCGCAAACATGTAGTTGAGCAGATCCCGGGCAATTTGCTCCTCGTTGTAGTAGTAAAGCGACTCCTTAACCTCCTGAAGCACGGTGTAGTTGTAGTTCCGCAACAGCGAGTTCAAAAATCCGTCCGGAAGCATCTCGTACAGGTCACGCCGCCATTTGGTGAAGAAAGAGGTCAGGGCGGACATGGAAATCAGCTCGTCCTTGCGGGCATAGGCCGAATAAAACTCGTTGAAGATCTTGATCGAATCGCGGCCTGAAAATCCGGTAACCCCTTCCACTTCCGATTCGTCGATGATTCTCCGCCTCCGCTTTGCAGTCAGGCGTTTGCGGTCCTCATCGGAGATCCAGGTCGGGATGTAGCCGGTGTAAATTTCCATCTTGAGGATCTGCAGGTTTTCGTCACAGTACTGCCCATATCTCATCGGATCGCCGATCCATTCCAGGAGAGCCTCGGAAGTGTTTTTCATGCGGGTCGAGATGATGGTGCGGGCGAAGTTGTGCAGAACGCGCGGGATGAAACTCTCGTCGATATGCTTGCCGAAGATGTTGCGGTAGATTTCCACCTCGGTGTTCAGATCCATCACGTAGGGAATGTTGATGTACTCAATCCGGTCGCTGAAGGATTGGAAGCCTTCGATGGTTTTTTCATCTTCCGGGTTCATAAGCGCGATGAAGAGTGACCTGACGTTTTCCTCCACGTCCTCGACCTTGTGAATCCCCTCGCTGATGATGTTGTGCAGTTCCAGCAATCGCTCGGCGTTGTGTGATTTCACATCCATCAGCGCATAGATGCCGTTGTTGGTCTTGGCGAAGTTGGAGTAGATGTATTTGACCGCATCGCTGTCTCCCAGCAAAGAGTCGATTTTTCGCTGCAATTGCTCATTGGTCTTGATGTTCAGCTTCATGGGTTTGTCGCCCGGGTTGAAAACCGTGATTCCTTCCCCCAGGCGGCGGTTGAAGCGGTAGGGGCGCGCATGGATCATCTTGTAGATATCCATCGAACTGGGCAGGCGCCGGATCAGCGCTTCGTAGATCGAGCTGCAGATGGTGCAGGGGCTTTCACTGAAGACCCATTCGTACTCTTTGTTGGTGAACAGTTTCCATTTGAATTCGTCATTGGTAAACAGGTCGTCAAAGAACAGGCGCCGGTCGCGCTTGGGGATCAGCAGCAGCGGATTGTCGTGGGAGGGGCAGGCGATCTCCACATAGTCGCCGCTGCGGTGCAGGGAACTCTTCATGTCGGCCAGTTCGGCCTGACCCAGCTCGTATTCGTCCAGCAGGTTGGAGAGCCGGTCCACAAAAGAGGAAAGCTGGGTTTCATTGATTTGCGCCAGCACCCTCCGGTCGAGGCGCCAGACGATTTCGTAGCGCCTGCCGGCGTCGCTGTTGGCGTATTCCTCAAACTTCAACAGCAGGTTGTTGAGAAAGGTGCTCTTGCCGGATCCCGGGGGGCCTTCGAATATATAGATCTTGTTCTGGCGGGCGCTCCCTTTCATGGCATCCACATGGTTGATCAGGCGGTTGGCGAACAGCCGGTCGGCAAAGAAGGGTCGGTCGGTATTCTTTACGAACAGGTTGCGGCAGTCGTAGGAGACATAGTTGATCGATTCCGGATCATCGGGATATTCGTCGCGTCCCTCGCCGACGTAGGTTCTGATCATGTCGTGAAAGCTTTGAAACACGTTGCGGATGTGCGCGGCGGGCTTTAAAGCCAGTATCTTCAAGAAGTCGTCGAAGGGGATGGTCTGGTTGTGCTCCCGTTCGCTGATTTTCCGGTTGAGGTGTTTTATTGCTCTATCCACGTTCGACATATATCACCGTTAGAGTTTCTTCTTGGACAGTACCCTGCCGTTCATTGAAAATACAACCCGCTGCCAGGCGATCTCGCCTTCCGGCGGTTGATCCGTTTTTGCTGTCGTGGCCGGAGCCGGGATGAGCTGGGCCTCGCTGGTTTCCAGGTGCACCGGGCCGCCCCACAGGTATTCTATACCGACCATCGTGTTGGCGATATATTCCTGCACCAGCTGTTTCCCTTCGAATTTATGGGTCAGATATAGGCTCCCCTGGATTCCCTTGGACTGATCCACACTGATGACCGGCGGATGATAGAGCGTATCCTGCACCATCTGCTTGTAATCCCCGGCCTTGCGGCTCTTTACGTAGTACTGCCACACCATGCGCTGCTGATCCAGGCGCTTGCCGGCGACGAACAGTTTGTGCTTGTCGATGAAATCCTGATCCAGATGGTTCTTCAGGAACAGGTAGTCGCAGAGATTTTCACGCACCTTGAAGATGAATTCCTTTCCGGCCGATGCGCCGCTGTCAAAGCGCTTACGGCTGCCGGAGTCGGTCATGCGTTGGAAGTCGAAAGAGATCCGTCCCTTGTCGGCCTGTTCCTCAATGTGTCCGAAAAGTCTCATCCCCAGCGCGTACGGGTTCATCCCCACCCGAGGCATCGAGGTGACTCCGGCATGAACCCTGGCAAAGTCCACCTCATGCCCCCTGATACGGTCATCCTGCAGGAAGAGCGCTTCATGCCAGTAGCTGGCCCACCCCTCGTTCAGGATCTTGGTCCGGATCTGGGGCTGGAAGAATATGGACGTCTTGCGGACTATCTCCAGGATCGAACGCATCCAGATGTTTTCATCCCTGGCCAGAAATTCCGAATTATCCAGCAAAAAGTGCAGCAGGTCACGTTTTTTTGCCGGGCGTGTCTCATGGACCCTGGTGAAATGCGCTTCCAGCTCGGGGTAGCGCAGTTCCGCCTCGACGAAGAAGGTTTTCTCGCCCAGTTCACCGTAGGTTCTCAGGCAGGCGTTGTAGCGATCGACCTCTTTGATGTATTCACTGACCGAGATCTTCTTTTCAGCCTGCAGGAAATGGTCGAAATAGTAATTGAGGCGGGATGAACAGGCCGCTTCCGCCGGGGTGAAAAGGTCCGCCAGCTCGCCATGAAAATCCACCAGGTTGTCGATGCTTCTGGCAAATTCGATCACATAATCGACCCAGCGCCCCTTTTCCGCCCTGAGCTTTGCAATTACCCGCTTGTCCGACAAGGCCTGACCGGTGAAGTCATAGTCCCAGGTGTGGCGGAAGTAGAGGTTGTTCTGGAAAAAATCGATGTGGGCCAGCACATGGTAGAAGATCATCACGTTGAGCCAGTCAGGGTTGT
Organism: Geobacteraceae bacterium GWC2_55_20; assembly: GCA_001802125.1. Classification (GTDB taxonomy): domain Bacteria; phylum Desulfobacterota; class Desulfuromonadia; order Geobacterales; family Pseudopelobacteraceae; genus JACRCG01. The sequence continues at coordinate 12,644 of MGZK01000029.1, forward strand.
TGTCATTGTAGAAGGAGATCGGCGGTCGGGTGTTGATGACCGTCTCGTAGGGATTGCTGGGATAGAGCTCGTACTTGCCCCGTTCGCGCAAAACTTCAACGTCATGAACCCAGTAGTCGTAGAGCGTGGGAATCATCACCTTGGGGGACAGTTCCAGCAGATCCCTGTTGGTGACCACGTATTCCAGGCTTTCGTCGGTAAAGGAAAGGCCTGCTGCCCGTGCGCGCTCCTTGCATCCTTCCATGATCCGCTTGGTATGTTGGTTGATCAGTTCCATGGAATACCCATCTTTGGGGCGCTATTCCGGCGCCCGGCGCGGGATGATCCCGCCGCTAGGAAATCAGGTGCTTGATGCCTTCGATCAGTCTCTGTTCATCCGCATCTTTCTGGATCACATCCATCCGCAGCAGCTCGGGCTTTTTCCTCAGCAGCCCCGAGCTGTTCAGGTAGCGGGCCACCGTGGTGCTGGGTCCCTGCCCATGTTCCGCTATGGTAACACCCACACGGCTGGCGTAGGTCAGCATCTTTTCGAGTTCAGGAATGGCCGCCGAGCCGGACTCGTCCCAGTCATCGCCGTCGGTACCCTGGAAAACGTAGATGTTGTAGTCTTTTGCCAGATTTTCGCGTTCCACGATCTCGTTGACCAGTCGATAGGCGCTGGAGACCTGCGTCCCCCCCGCGACCCTTGAATTGTAGTAGCTGTAAAAGTCCGGCACTTCCCTGGCCTCGGTGTCGTGCAGTATGAAACGGGATTCCGCCTGGCCCCCGTACTGGTAGAGCAGCCAGCTGTAGATCAGCACATGCTGGCTGACGACCAGGTCCGTGACCTTGCCCGCCATGGAGCCGGAATAATCGCGCAGGAAGAATAGCATTGCCTGCGGTTCATAATCCTTCTCGCGCGACAGAATCCGGTAAACCTTGTCGCGCGGCGCGATCAGGAAGCGGGTCGGGTCGATATCCGACACATCCGGAAGGTTGCCGAGCGCGATGTTGGTCTCGACGATCTTGCGCAGAGTCGCCTTTTTATCCAGTACCTGTCCGAAACCGCGATGCTTGTCGGTCAGGTCATAGCTGAAACGGGTGAAGGAGCGCTTCTTGCCCTTTTCCCGCAGATTCGGCAGCTGGAACTTTTCCGAAAGTATCTTCCCCAGGTCATAGGCCGAGGATTCGGTTTCGTGACTGGCGCCGCCCCCTTCGCCAGGGCCGCTGCCGGCTTGATCACCCTCGTCGCGCACCGGTTGCTCGCCGATGACGTCGCCTTCCTGCTCATCGCCGGTGCCACCCGAAGCGCCCCCTTCACCGGGGGGACGAACGGTCGGGTCGTGATAGAACTTCTCCTCGACCGTGGTCGGGATCACCACGACTTTCCCCTTGCGGCCCCGTCCCGGTTTTACCAGTTTGCCGACCTCGATCTTGCGCGGGAAACCGTCCTGTTCCCGCTGCCGGTCGCGCTCCAGGAGTTCGTCCAGCGATTTTGCCAGTCCGGCCCCGCTGATATAAGGCGTCACCGCCTGACGCAGCACCAGCAGATCACCGCTGTCGTAGAATCCACGGCCGAATCCGGCCAGTTCGTGATCCGGAGGCAGTCCTGGCGCGGGCAGTCCGTGACCGTTCACCGCACTGGCAAGCTCTTCCCGCAGCCGCGCTTCCCGTTCGGGATCAAGACCGGACGCCTTCAACTCTTCCAGATATGTCAAGGGATCATTTCGCATAAAAACCTTTAAACTTTTGCCACAGAGGACACAGAGGTCACAGAGAAAACCAAAATCATTTTAGAAAAATAAAACTTAAATTTCAGGGTAATGCAATAAAGTTGTTTGTACTTTTGTCTTTGAATTTCTCCGTGTGCTCTGTGACCTCTGTGGCTGACAGTTATTAATTTTCATCCTCTTGCGTGCAAAAATACTCGATGGTCTTCTGGGCGCAGGTCCGGCAGTAGCCCAGTTTGTCGAGCATGGTCGTGATCATGCGGTCGTAGAGTTTCTGGTTTTCCTCGTTGGTACGGTTGGCCAGCGCCCCGATCAGGCTGCCGGCGCCGGCGATGTCCGATTTAAGGCGCACGTCGGTGACCGCCTTGACCAGTTCCAGGTTATCCATGAAATCGTAATTGGGATCCATCGAGATCTTCTGGCCATAGATCTTGCGGATCGAGGTGCGGAATGAATCCCGCTGCTCCTCGGTCTTCAGCCCGATGCGCTCCTCGACGCTCTTGACGTAGCGTTCGTCGATCTTCAACGCTCGCAGTTCCCCGTTCTGGGGATCCTTGTATTTCCACATCCGGTCCGGCCCCAGGTTTTCGGCGTCGATGCCGATGATCATGTTGACATAGTTCATCACGTCCTTGCGGATCGCGTGCGGTTCGTCCATGTAGGCGTTGAACATCTCGGTCATGATCCGTTCGCGGTAGAGTCCCTTGGCGATCTTCAGATCCTCCAGGTACTTGGCGCGATCGTTGGTTTCCACCACATAGTCCAGCACCACCCGCTCCAGGGTTTTGAACACGTCGTAGGCGAACATGCAGCGCCCTTCGTTGGTCTCCGAATTCTCGACCTGCAGCTGGATCGAACGCCCCAGACTGCGGTGCCCCAATCCCTTCTGCCCGAAACGCTTAGTGATGTCCGGGTCCTGCCCGAGTGTGTCGATCACCTCCGCCAGCGCCTTGATGCTCTTCTCACCGGCTACTTCACCGGCCGCCAGTTTCATGGTTTCGATCGGGGTCAGCTTCTCCGAGCGTGGGAAGCGGGTCAGCACTACACCGACTGAAGCGGCGTAGTTCAGGTTCGGGTCCTGGTGCAGTGCCTCCTTGGTCAGGGTTGTCTTGGCGTCGCTGCCGATGGCGTAGGCGGTGAGTCCTTCCTGCAGACGGTAATTGGTGTTGTGGGAAACATAGCAGATCCGGCAGCGGTCCACGATCGGCGCTTCCTCTTTTTCGGCCAGGAAACGGTTGAATTCGGAGTTGTTGCTGGTGGCGATGATCAGCGAGTCGATCGGCCACTTGTAGCCGTCGATCTCGATGGCCCGGTTCTGGATCACGCCCAGGTATACCTGGACCAGGTCCTTTTTGTTCTTGAAGATCTCGTCGGAGAAATGGATGCCGCCGCCGGCGACCCGCGCCAGCGCGCCGCGCCGCAGGTCGAAGCGGTAGGGGTTGTTGGTGTCGGTGATATGCAGCAGGCGCTGGATCGATTCTTCGCCCAAAAGGTCCACCGACGACGAGGTGATCTTGTCCTTGGCCGGATACTTGCCGGTGACGGTTCCCAGGCTTTCTGTCATCGGCACCGGGACGATCTGGACGAATTCCAGCATGAGGTTCAGGTCGCCATCGCAATAATCGCGGATATCATTCCAGATGTAACCGCTGCAGGCGCCCAGCGGACGGTAGTTCTCGTACAGGGTGTCTATCGCGGCATCGTCCAGGCCACCCTGTTCCGCCAGAAAGCGCCGGTTGTCATCGACGGAATCGTGCAGGTTCATCGCCAGGATCAGCGGATCTTCAAAGGTCTGGGAATCGATGATATTGATTTTGCCGTAATGTCCCAGTTGCGACAGGCCGTTATAGCGGAAGGTGAAGCGGCGGTTTTTCGGCTGCGACAGGAAGGCACGGTACTGGGTACAGAGGAATTCGACGAAAAAGGTCTTGCCGTTGCCCGGTTCGCCGACCAGCACGAAGGCCATCTCCTTGCTGGAGCCCCCTTCGGCGGCATCCTTGACATAGGAGACAAAGCTGTTGATCTCGTCGAACATGCCGATGGTATGTTTCCTGCCGCTGCGGAATACCTTGAAGTCGTAGGTGGTTCTGCCGTTGACGACCACCTTTTCGAAGCCCGATCCGAGAATCATCCTGGCAACGGATTGAAAGGCGTTCTCGAAGACTCTTTCACCTTCTTTTAACGAAACAATATGCTGAATCAGCTTTTCATGAGCAGCCATGATACTCCTCCGTATGATTGTCGATTGACTGAAAATCAAGATTCACAATTATTACTTACAATATGATTTTAGCAAGCGGTATATGAAATTATTCTTAAAAATATTCTCATTACCCTCGTGCCCGTGGTTTAACAGCTCTTTTGCCTTGCCGTTGTCACTTCATAAATGCTATTTTACCCCCTTTTGAACCATATTGGGAGGTGCTTTACGTGAGTTTGATCCGCTACCTGACGGCCGGTGAGTCCCATGGCCCGCAGCTGAGTGCTATTATCGAAGGTCTTCCGGCCGGCATCCGCCTGACGGCTGAAGCTGTCAATCTTGATCTGGCCCGGCGTCAGCAGGGGTACGGCCGTGGCGGCCGCATGAAGATCGAGAAGGACACGGTCGAACTGCTTTCCGGCGTACGCTGGGGCGAAACATTGGGGTCGCCGCTGACACTGGTGGTGAAGAACCGGGACTGGGAAAACTGGCTGGAGAAGATGTCGCCGCTGGCTGAGCATCGCGACGATTCCAGTGCGGTCACCCGTCCGCGTCCCGGACATGCCGACCTGACCGGGGCAATGAAGTATAACCATGGCGATGTCCGTAACGTGCTTGAACGCTCCAGCGCCCGTGAAACCGCTGTTCGCGTGGCTGTCGGCGGAGTGGCCAGGGCTCTGCTGGCGGAGTTCGGTATCAGTGTGGGGGGCTATGTCACCGAGGTGGGAGGTGTGGTTGCCGAAGCGCCGCAGGAGTCGCTGGACCAGTTGTGGCAGCGTGCGTCCGCATCGGAAATGTTCTGCTGCGACCCGCGTGCCGAGGTTGAGATGAAGCTGGCGATTGACGTCGCCAAGGCTGCCGGGGATACACTGGGCGGCGTGGTCGAGGTGCAGGTGCAGGGTGTGCCGGCCGGTCTGGGCAGTTATGTGCATTGGGACCGCAAGCTGGACGCAAGGCTGGCGATGGCGCTGATGAGCATCCAGGCCATCAAGGGGGTTGAGATCGGAATCGGCTTCGAGTCCGCCCGTCGTCCCGGTTCCCGGGTGCATGACGAGATTTCCTATGATAACGGTTATTGCCGTGCTACGAACAATGCCGGCGGGATCGAGGGGGGCATGTCCAATGGCGAGCCGATTGTACTGCGGGCCGCGATGAAGCCGATTCCGACGCTGTACAAACCGCTCCGGTCCGTGGACATGCGCACCCACGAAGCATTTGAAGCAACCGTGGAGCGCTCCGACACCTGCGCGGTTCCGGCAGCGCTGGTAGTGGCCGAGGCGGTGGTGGCGATCGAGATCGCCAATGCGCTGCTGGAGAAGTTCGGCGGGGATTCGGTGGTCGAGATCAGGCGTAATCTGGAGGGGTACCTTGGGCAGATCCGCAATGCTTGATTGTCAGGTTATTCCGGCCGGTGAAAAGGCTGCGGAGCGAGCCGCCGCGCTGATGGAGGCGCGGGAACAATTTTATGCCGACGCAGATATTAGAATTGACACGGACGGGAAATCCGTGGAAGATGTCGCGGCAGTGATTTTAAGCCGTTTGAAGGGGCTTTTAGCGTGAGTTTGCTGACTGTTGACCTGGCTGAGAACAGCTATGACATAATCATCGAGCATGGTTGTCTTTCATCGCTTGGCGCAAGATGCGCTGAGCTCGGCCTATCCGGTGTGGCTGCGGTCATTACCAACCCGACCGTGTCCGCGTTATATGGACGGACAGTGCTGGATTCCCTGGAATCTGCCGGATTCAAGGCGGTTCAGATCGAGATCGGTGACGGCGAGGAATATAAAAATTCCGCTACGCTGAACCGGGTGTATGACGCGCTTCTGGAAGCCGGAGTCGATCGGAGTTCTTTCATAGTCGCTCTGGGTGGCGGTGTGGTGGGCGATCTCGCCGGATATGCCGCGGCCACCTGGCTGCGCGGCATACGGTTCGTACAGGTGCCGACTACGTTGTTGTCACAGGTGGACAGCAGTGTTGGCGGGAAAACCGGTATAGATCATCCGCTGGGCAAGAACCTGATCGGGGCTTTTTATCAGCCCCGGCTGGTACTGATAGACGTCGCAACGCTCGATACGCTCGACATCCGCCAGTTCCGGGCCGGTTTGGCGGAGGTTGTCAAGTACGGTGCGATCATCGATCTGCCGTTTTTCGAATTTCTGGAATCCAATATCGACGCGATACTGGCCATGGACCCGGATGCGCTGATCAAGGTTGTCAGCCAATCATGCGCTCTTAAGTCCAAAGTTGTTGAGCTTGATGAGAAGGAGTCCGGCCTGCGCGCTGTTCTGAATTATGGTCATACCATGGGGCATGCTTTTGAAACCCTTTGCGGCTATTCCGGAATGGTGCACGGGGAGGCGGTGGCGATCGGCATGGCGCTGGCGGCGCGGGTGTCGGCAGCACTCGGTTTTTGCAGCCCGGAAGACGTACTCAGGATTACCGCGCTGATAGAACGTTGCGGGCTTGCGACGGCTGCCCCTTCATTTGACCGCGGGAAACTTCTCAATTCGATAGCAACTGACAAAAAAGCCAAAAGCGGCGCTATCACCTTTATCTGTAACAAAGGCATCGGCATGTACGCCATGTCGCAGCATACCCCCGAAGAGTTGCTCAAGTTGAGCGGGCTGGAGGCGTGACCATGCAGCAGGATAATTCGTCGTTCTGGGCAGACATTAAAACATTAGAGGAACGTCTTGCCAATTCACCCGATTCGTTCTGTTTTGCGAAACTTTCCGAAGTCTATCTGAAAGTGGGCTTGATTGAGGATGCTCTGCATACAGCCAGCCAGGGTGTTGCAAAACATCCCTCCTATCTTGCCGGTCAACGGGCCCTGGCAATGGCCAGCCATGCCAAGGGCCTGACTGATGCGAGCCTGGTTGCCCTCAAAATTGTGACCGGGGCGATGCCGGAGGACGTGTCGTCACAGAAGCTGCTTGGGCGTCTCTCGATCGCAAACGGAGATCTGGATGCCGCTCGCGTCGCTTTCAGAACCGTTCTGGAATTCATCCCGGATGATGTGGAGAGCCGCCTGGAACTGGAATCACTCGAACTCCCGGCCGGTTCCGCGCTTGCACCCGTCTCCCAGGACGTAAGCGACGATGAAGAAATCATAGAAGATCTGGAAATACTGGAAGAACTCGAACTCTATGAAGAGGAACCGGATGCTTCAGGGGCTGAGTCCTTTGAACCGGTCATGGAGAAGGAAGCGCAGCCGGAGCTGCATCATGATCCGCTTTCAACCGGCACACTTGCCGAGCTGTACGTTTCACAGGGTTTTATCGACAAGGCGCTTGAAATATACCGGGCCATCCTGAGCGACAACCCTGCCAACAGCTCCGTCAGTGACCGGGTTTCCGAGCTTGAATCGATGCTTGTCCCGGCACAGCCCCCTGTCTCAGGCTATGAGTTCAGTGAGGACGAACCGGAAGACGCGATGGTACCTCTTTCGGAAACGGGTGAATCGTTTCCGGCGGATATGTATCGGGAAACGCCGGTAGTTTCCTCCTTTTCCGATAATGAGGGAATCCTTCCTCAAGAAGCATTCCATGAAACATCAATCGCCTCTGTCAGCGCTGCTTTGCCGACAATGGGAACCGCGGATAATGCGCTCAGCACTCTCGAGGGGTGGCTGGAAAACATCAGGAGGATCAGATCATGCCGCTGAAAAGTACGCTGAACGCCATTTTAGACTCCGTGGACGGAGCACTGTCGGTTGTCATCATGGCGTATGACGGTATTCCGATTGATGAGGTTTCCGTTGAACAGTCGGAGTTTGATATGCAGCTCCTCTCGGTCGAGTATGCATCAGTGCTCAAGGAGATCAAGCGCGCCGTTGATGTCATCAAGGTTGGTGATCTCGAAGAGGTCGCCATATCCACGACACAGACACGGGTTATTGTCAGGGTACTGAATGAAGATCTGTTTGCCGCCCTGATCATGAAGCATGACGGTAACTTCGGCAAGGGACGTTACATGCTGAAACTCAAATCATACGAACTGGCCAGGGAGTTGTCATAATCATGAATTTACTGGTTCTGCACGGCCCCAACCTGAACATGCTTGGAAAACGCGAACCACAGGTTTACGGTACCCGGACCCTGGACGATATCAATGGTTCGCTGCAAAAACTCGCGGATGAGCTGGGATGTGACCTCTCGTTTTACCAGTCGAACATCGAAGGGGAACTGGTAACCGCAATTCAGGGCGCGGTTTCGGGTTGTGACGGAATCCTTATTAATCCGGCCGCCTACACCCACACAAGCATTGCGATCCGCGACGCTCTGTCAGCGGTGGGGCTGCCCTGTGTGGAAGTACACCTCTCCAACATCCATCGCCGGGAACCGTTCCGGCATACAAGCATGATCGCTCCGGTTGCAATCGGGCAGATATGCGGTTTCGGCAGCGACAGTTATCTGCTTGGATTGCGTGCGTTGTTTAATCACATTAAAAATTCGGACTGATTGTATCGGCCGCGGAAACGGCTATTTTGCATTTCATATAAAAACAGTTTGTAGTCAGGGTTTCATTTATGCTAAAAAGCAGGCGCTCAAGTCTGGATCTGTTCTTTGAAGAATATGCGCTTGACGCGGTGCTTATCACGGATATCAGGAATATCCGTTATCTGTGCGGTTTCAGCGGCACGGAAGGCGCGTTGCTGATATCCCGTGGCGCTGCCTGGTTTCTGTGTGATTCACGTTATACCGCGCAGGCCAGGGCCGAGGTGCTTGGAGCCGATGTCAGGGAGTGTACGCTCCGCCTTGAAACCCTCTACGCTCTGGCGGTCGAAAACGGCTTCAAACGGATCGGTTTCGAGGCGTCACACACTTCTGTCACGGCTTTTCGCAAGCTCGCGGGTGTTTTTTCCGGTATTGAACTGATTGAACTCGGGGCGGTTCTTGACAATGTCCGGCTCTGCAAGGATGCTTCGGAAATCGAGCTGCTCTCTTCAGTAGCCATTCTCGCTTCGAAGTCGCTGGAGTCGGTGCTGAACCTGATAAAGCCCGGCGTGCTCGAGTCCGAGATCGCACTGGAACTGGAATTCGAGATGAGGCGCCGCGGAGCGGATGGACGGGCTTTTGATTTCATCGTTGCATCGGGTGTGCGGGGTGCGATGCCGCATGGCAGGGCCAGCGACAAGGCCATCCAGTCCGGTGAGCTGGTAACGATTGATTTTGGCGCTCTCAAGGATGCCTATCATTCCGACGAGACCGTTACGGTCGCCTGTGGCGAACCCGGCCCAAGAGCACGCGAGATACATGCAATTGTAAAGGCTGCCCATGACCTTGCGATAGAGCAGGTCAGGCCCGGCCTGGGATGCAAGGAACTTGACGCGGTTGCCCGCGATCATATACGCGAACGCGGCTACGGAGAGTACTTCGGTCATGGCCTGGGACACGGCGTCGGGCTTGAAATCCACGAGATGCCGACATTGTCGCCACGCAGTGAAGCCGTATTGAAAGAGGGAATGGTGATTACCATTGAACCCGGCATATATATTCCGGGGTTCGGAGGTGTCAGAATCGAAGATACGCTGGTGGTAACCTCCGACGGCTATCGTATTTTGACATCTGCCGACAAGCAGTTGCTGATGTTCTAGCATACCAACATCAAAATGTACCATTACACCAGATTTATTCAAAGGAGAGACAGAAGATGGATATCAAGGATCTGAAGTTGTTGATAAAGACGGTGACCGAGTCGGATATCACCGAGTTTGAGATGGACAACTCCGAAGAGAAGATTGTTATCAAGCGCGGGCATAAACCGGAATATATCCAGATGGGCGCACCGGTCATGCAGTCTTACGCAGCCCCCCAGTATGCCGCTGCTCCAGCTGCCGCGGCGCCTGCAGCCCCCGCAGCTTCGGCAGCTCCGGCTCCAGCCGCGGAAACCGGTGATACTCTTAACTCTCCCATCGTCGGTACTTTCTACCGTGCGCCTGCTCCCGACGCCGCGCCTTATGTCGAGGTTGGACAGGTGGTTGAGAAGGGGCAGGTGCTCTGTATAGTAGAGGCGATGAAACTGATGAATGAAATCGAGGCCGAGTGCAAGTGCAAGATCGTAAAGATCTGCAAGGAGAACGCCCAGGCGGTCGAGTTCGGCGATCCGCTGTTCGTGATTCAGAAACTATAATTAACTTCCACATCTAGCCCTGATAAACAGGATAAGTGCGTTAACGAAGCTATTTTCCGCCTGAAAATAGCAGAAAATATCTTCTAACTTACTAAGAGGGGTTTGCCTTCATGTTCCATAAAGTCCTTATTGCAAATCGCGGAGAAATTGCCGTCAGGGTCATTCGCGCATGTAAAGAGCTGGGCATCAAAACCGTTGCCGTTTATTCACAGCCGGACGTGAATTCGTTGCATGTCAAGATGGCCGACGAAAGTGTCTGTATCGGACCTGCGCCAAGCGCCAAGAGCTATCTCAACATCAACGCCATCATCAGTGCTGCGGAGTTGACCGATGCCGAAGCGATTCATCCCGGATACGGATTTCTCTCCGAGAATGCCAATTTTGCCGAAGTGTGTGAAAAGTGCGGCATCACCTTTATCGGGCCAACCGCCGAGAGCATGCGGATCATGGGCGACAAGATCAGCGCCCGCCAGGCGGTTATCAAGCAGGGCGTTCCGATTTTGCCCGGCACCAAGGAAGGTGTGCATTCGGTTGAAGAGGCGGTCAAGATTGCCAAGGAGATCGGATTTCCGGTGATCATCAAGGCCACCGCCGGTGGCGGCGGCCGCGGCATGAAAATAGTCCATTCCCAGGCTGCGCTGCCGAATGCCTTTGCAACCGCGCGGGCCGAGGCCCAGTCCGGGTTCGGAAATCCTGAAGTGTATATCGAGAAATATTGCGAGCAGCCTCGCCATGTTGAAATTCAGATTCTGGCCGATAAACATGGCAACGTGATCCACCTGGGTGAACGTGACTGTTCCATTCAGCGACGTCATCAGAAGCTGATTGAAGAGGCGCCTTCTACCGTAGTCACGCCCGAGATCCGCAGGGCCATGGGTGAAGCTGCGGTCAAGGCCGCTGCCGCTGTCGGTTACAACAGTGTCGGAACCATCGAATTTCTTGTTGACAAAAACAACCAGTTCTATTTCATGGAGATGAATACCCGTGTTCAGGTTGAACATCCGGTAACCGAGATGGTGACGGGTGTGGACATCGTTCGCGAACAGATCCGTTCGGCCGCCGGAATCCCCTTGCGTTACAAACAGGAGGATATCCAGATCAGGGGGCATGCCATCGAATGCCGCATCAATGCCGAGGATCCCTTCAAGTTCACTCCATGCCCGGGCAAGATTACCGCTTATCATCCGCCGGGGGGACTTGGAGTCCGGGTTGATTCATTTGTTTACGACCAGTATTCGGTTGTGCCACACTACGATTCGTTGATCGGCAAGTTGATCGTACACGCCGATACCCGCGATGAGGCCATCAAACGCATGGCTCGGGCACTTGACGAATACTGGATCGAAGGTATCAAAACCACGATTTTCTTCCATAAACGGATTATGGCCAATAAAGATTTCATTGAAGGAAATATCGACACCTCTTTCCTTGAGCGCATCGTACTGGAGTAGCTATCATGGACTTTCCAGAAGAATTGAAATACTCTAAGGAACATGTCTGGGTCAGAATTGAACGTGGCACCGCGGTAATAGGCATCACCGACTTTGCCCAGGAAGAACTTGGTCTGGTCAACGGTGTGGAGCTTCCAGATGAAGGGGACGAGGTAGAACAGGACGACTCGGTCGGCTCGATTGAAGCACGTAAGACCGTGGCTGAAATTTATGCCCCTTTCAGTGGCACCGTCCAGAGTGTAAACCATGAAGTGCTTGATAATCCGGATCTGGTCAACGATGATCCCTATGACGGTGGTTGGCTGGTAGAAATCACTCTGGATGACCCGGATGAGCTAAAGAGTCTGATGTCGGCCGACGATTATGCCGATTATATTGAAAACAGGGATTAAGTTATTACATAAACTGTGCTATAAGGGCGAGATGAAGTCATATCTCGCCCTGTTTTATTGAAAGGAATCCATCGTGCGCCCGTCGCTCCTGTTGTTTGCGTTGATACTGATTCTACCCGCGGCGTCATATGTCTCAGCTGAACAGATATCACTGACTCTGAAAGATTCAATCCGCATGGCAGTTGAAAAAAACCTCGATGTCCGGGCCGAACTCTATAACCCGGCCCAGTTCGAGGCGGAAATTAACCGTAATCGTTCGATCTACGATCCCCAGCTATCACTTTTGACCGAATATACCGATTCGACCATCTCGCCGGTAGGATCGATCTCTTCCGGAAAGACCACCGAATCCCAGTCATTTATGGTTAATTCTTCGCTCAGCCGTCTGCTATGGACCGGCGCCAGCGCAGCTATCAATTTCAATAACAGCTATACCGGCAGCAATTCATCCCAATCCATGCCGAACTATTGGCAAACCGGACTGGGAGCCAGCATCAGTCAGCCACTTCTGAAAAATGCCGGACGCGATGCCACCGAAATTGCCATTAACGTATCCAGGTTATCCAAGTTCGCATCTCTGGAACGCTTCAATGCCAAGCTGCTGTCAACTGTTGTGCAGGTTCGAACGGAATATTTCAAACTGCACAGTTTGCTGGAGGAACGTGATGTAAAGCAGGTGTCTCTGGAGCTGGCTCGAAAGATTCTTTCGGATACCAAGGCCAGGGTCAAGGCTGGTATTTTGCCCGCGATGGAAATTCTCAATGCGGAATTCGGCAGCGTTTCCAGGGAAAAAGAGCTGATTGATGCGGAACTGGCTGTAAAAGACCAGATTGATGTTTTAAGGTTACTGCTGCAGGTCGAGGATAAAAAAGCGGAGCTGCATATCGTCGATCTTCCTCCACGCGAACTCTTGAATACAGTCGAGAGTGACGCCATCCTCATGGCGCTGGAGCGGCCGGATATTCGCGAACAGAAACGCAATCTGGAAATCGCCGAGCTGCAGACCCGCGTTTTCAGTGCAAAGACCCGCCCTGATTTGGCCTTGACCGCATCCGCATCCTTGACCGGCAATGACAGTACTTACCATGGCAATATGGACAAGGTTGTCACTTTTGATTATCCGGTATGGAGTATCGGGCTGAACTTTGTCTATCCCCTGGGAAACAGGGCCGCTGAAAACGACTATCGCAAGAGCCGGCTTAAGACCGAGCAGACCGCGCTGCAGATACGCAGCCTGGAAGAGGGCGCCGCCAATGAGGTAAGAGCGGCGATTCGCGGTATCGCGACCGGATTCAAGCAGATTGAAGTGACTGACCGCGGACGAGCCTTTGCCGAGGAGCGGTTGCGCGCTTTCATACGGAAAAACGAGGTTGGTCTCGCCACCACCAAGGAAGTGCTGGATGTGGAGAATGATCTGGCGGTTTCAAAAAGCAACCAGATCAAGGCCGTGGTTGGGTATGCCAATGCGCTGACCCGTTATTGGCAGGTTACGGGCGAACTGCTTGAGCGCGAGGGTGTTCGCGTTGTCGAGGGCGACGCCGACAAACTTTATTCCGCGACCCGTTGATGCTGCGAATCGGCCAGATAGAATACGCAAACTGCACCCCCCTGTTCCATTTGCTCAAGGAACGGTTCCCCTGCGACGATTATGAGTTCATTTCAGGAGTACCCGCTGCGCTTAACGCCCTACTGGCAAACGGCAGGATTGATGTCTGTCCTTCCTCTTCGATAGAGTATGCCGTCCACTCCGAACGTTATCGTATCCTTCCTGACCTTTCAATTTCCAGCGATGGAGCGGTTGCCAGTGTCCTGCTATTCACCCGCGTTCCGGTCGAGGAATTGCATGGCCGGAAGATATTGCTCAGTTCTGAATCCGCAACATCCGTCAATCTTCTGAAGGTACTTATTAAGCAGCTTTATTGCTGTGACTGTGAATATGAGATAAATACCAGGAACATATCCGACGCGTTATCGACCGCCCCGGCGCTGCTTCTTATCGGTGATGCTGCCCTTCGGGCATCAATCAATCAGCCGGATGTGAAGGTTTATGATCTCGGTGAAGTATGGCGTAGCTGGACCGGCCTGCCATTTGTTTTCGCTCTCTGGTTGTGCCGGACCGAAGTATCCGAAAACGAGAGTTTGCTGGAACTGTCCCGCCACTTGACTCAGGCAAAACAGCTTGCCGCGCTTCACTATGAGCGGATCGTGGAGCTGACGGGGGAGTTGAGCTGGATGGAACCTGAACATCTGCTTTCGTATTGGCGTAACAATATATCCTACCATCTGGGTCCACGTTACATAACAGGACTGAAACTCTTCTATCAGAAGTGTTATGAGATGGGGCTTGTAAAGTCGATCCCAACATTAAATTTCACATCATCCTGATTTCGGATGAATTGGTCGGCCAATGAATCAAAAGCATAAAGACAGCAGATGGGTCCATACATTGTCGGGAATAATCCGTACGGCCGGAGATCCATTGCATGATTACGGATCATCTCAGCGTCTCGATGATACCTGCGTAAGGGTAACAATCGTGGCGCGGACCCGCTGGATCATGCTGCTGTTGATTCTGCTATACGCGCTCTTTGCGGCCCTTAGTTACAAGTTGAGCACGGTCGGGTTCTGTTTTAGTATTCAACAGACGAGCTTTCTCGTGCTCACCGTGGTCTTTGTCGTAATTTACAATGCCGTTCTCTGTTCGAGATGTCCCCATCTCAAGCGTGTTCCATACCTGATTCATATTCAGATCGCTCTTGATCTGATCTTTGTAACTACGCTGATTCATTTTACCGGCGGTGTCGTCAGCTGGTTCTGGCCGGTATATCTTCTGGTTACAATCGAGTCGGCATTCCTCTTTGACGACAAACGTGACGTGTGGTTGATCGGCACGCTGGGCGCAACATTCTATGGCGCGCTTCTCGCGGTTGAAAGCGCCCATATTGTGCCCCATGTGGAGATGCCGTTCATAAATTCGTCTCTACACAAGGAATTCCTGTTTCAGCTGCTGATGTGGTGCTGGGTTGCCGGCATGAATGCAACGGTGGCTTTTGTCGCCGCATTCATGATGGATACAATCCGCCGCGATAACCGCAGGGTAAAAGAGGGCGAGGAGGCTCTTCTCAGCTTTATCTCCTCGGCAAACGACCTGATCTTCAGTTGCAATCAGGACGGACGCATACTGTATGCAAATCAGGTATTTACAGATATGCTTCACATCGAGATCGACAACCCGCGCGCTCAATCCCTGTTCGATCTTGTGGAGGGAGACCCGAGAGAACTGCTTGCCAAGCTGATTGAGAGCATTGCTCAGGGAGGCCAGCCGGAACACCTGGACGTTACATTCAAACCGGCCGGAGAATTGCCGGTAGAGGTGGAGATGAGTCTTTCCACCAGTCATCGTGACGGAGATTCGGTTGTGGTATGGGGGGTCTGTCGTGACATAACAGAACGAAAGAAGGCCCAGAACGAATTATTCGTGATGGCTCATCATGACATACTTACCGGACTTCCCAACAGAATCCTTCTGTTGGACCGCTTACATCAGGCAAAGTCGCTCGCCAATCGATTGCATGAGAGTTTTGCATTGCTTTTCCTGGATCTTGATCGTTTCAAGATAATCAACGATACGTTGGGGCATTCCGTCGGGGATGAACTGTTGCGGCTTGTTGCCGCGCGTCTGAAGCGGATTTTGCGAGAGTCGGATACCGTGGCCAGAATTGGCGGCGACGAGTTTATTATTCTGCTGTTAAATGCAGATATGCACGCCGTGGGCCTGCTGGCGGACAAGATCCTGCAATCAATGGTGCTCCCGTTCCATCTAAGCGATCACGAGTTGTTTGTTACCACAAGCATCGGAATCTGCATGTATCCGGACAACGACCGGGATGCCGAATCAATGATGAAAAAAGCGGATGTTGCCATGTATCATGCAAAAGCGCTGGGGCGTAACAACTTCCAGTTCTATGACGAGCTGATGGACCTGAACGCTTCCAGGCGTTTTGTGATTTCAAACAGCCTGCGCCGCGGGCTGGAGCATGATGAGTTCAGATTGTACTATCAACCCAAAATTGATGTATTGACTGGAAGGATAGTCGCGGTCGAGGCGTTGGTGCGCTGGGAACATCCCGAGTTGGGGCTGCTTTCGCCGCTTGAATTCATTCAGCTGGCGGAAGAAAACGGATTGATCATGCAGCTGGGGGAGTGGGTGCTGCGAGAAGCCTGTCTCCAGAATATGAGATGGCAGGGTGAAGGTGTTGCCTGTATGCGCGTTGCGGTGAACCTTTCCGGCTATCAACTGCAGCACCAGAGCCTAATGACGGTAATAAGTCAGGTGCTCAGGGAAACCGGCATGTCTCCGGATCACCTGGAATTTGAAATAACCGAAAGCGTGGTCATGCAAAATCCTGATTTTGCGGTTTCCATTCTGTCGCAGATATCAGCACTTGGAATACACATCTCGATCGATGACTTTGGAACAGGCTATTCCTCCCTGGCCCACTTGAAACGCTTTTCCGTAAATACGCTCAAGATAGACAAATCGTTTGTCAATGAGGTCAGCATCAACGGCACCGATGCAGCCATTGCAACCGCGATCATAGCCATGGGCAACAGTCTCAACCTGAACGTAATCGCGGAAGGCGTTGAAACTCAGGCCCAGTATGATTTTCTGAAAAAGAATAATTGCGGTCAGGTGCAAGGTTTCTTCTTCAGCCGCCCGTTACCATCCGATGATATTGTCAAAGTCTTGAAGAAGAATATGAACGATGTAAAAAATCACTGATGCCGGAGTGACTTCCACGCAGCATAATCAGCAAGTATTTTCCCATGATCGAAACAGAGCTGGTCAGGAAGTTCATTCAACCTGAAGATGGCGAGGCTGGCTGCGTCATCGGCAGCGTGGGGCGTGCCATGGCCGGTTCCTGCAAATACCGTGGAGATTGCGTGCATCCGGCTGTCGCGGGCAGGGTCGGAATAGCAACCCAATAAACGCAAATCCGACACGGTGAGAGACGTTTCCTCAAGAGCCTCACGAATGGCAGCACTCTCCAAACTCTCTCCGTAATCGACAAATCCTCCCGGAAGCGCCCAGCCGTAGGGTGGATTTTTGCGCTGGATCAGAATTATTCCGTCGTCCATTTCTATGATTACATCAACCGTTGGGAACGGATTACGGTACTGTTTTACTTCTGAGCCACAGTTCTGGCAGGTGAGGGCATTATAAGACATGTGGCCTCCTGGAATAAAAAAGGGGAGAATGCAAATTCTCCCCTTTGAAAGCAGCAATGTACGTTAAAATTATTTCTTTTTCTTGGCCGAACCACCGGAAGCTTTTTTGGATGCTTTGAGCGGGTTGACCTTGGTGTCGTCCACCTTGATCTCGACTTTCACGTGCGAAGCAAAATTACAGATTCCGCCGACCCATTTCTTGGCTGGCGCCGGGTATGCGCTGCACACCTGACCGATTGTGCCGGTTACGATCCGGTCGCATCCTTCACAGTTTTCTTCAATTACCTGACAAGAACCGCCTGTAAAAATACAACCCTGTTTTCCCCAAAAGGTACACTCGGTACCTGGAAGTACGGTCTGACACTGCATGCTTCTTCCTCCTGAATTTGTTCTTGAATGAAAAATAACCTTATCAATTCTAGCCGAGAAATGTCAACGGAAAAATTGTCGAGAAACCGGACTGTTTGAATGACTTGTGATTTGTATTCAATTGGCTGTTTCAGATAAGAATGCGCTGAATATTATTTGTTAATAAGATTGATAATCAAAGAATTATCGGTAAAATGAATGTCACTATTATCAATTCTGTTTGGAAAGGTGGTGACAACATGGAAAAGGACATGATTAGAAGTCTTGTTGCCGGTATGGGGATTGCCGGACTGGTGGCAGGCACTACCCTCGCGGCGCCTGCTCTGGCTGCGGAATCCGGTTGAGGAGGCAAGGCGGGCGCCGGGAGCGCCCCAAAGGCCAAGGCCGCGACGTTCAAGAAGGTGACATCTGCGGTAAAGGCCGACAAAAAAGCCGGAAAAACCAAGAAAAGTCTGAAAGATGCTGCCGGCAAAGAGTTACAGAAACCCAAGGAAGTACCTGGTAAAAGCGGCTGAGGCGGTTCAACCAAGTAGCGCGGTCGCGCTATGTAGATTACCGGAAGACGGATTCAAGCGACAGACTATGATCGGCGCCATCAAACGATGATCAACTTATCGGAAATATTCCCGCGTTGCAGCTCCTTGCTTGGTATTAAAACCTGGCAGAGGATACTGGGGCGTGTGGGAGATGACTTGGAACCGACCGGCTTTCCGGCAGTTCTGTACGAATTGGGTGAGCCCGGAGTCCCGC
>MGZK01000030.1:0-4097 GCA_001802125.1 Geobacteraceae bacterium GWC2_55_20
CAGGTCTGCGTTGCTGCGGAACCTGATGTGCCGAAGAACCACGGTCCGGGAGCGGTTGCCCTGTCGCCAGTTGCAGCCGCGCCACCACCGCCGGGGAAACGGCCCAAGCCGTTGCCGCTGCTGGTGGAGCCGGAGAAAGGGCCGATCGTAGTAGCGCCACCGGTCGCAACCCGGTTCTTGTGAGTAGCATCCAGGCAGTTGGTAACCAGCAGTCTGGGCAGGTTGGAGTTGTGTGGCGAATGACACTTGGAACAGGTATAGGCGTGAACCTTGTTGTTTACGTTTCCAGCCGTGCCGGTTGTAAGAGCCCAGCCGTCAACCGAGTTATGAATCCTTTTCATATTTTTCCAGGCGCCATCAGTTGTGCCTGTGGCAACAGCTGCAACAGTTGAATTGATATCCGCTTTATTGTGGCAGTTCATGCAGAGTCCGGCGAACTGCGTGTCTGAAAGAGTTGCCAGTGTCGAGGCTGCAGTGGCGAAGTTCCACCTGAGCGCCGTGATCGGGCGACCGGTAGTGGCGACCTGTAGCGTGTTCTGATCAATATGGTAGCCGGCGGTAGCGGCATTGGCCAACTGGGAAACGTTGTCGCCACCACCGTGGGCCGTATTGACGGCAGCTGCATCCTGCTTGTAGAAAGAAGTTACATAGGTGCCCTTGAGCATCGGAACGGCATACTGTCGATCAGCTGAGGCAATGCCGGGGCTGACGCCGTGCGGATCATGACATGGTGTGCAGAGTCCGCCGATCTGGCCGGTGGGCGTGCTCAGCATTGCCGAGGATTTACCGAAATGTCCACCTTTGTTGGTGGGGAGACCGGTACCGATGTAGGGATAGGTGACTCCCTTGGCAAAGGCGCCGCCGGTTTTGCCGAAGTAGGGGTTATCGTTGTAGCCGTGCAGCAACTGGGTAGCTCCGAAGGTGCCATATCCCCAGGGCGAGTTATTGCCGGCCGAAGTGGCTGCGCCGGCGGCGCTGTTGTTGTGGCAGTCGAAGCAGATGCCTGCGCCGGCCTTGTAGACGTTCTTCTGGGCAGCGTTGCCGCCGGAATATGGACGATAGGCAACAGTGTAGCCGCCCTTGTTGGTGACGGTATTTTTCAGTATTCCACCCTTTCCGCGACCGGTGGCGCTGGAGTAGCTGGTGGTAATGGCGCCTGCCGGAGCAGATGCGTCAGAACCGTGGGAATTGTGGCAATCGTAACAGAGAACATTGACCGCGCCGCTGGTGTTGGGATAGTTAGCGACCGTTGTGGTGCTCTGGGCATTTTCAGCCAATGTTGACCAGCCGCGCTGATTAGCGGCTGCATTGCCGTGGCCGGAATAGGCCTTGGTCTGGCTGTTCTTGCTGTTGGTGTGGTTGCCGGTAAACTTGCCCCACAGGGTCGTGGTGGTGTCGGAGTACTTGGCGGCGATGCTCTGGGCGGTGCCGTACTTGATCTTTTCCCAGGAATACTCAACCGGGGTTTTCCCGTCGCCGAAAGGTTGGGCCGCAGCGGTGGCGGCATTGTGGCAACCGAGGCAATGGTTGTTTATCTTGTTGTATTCAGCCCTTTTACGGGCAGGGGTGTTGCTGCCGGCAGCCGTGTACCTGGTAAAAGCGGTCCCTCTGGCCCCGGCGCTCCAGACCATCAGGTCAACCGGCTTACCGGTGGTTTTGTCATGATAGGCGGCATCGATCGTGCCGCTGCTGTCGGCCGCTTCCCGGTGACATTGGTAGCAGTGGCTGTTGCTCAGAGAAACTCCCTGCACATGATGGGACGCGCCTGCAAACTGCGGCACCACCGCGGAGCGGTTGTTGATTGTACCGCTGTGGCAGCCGATGCAGGTGGCCGGGTAGGTGGTCGTTCCGGAAACGGCATTGCCCCAGGCCGGGCCGGTGGATGCGGTGGAAACATGGCAGACGATGCTGAAGCAGTTTTTGGTTCCACTGTCATACTGGGCCGATGCTCCAACCACACCGGTATTGAAAATTACGTCGATCATGCCATCAACGTGCTTTTCCGTTCCGGAGCCGGCGCCATTATGGCATATGCCGCAGGCGATGCCGTAGGTGGTTATGTGTTTGGCATGGCTCATGGTCGGATTGGTGGTCTGGTCGTTGTGGCAGCTGCCACAGCCAAGTGGGCCGGCGGAGCCCCACTGGATCGTCTTGTAGGCGCCCTTGCCATCACTGTGGCAGTAGACCATGCTGCATGATCCGTAGGAAGAACTCGGAGCCAGTGCATTGGTGCCGCCGTTGTGCCCGGCGCTGCCGACAGCAGGTGTATAGGTCGCGTTTATTCCGACCCGGGCCGATGTGTAGAAATCCCACTCGACGCTGCCGTTGACATGGTAATTGTTTTCGATGATGCCGTGGCAGGTGTCGCAGGACAGCGCCAGCCCGGAGGCCGAAGCGTGCTTGATGTGGGAGCCCAGAGTCGGCGGAGTGACCGCGGAAACGCCGTGACAGGAGCCGCAGCTCGCTTCTCCGCTGCCCAGTTCCCAATTGGGCTGGGTATTCATTGCGTTGCCCAGTGGAGTGCCGCCGCCGTGGCAGTAAAGGTTGGTGCAGGTGTTCTGTTTGGTCTCGTCGTTGGTCCGTCTGACGGTGGTGCCGGCACTGGATGAAACATAGACGTTGTTGGTAAGAGTAGAGTAACCCCAGAAAGTACCGCCTGAAACACGGCCGGCATAGGCATTGAAGCCCATCTCCATCGCGTTGCTCGGCATGGTGCTGGTGTAGTTGTTATGGCACACGGCACAGTCTCCGCCGATGTTGGGATTAAGCAGATGCGCGTTGTGGGCCCCCACTTGTTCGGGACGCATTGCGTTCAGTGCCGGAACGGTCAGGCCGGCCATGTCGATCGGCGGTCTGCCGTGACAGGTGTTGCAGCTGTCAACCGTGCCGTTCACATGCAGTGACGCATTGGTGAAACCGTCACCGGCCGCGTTTACATGCTTGTGGCACTCAATGCAGTTTACCGCGGTCTTCAGGTAGTGGTTGTAGCCGGGGCCCGGGGCCGAAGGGGGATAACCGTGGCAGCGGGAACAGTCATTGTTCGCATTGCCGTTCAGATAGGGCACATTCCATACCGGAGTGGCCGGAACGGCCAGTGTGCCGCCGTCTTCAAGCACGGCGGCGTAGGCGCCCTTGCCGGTGCTGGAATCCATGCCGGCGCCGTGGCACCAGGTGTTGTTGCATTCGCGGCCGGCGTTATAGCTGGGCAGACTGGAATAGCCGGACAGAACGCCCCTGGCGGCTATGGCGCCGAACTGGATTTCTCCGGGCAGGGCGTTGTCAATGTGGCCGGGTGAATAGGGACCGGCCGGTTTCATGTGGCATTCGCCGCAGTCCAGAGGGCTGGAATAGGCGTAGGGGGCGTTCTTGATGTGTAGCGTATGGGCGCCGACCTGTGGATCGGTGTTTGATGTCGTGCTGGCCGGGCCTCCAGTGCCATAGAAACTGGCGGTATCGCTGGAACCATGGCATTTGTCGCAGAGCGGCAGGGGCGAGGCTGCGGCCCAGCTGATATTCTGCCTTCCGTGGCAGTCGCTGTTGGAACAGGAACCGAAACCGCCCGTTCCGGGAGTCTTGTAGGCGCCCTTGGAGTAGACCGTATTGGCACCCAGGCCGCTGAAGTCGAAGTCGATCTGGCCGTTGGCGTGGTTCAGCGGGTTGGCGTCGCCACCGCTGCCGTGGCAGATGCGGCAGTCGAAGCTGGTGTTGGCGTCGCTGACATGCTGGGGGTGGCCGGCGGTGGTGTTGGGGTTGCCGGGATGGCAGTTGTTGCAGTTGGTGCTGCCGCCCCAGCTGGGATTATCGTAGAAAGTCGGGCCGGCCGTGCCGTTGGCTGACTGCACGTTGCTGTGGCAATAAAGATTGCTGCATGATCCATAGCTGCCGGATGGCGCCGGAGTTCCGGTATTGCCGCTGTTTGCGCCCTTATAGGTCGCTATGCCGCTGATCTGCGACAGATTCCACTCCACGATGCCGTTGGTGTGGGAGATGCTGGTGGAATAGTTAGAATAAGTTCCATGACACTTGACGCAGGCGATTCCGTTGTTGCCGATCGTAGTGCCGGTGTGTTTAATGTGACTGCCGCTCTGCGGCGGGTT
>MGZK01000030.1:4137-34798 GCA_001802125.1 Geobacteraceae bacterium GWC2_55_20
TGCCGGGCCAGCCATGGCAATAGACACTGCAGGTGGTGGTGTTGGAGGCCTGCAGGAGTGTGGTTCCCGGACCGGCCGACCAGTGGTACTGAGTGTTCAGCGTGTTGCTGCCGGTGAACTGGCCGGATTCGATGCTTCCGTTGAAGCCGGGGAAGTTTGCGGCGCTGATGCTGAAACCCATCTCCAGGTTCGTGTTCCCGGTTGGCGTCGGGCTTCCGGAATGGTTGGAGTTGTTGTGGCAGGTCAGACAGTTCATGTGCGGGTTATGTTTGCCATGGGCGCCGGCATTTGTAGCAAACGGATAGAGCGCGTTGGTGGCCGGACTTGCCATGGTGGCAGCCGACACCGGAGGATTGCCGTGGCACTCGTCACACGAAGCGACGACTCCCTCGCCCTTGAAGCCTTTGTTGTGCGGGTGGCACCTGATGCAGTCGGCGCCGTTGTTGTGCTCTTTCCAGGCCACCTTGCTGGCGCTGTACTGGTGGAATCTGGTGTTGTGGTGGCAGACGGAGCAGACATTGGTGGAGTGAGTCTCGCTCTTGGTGTCGTTTCCGAACACACCGGTAGTGACCGTGTGGGCGGCTGACACGGTGGAGAAAACGACCGGACGGTCACCCTGTGGGGTGGTGATCACATCCCTGACCTGCTTGATGTTGCCGCCTTCGGGGGAATGGCAGGTTTCGCAGTTGTAGTTTACTCCCCAGCTTCCGAATCTCTGGGTGCCCAGTTGCAGGCTGCTGTGAATCATCGTCCCGAAATCGTTGACAGTGACCATCACCGGTGCGGCCGTGTCGGCGGAAGGGTGTCCGGCAGCGCTGGCCCTGACCGTGAAAGTGTTGGTAGAATTCTGGGGCGCGCCGGCCTTGGCGGTGATAGTGAGCGTGGTTGATGCGCCGCCGCCGTTGGCGGGGAGATTGAACGTATTTGTTCCCAGTACCGATGGGGTCGTGAAATCGGCGCTGTTTTCCGTGCCGACCAGGGAAAGAGTGAAGGTTGTGCCGGAACAGGCTCCGGTATCGTTGTTGCTCAAACCCACGGTCATTTGAACCGGTTGCCCCGGCTTTACGAAAGACGTCACCGGGTTCACCGATATTGAAGGAGCCGTGTTGCAGACGGTCGGAACCGCCGCCATGGCCGAGCTCTTGGTTCCGGGGCTGGAGTTGCCAATTACATCCTTGGCGCAGACGCGGTAGGAGTAGCTCTGTCCGACGGAGCCGCTGTCCAGGATACTCAGCGAACTTCCCTGGTAAACAAGCGTGCCGGAGGAGCAGTTGACCGGGGCTGGAGCGTTGACGTTTCCGCGTACCAGCGTGTAGGCCTGTGTGCCGTGCATGCCGCTCGAGTCGCTGGATGTTGTCCAGTTCAGCTGGATGGTGCCTTCAGCTGCTCCGCTGGTTGCAGTCAGAACCGGGTCGCTGGGCGCCTGGCCGTCAAGGGTGACGGTGGCGCTGCTGCTGTCGTTGATCACGACTCCGTTCTGGGTTTTGGAATGTGAAATTGACGTGACCAGGGCGGTTGTGCTGTAAACCGCCGCGATATTTGCCTTGGGGGTGATGCGGACGTAACATTCCCTGGTGGCGGAGGTTGCCTCCAGTCCGGAGGTGCTGACCCGCCAGTCGTCTGCGGATGTGGGTGCGGTCAATGAACCGTAAACCGTGCCGGAAATGCGATCCACTATCTCCACCCTGGCGATCCTGGCGGAAATGCCGCTTGGCAGCAACGCCACCGACACGGTTGAGATGCTGTCATTGGAGCCGCCGTTTATATTGAGGCCGAAAGCATCGATATTGGTTGCGGAACCGCCTGACGGAACCGGAACGCTGGCAGGTTCCGATGAACCGTTGGTTACGGTGGTGGTGGCTACGACGGTCAGTTTAGCGGAAAAGGCATCGGTGTTGTTTCCGGGCGTAACGCCACCCAGCCCGGTAACCGTGCCGTTGAGAACGGATCCGGTGGTGGGAGCGGCCGTGATGTCGTACGTGAGCAGATAGCGTTTAGAGGTGGCCCCCACGACTTCGTTGACGTTTATCGTGGCGCTGTTGCCGCTCATCGCGGTGCTTCCCAGCAGTGTGTCGTTGCCGTCCAGCGCTCCGACCGTTCCTTTGTCAGCATAAAGCTTGACCAGCGCAACATTGCTGCTGTTTGTCGCAGAGTTGCCGGTGACGGTGACGCTGTTTACTGTCTGGTTCCCCGAAACGGCGGCCAATGTGAAGCTGTTGACCACGTTATCCGTGGACGAAGCGGTGACGTTACCGTCGGCAATTGCCGAGCCGTTGCCGATGTTGACGTTGGTGTTGATGCCGGCCGTCTCCTGCATGGCCAGTTGCGTGGCATCGGCTCCGCCCAGCCCCACACCCATGCCGGATGCGCTCACCCCGATACGCACTCCCAGACGGGAGCCGGCCGGAACATTGGTGAAGGTCTGTCCGGCAAGAGTCAGCGTTCGCAGCACGGTGGTAGTGCCTGAGCTGTTGACCGTGGATGTGACCGGAGAGTTGACACGTGTTCCGTCCGGTTTTACATAGAACAGCTGGACCGCGAACTGTCCGGTGCCCCTGGTCCTGAACTTGAGCGAAACACCTTTGACGGTGATCATGTTGTTGGGGTAGCCGGATATGCCGTTGAAATAGAGCGTGACAAAATTGGGATTGGCTTCGCTGGACCGGTTGGTCCTGCCTGAAACGCTGGTGCAGGTGTGGCTGGGGAAGTTAAGCAGGCCGATCAGGTTGGTTCCGATCGGATTGGTAACGCTGGTTGTGATGCAGGGCGAATCCGTGACCGACTCTCCGCCGTTTTCCGGCAGAAGCAGCGCTGTTCCGCTATCCCAGTCGGTGGAGTAGTTCTTGTTGACCGCGCTTCCCACGGAATTGATGGTTGGCAGGCTGGACGAGGTGCTGGTGATGGTGGATACGGAAAGACCGTTGGTCACGGTGAAGTAGCTGTTGTTCTGGATGCGGGAGCCGATGGTGGTCAGGGTCGTGGCGTTGCCGTCAATGGTGAATACCACGAAGTAGTGCCGCGGCGTGGCATCCAGCGTCTGCGGCACGGCCAGTGTGTAGCCGGCCCCGGTCGCCTGGCTGAAGTTGTATGGGCCGCCGATATTGGTATCGCTGACGGAGTCGAAAGCATCGTTGTCGTTGGCATCCTGGTAAATGTAGAAGGTAGCGTCGTTCAGGACCGTATTGCTGCCGATCTTGTCCAGTTTGCCGCCGGTCCATTCCGTGGCGGCGTTGGAGTACAGGTGGAACTGCAGCATGGCCACGTTCTGTTCTCCCTGCAGAACCGAGGTCAGGCTACCGCCGTTGTAGTCGTTCAGGTTGGTTACGGTTACGGTGTTGGCCGCGGTGTCGGCAGCTGTAACCTTCAGGAATGAATAGTTGGTGGAGCTGCCCCAGTACAGGCGGGCGGATGAATTGGTGCTGGTCATCCTGGCGGAGATGACAACCTTGAGACGATGCCCGGCAACTATCGGAGTGGCTGCCGTACTGGTAAAAGTCAGCTGTTTGGCCGATGCCGCAAAGGAATGGGCCTCGTCCTCTCCGGTGGTGGACCAGAGCAAAATGCCGTTGCCGGCCGTGCCGGCCGGATTATAGTCGTAGACATCCGCTTTCCAGTAAATTGGATTGGAGGTGCCGTTGAAATCACGGGTGCCGATGGTGAGTTCCGGCGCCGAGACGGTCTGGGATGTGGCGTACGCCGGACCATATACGTTGGTCAGCACCTGCCAGTTGGTGTTGGAAGCAGCGGACACATAGCGCGAAGAATTGTAGGTGCCGGTGGTCATGGCGATCTTGCCGCCCCTGGAGGCGGTCGTCTGGGTGCTCCCATCCACGCCGACGTTTACCGATGATGCCGTCGTAAAATAATAGGTATTGGTAGCCGAGTCCGAGATCATCGGACCGATCACCGCCTGGTAAAGTATCACGCCCAAAAGCAGCATGAATACCAAGCCGATTCTGGTCCTGAAACTCATACCATCGAATTTATTTGCGAGCATCTTTCCCATGATGGTGGTTCCTCCTGAACTGTATATATCCAATACTTCAATTCCGCTCCCCGGAAACCATCAGTCCGGGCGAGGTGACGCTTGCCGCGCCCTGTCCGCAATCAACCGGACCGATCCGGTTACATGTCCGTGTGACAGCTGATACAGTTTGTAGTCCCGTTGTTGTCGCTCCACTTTACATTCCTGCCATTGTGACAGGCAACGTTGGAGCAGGTCCTGGTGGAACCGTTCCACATGGTTGCCGTGTCCAGCGTCGACTTGGCAGAATCGTTTGCGCCGGCAACCTTGTAACCGGCATTTCTTGTCCAGACGCTACTGTAGGCGGAGATAACGAAACTGTTCGCCCTTACCTGGGCTTTGGATATCACATTGACCGGCTTGAAGCTGACATCGATGATGCCGTTGGAATGTTTTGATTTGTCCGCAATCGTACCGGGATTGCCGGTCAGGGCGCCGAGCGGGTTGCCGTTGATATGGCAGGTAACGCAGATCGTGTTGTTATCGTTTCTGGCGCTGGTAACGGTTGCATAGTGGCAGATGTTGCAGCTGATCGTGGTGGCGGTGGTTGATTTGCCATGGCTGGCGGTGCTGTAATTCCCGGCTGTCGCCAGTCCGCCGGGGCGTTTGTAAATGCGTTTGTAGTGGATACCGACGGCATGACCTCCCAGGGCGCCCTGGCCGAGGGCGTTGTTGTTGTAGTGGGCGGCGCTGCCGGGAATTGTCGAGTTCGGCGAGTTGCCGTGGCAGTTTGCGCATCTGTCACCGGTAAAGGCGCCACCGTACCAGTCGGGAGTGACCGCGTAAACCCTGCCGCTGGTGGTGTTGGCAAAGCCGTTGCTGTGGCAGTACACGTTACGGCAGGTGACGCTGACGCCCGGCGTGCCGGTTGTGCCGCTGTTGACCGTTCCGGCAACTCCCGAGGCGGTGATGGCGCCGCTGTTCTCTCCGCGCAGTTTGCCGGTTCCGGCCACGGGGCGCAGGTCGATCAGAACCGGACCGTTGACATGGTTCACATTGACCAGCGGATGGCAGTTGGAACAGCCGAAGTCATGCTCACCGGCGGTGGAACGGTTGGCCGTGTAGTTGTACATGGTCGGGACCAGGCTGTTACTGATGTGGCTGGAATGGGAACCGCTGGCCATCAGCTTTGCAAGCGTATGGCAGCCGAAACAGTTTATCGGGGTGGAGGCGCCCCAGGCAGGGGTGGTGGTATTGTAGTGGCAGCCGACGTTGGAACAGCTGCCGAATACATTGGTCTGGCTCGGCAGATAGTCGTTGAGCGGGCCACTGTAGGTTCCGCCGCCGGCCAGGCTGATTTTGAGGTTTCTCTTGCCGGCGCTGGTAGCGTGCTGGAAGGTTGCGTAGCTTGAATGGCACTTCTGGCAGTTGTTGATGCCGGGATAGTACAGGTCGTGCCTGGCATGGCTGCCGGCAGCGCCCGTTGAACCGCCGCTTGGAGGTGCGCCATGGCACTTGTTGCAGTCATTTGGCAGGCTGAATACGGCATTGCCCCAGTCTGGCGTGGTCGCTTCAAAATGGCAGTTCACGTTGGAGCAGCTGCCCATGACCGGAGCCGAAGTCTGGTTGAAAAATACACCTTTGCTGTAGGTGGCGCCTCCAGCCTTGGGAGAGTTGTTGATGTTGGCCACCATTTCGATGATACCGTTTCTGTGTCTGGACAGGTAGTCGCCGGTATCGGCTCCATTGCCGTGACAGATTGTACAGTTGGAAGTTGTTGCGCCATTTCCCAGATGGGTGCGGTGATTTCCCTGAAAACCTCCGGTAGCGATGCTGCGGTTGGCGGTGTCAAGTGGACGGTAATCAACCGGTCCGGAAGTGCCGTGGCAACCGTTGCATTGCAATGAGGCAAGGCCGTCATTGGAGAGAAACAGGAGCGTGAACAAGGCGGCAGTAGTTGTTGCCAATGATCGTTTCATGTTGAACCCCACCTGTATACTTGAGTACACTAATATGCCGTTTTTAATCGTGTGGGAATTATCTAACCGTGCGAAAATGCAGGATAAAAATTTTAATGAGAACACTGCACGAAGCGATCCAATGTTCGATAAAACCTCCTGGAAAATTTAGCTACGTGGTTCGGAATTGCCGTTCCGCCAGGGTTTTCCTTGAAACGTTACAATATGTAGTAGTGGAGTTTTGAAACAAAAAGGGGAGGCGATAAGCCTCCCCATGGGGTGAGTAGTGGTTGAAATATGGATGCATCAATTAAATGACAGTATTTAACTGACTGGCTTGAATTGCCGGTTTACGGGTCGATCGCGGTAATTGTAATATCCGCGGCAGAGCCTGGTTTTCCCGAGGGCAGGAAAAGGAGTGAGCCGGAATCTCCTAGAGCGACTTCAAACGTCACCATTGGAGCGGCATGTTTAGCTTTGGCTTTTTTGCGATATTTAGTCCGGTCTATTCCGATGTATTTAAGACCGTTTCCGTCCATCACCGCTATTCTGAGTTCGATGCTGCCGGTGTATTTGATTTCTACCGAGTAGGCGCCCGGTTTGAGAGGAACTTTAAGTTGCTGGGCTTTTGGAGGACCGCTGTTTCGTATGATTTTGTAGTGGTATGTTGATGGTGGCGGGGGTGTAAGCGCTTTGGCCAGGTCAACAATCCCGAATCCGAAGTACGGATCAAGTCCAGGGTCACCCAGATCCTGGGCCGTTGCCAGCAGCCGGGTACGGACCTCTTCGGCAATGTTGCTACCGGTGTTGCCGTCGGCAATGGCTTTGGCAAGCAGTATCGCGGCGGCACCCGATACATGCGCGGTTGCCTGGGATGTGCCGCGCATGGTTCCGTATCCGCCGCCTCGCAAGGTGGATTTTATGTCTACTCCGGGAGCAGTCAGGTCAACCTCAGGTCCGTAATTGGAGAAGACGGCCCGCGTGTCGTCAATGTTTGTGGCGGAGACGGCGATCACTGAGTCATACGCAGCCGGGAAATCGACCAGGGCGCTGTTGGCGTTGCCGCTGGCGGCGACCACGATGATGCCGGCCTGGCGAGCCCTGTCGCACGCCTCCTTGAATGAGGGAGAATCCTGCAGGGAGCCGATGCTCAGGTTTATTACGTTCATATTATTGCTGATAGCCCATTCGATTCCAGCCAGGATGTCGCTGAGATCTCCCATTACCATGCCGCCCAACACCTTGACCGCGTAGAGAGAAACTTCCGGGGCAACGCCAACAACTCCGGTGCCGTTGTTTCTGGCTCCGATTATTCCCGCGATATGCGTGCCGTGGCTGATGTAACCATCATCGTACGGGTCGTCGTTCTCGTAAACAAAGTTGTAACCGCCCTTGTAATTATCGATAAGATCCGGGTGCGAATAATCAATTCCTGAGTCAAGCACGGCAACCTTGATACCGGCTCCGGTTATGCCTGCCGCGACCGCCGCGTTGCCGCCAATCCTGGTTACGCCCCACGAGTCCGTGTACTCCTGGGTAAGCGGCGGCAAAGTAAGTTCCGGTTCGCTGACTCCGATAACCACATCCGGTTCTACATAAGCCACATCCGGGTCTCTTTTCAGCTTTTCGATCTCATTTTCCGGCAATAGTCCCGATATCGCGTTGATTATTTTATGTGTACGTTTGATCTGTCCGCCAGAACGATAAAACTTCTGTTTTTTACGTTCCTCGGTAACTCCGGCCACCTTCTTGAAACCGATAATCACCTTGCGATCGCCGGCCGCAGCCATGGAACTCAGGCCAAGCAGGACTGCGATTATCATGCTTGCAATCAAACGTTTCATTTCAATTATCCTTTCCGTAACGGATAAACATTTCTGTAGATGCAATCATGGGGAGCGCGGGGCTCCCCATGATGTGTCAGCGTGTTGTACTCTTGTTTGTCAGCGTGTTTTTGGGGCGATCGTGGTGATTGTCTTTGAAATTGGGCCGTTGATCGTCTTAACCGTCAGCATCACGTTTTCTTTGAATTGTAGGCTGGAGGCAACGATCTTGGTGTCGCTCCAGGATATGATTTTGGCCATGCTTGTTCCGACAAATACTCCCAGGCCGGATTTGTATTCTGCCGGTGGCTTGGGTCCAAAGCCGCTACCGGTGATTGTGACGGTGCTCTTGGAAGCAATAGCGGCCACTTTGATCGAAAGTTCAGGAACAATAGTCAATTTGGCGAGGTTACTCTTTACGCCGGTTTTTGCGACCTGCAGGTTGTATATTCCAGGAAGCAGAGCTGGTACTGTTACCTGGATTTCGCTGTCGGTAGTCGAATTCGGGGTAAGGGTAAGAGTTGTGGTTTCGTTTGAAATCAAAACGGTCGGATTGTAGCTTACGCCGTTGGCATCCACGTTCGTGAAAGCAGCGCCGGTCAGGGTAAGGGCGTTTGTCTTGTTGGCTGTCAGGGTATAGGCGCTCTGACCGGTCAGTGCGGGGACTACCGCAGATGTCATAGTGCTGGTCGAGTTGCCGTACCATGACCAGTGACATCCAACGCAATCCCAGTTGTTGCCAATATGTCCGTAGCCCAGTTCTTCGGCGCCCGGGACGATGGTGGCGGTGGGGGTTGATTTCTTCTGGATGTTGTGCAGCGACTTGACACCATGACATTTCTCGCACGAACGAATATTCGGGTCGGCAGTGTTGTGGCACAGGTTGCAGTCCTTAATACCTGTTCCATGGTGGGTGTCTTTGTTGCTGAAGATGGCGCGGGTCGTGTTGGTGTTGGGGTCGATCGCGGTGGCATCCGCCTGGTGGCATGCCTCGCATCCCTGGACAAGAACTGCCACACCATCAGGATTTACTACTGTGCGGCCGCTTGCCAGCGGTGTCACGCTGCTCACCGGGTATACCGGGATGTAGTGTCCATCATTCGGATTGTCGATGAAACTGCCGTGACAGGCTTGGCAGTCGAGCGCGACGGCCTTGGCCGAGGTATGGTGCGGAGTAGCCGTGTGACACACTGAACATGTTCTGAAATCAGCAAACACAAATCCGCCGGTACCGTCCGGTACCATCGTGTGGCAATCAAGGCACATCATGTTTTTGCTGTTGATCAGGGCATGGTGTATTGGGACCAGAACCTCATCACTGATATGGCAGACAAGGCAGTCTTCCTTTGTAAAGCTGGCGAATTTTGCGTCATAGATCGCCAGATACTGATTGGCCGGCGGTGGGGGGGTGGTTGCCATCAATGCGGCAGTTGCACCGAATACAAGAGAAATTGTCAATAAGGCGCTGAATACGATTTTTTTATT
This sequence comes from Geobacteraceae bacterium GWC2_55_20, assembly GCA_001802125.1. Lineage (GTDB taxonomy): Bacteria > Desulfobacterota > Desulfuromonadia > Geobacterales > Pseudopelobacteraceae > JACRCG01. The sequence continues at coordinate 13,368 of MGZK01000030.1, forward strand.
CATTCTTTGAAACTCCTTTCCATATTTAGTTGCGGTGGTTTCGGATGACTTGTTTCACTTGCACGGATGTACATGATTTCTGGCTGACCGCGCACAGTTTCACGTACAAACGTATTCTCATATACAAACCTCCTTTCCTGTGATCCAAGAGAGGAACAGCGTCGAATTACAGCCGCTTTCAGTTGTGCTTGTCTGTAAAACAGTAGCTGAGCATCAAGGTAACACGTAAAATTATGGACAGTCGGTGGGTTCTGTTGCCGCCTTATTATGTAAAATAAATGTGAATAATCTTGTGTAGTAAAAATAAGCTAATTTTAAAAATAATTATTTAATTTACAATTTGCATGCCAAGTTATAACTATTCAATTACATTGGGTTTATTGGTTTGTGATGCGGTGGTGTAAACTAAACGGACAGGCGTGGTCTCGTGTCAGATTAATCTATTTATAAAAAACATCCGCAAAAACAGCTATTAACAGTTTCGCCGGTTATGTGTTTGTATGAAAAAGTGTAAACCTATTCGACATAGACGGAATTTGGTTTGATTGGTCTGTCTTGATTGTTTCTGCCTCAGTAAGATGTAATAGACCGTAATGACACGGTTTATTTTGTATATCAGCATGATGCAGGCCGCCGGAACAGTGTGCATCGGAATGAAAGCATGCTCACAAAGCATATACGCTACATGATGGAGTATTAATTATCAACTGATTTTATTAAGCTCCATGAATGTGCGAGCATAAATTATTGAATTATAATGTTATTTTGGCTAAACGGGTGGTATTCCATGAAGGCGCGTGAAAGGGGGTGGTGGTTGTGTATTTGCCATGTAAAAAATATGGGGGGGAGCGGGAAGCGTACCGTGATTACAAGCGGGATCCGTGCCGCCGGGAACAAGCACGAATAAACATATGCATGGAAAGGGGATTGACAGGACAACGACATGAAATTTGCAAAAGCCCTGTCGGCTTCTTGCGTGATTTCAAAATGTTACCTGGCTTGTGCTGCTTATTAAATCCTGTCCATCCCCGTTAAATATAATGATTTTACCTTTTGCCGTACAACTCCAGCAGTGCCGGCAAAAATGCCAGAAATACGGCTACACTGGCCACCATTCCCAGCGACATCACCGCTCCGATGCTGAACACGCCCTGGTGGTGGGCCACCGTCAGCGCGCCGAAACTGAACAGGATCGTCAGGGCGTTCAAAAATACGCCGATGCCGGCGCTGCGGGTGGCAACCTGACCGGGAGTCTCGGAACCCTGGCGGTAGCGGTTGATGATGTAGATGGCCGAGTCGATTCCGACCCCCAGGATCAGCGGCAGCACGATGATGTTGGCCGAATTGAAGCTGACACCCATCAGTCGCATGCCGCCGATCATCATCAGCAGGCCGGCCGCCAGCGGCAGCGTGCCCAGCAGCGCGTACCGGATGCTTTTGAAGTTGATCAGCAGGATCACGGCGATGCCGATGAAGGCGTAGACAAAGGCTTTCAGGTAGGCGTCCCGCAGTACCGAAAGCGATTCGAAGACCATGACAGGTTCGCCGGTGGCGTTGGGCACCAGACCCTTGACCTGGGTGACAAATTCCTGCAGCGGTTCCCGTTCGAAGATCTCCTTTTTGGGAGCTACCTGCAGCAGCAGTTTTCCGCTCTTGCCGACAAAGCGCTGCATCAGCTGTTGCGGCACATCGGCTTCGCCCACCGCTGCCGCTTCCAGGCTCTCCTTCATCATCCTGAGCTTGTCGGGCAGTTCGGCGAACATGCCCCCCTGGAAATCCCGCAGCATGCCCAGCGCGTTGTTATCTTTCTCCTTTTCCAGTGTCTTGAAAAAAGCGTCCAGCGTCACCAGGAAGGCCCCCACCGGCTTTGCCTCGGGCGCCTTGTTCGAGGCCAGCTTGCTCTCCAGCTTTGCCACCCGCTCGCGGAAACCCTCGAAAACAGCCGGGAGCGCCATCACCTGCAGGTTTTCCTCATAAGGTACAGGCACGACATCCGCCAGAGTCTGCCGCAGGGCCGCCAGTTCGGCCAGTTTTTCACCCTGCTGCTCCGGCACGAAGGTCAGGGGACTGACAACGTGATCAACGGCGGGCAGCTTCTCCAAACGTTCGGTCAGACTGCGCGCCTCGGCCCTGTCCCTGGCCGTGACCACCGCAAAATAGCCGGAGTTCTCCTTGCTGCGCATCAGCTTATAGGCATACTCCACCGACTGCAGCCCCTTGGCCTGCAGGTTCATCAGGTTGTAGTCGAAGCGCATCGTCATGACCGGGTAGATACAGGCCAGGGATATCAGAAGCGAGACGGCCACTACCGCCTTCGGCCGGGCGAAGATTGCCCTGAAGAAGGGGCGCTCGTGCAGTTCCGGCTTGTCACCGGCATTTGAAAGGGGCTCGGGGGCGGCTTTCTTCCGGAAACGCTCCAGCAGCACCAGCATGGCCGGCAGCACGGTGAAGGTGGCAATCACGCAGATGAAGACCCCGCCGGCGGCGATGATGCCCAGTTCGGCGATGCCCTTGAAATCGGTGAAGGCAAAGGTGGCGAAGGCCAGCGCCACCGTGGCGGCCGCCATGATGATCGAGCGCAGGTTGCTGGCCAGTCCGGTCTCAATGGCGCTGAGTCCGTCGGCGCCGTTTTTCAGCTCCTCCTGGTAGCGCAGCACGACCTGGATGCCGTACTCTATGCCCAGGCCGATCAGCATGATCGCAAAGACCATCGAGAGGATGTTCAGGTGACCGACAGCCAGAGTGGCAAAGCCGAAGGAGAGGCAGATTCCGACAATCAGCGAGACCATCGCCGCGATCACGTTCAGCAGGCCGCGGAAGGCGAACAGCAGCAGTATTACGGTCAGCGTCAACGACAACACCGTGGCGATTTCGATATCGCGCTGGCTGGTGATCATCTCCTCGTATTCCAGCACCGGCACGCCGGTCAGGCCGGCCTTGACACCCTTGAATTCCGGCTTCTTCAGGATTTCGTCCAGTGCCGCCCGGGCGGCCTTGATCGATTTTTCGGAAGCCACGAAGCTCCCCTGCTGCTTGACTGGAAGCATCGTGATCACCTGCTGCCTGCCGGCGCTCTCCAGCATCGATGGCCGACCGTCGCCGCTCCCCTTGAGGAAGGAGTCCATCGACAATCCGCTGGATTTGCCGTCAAAGGCTTTGAAACCCTTGTCCAGCGTGGTCAGCATGAAAGTCAGGCTTTGCAGCGCGGCCGGGTCGCCGCTTTTCAGGTAGCCGTCGATCTGGTCGGTCATGCTGGTGAAGAGGGTCTGCACCGAGGGGGCCGCTGCCAGGTCCTTCAGCACCGGCGCGGCCATGGTCAACGTGTGGCGAAGCGCCCTGATTTCATCCAGCGGCATGAACAGCAGGCCGTTCTTGCGGAAGAAGGGCAGTCCGCCCGGATAGAACACTTCGCGGAAGAGGGCGCTGTCCCGGTTCAGCCTGGCATGCAGCGCGTCGGCGGCGCGGGTCGCTTTCTCGGCATCCTCCGCTTCGATCACCGCCACGATCTCTTCCTGGTCGCCGAATTCGGCGCGGTAGGCGCGGTAATCCACCTGGAAGGTGGCGTTGCGCGGCATCAGGTCGTCGCGGCCGGTCAGGAACTCCATCTTCTCTTTGGTATATATGACGGCCGCGACCGAAAGCAGCAGCGCCAGCGCCAGTATCAGGCGGGGACGGGCGGCAACGAAGGCGAACAGACGGCTTTTGTGTTTATTTGGTAACAAAGGGTGCTCCTTTAGTAACTCGAAGGGAATTCGGTTGCCCACATCAAGGCCAGTTTTTACGGGACTTCGTTGCAGGTGATCGTCAGGAATGGCAATATGTGTCTGGGAACCTGGCAGGGCATCTATTTCTGCGAGTTTGACGGCCCCAGGGAACGCAAGCTTTATCTGGCTTTTTCCTGACCTCTGGGGTGCGGAGGGTCATTGAGGTGTTTCCTGGGGGGGCGGCGGTTCTGCCGACAGGATCGGGTTGGCGGAAAATTGCGGCTGAATCTCCTCCTGAACGGCGGCGCCGTCCGCTGGGGCAGCTTCCGAAGCCGTGGGGGCGACCACTGGCGGTGTTTCAACAGGCGCTTCAGCCGGGCTTTCAACCGGCGCTTCAACCGGCGGTGCTTCGGCCAGTGTTTCGGCCGGTGCTGCAACAGTGGCATCAGCAGGCGCTTCAACCGGAGCTTCAACTGGCGCTTCTATTGGCGCAGCAGCAGGCGCCTCGACCGCAGCTTCAGCTGGAGGTTCGACCGTGTTGGCGGGAATTTCAGAAGTGGCAGGGGGGTCCAGTGGAATTTCAACTCCGGTTTCCGAGTGCGCCGGCGCTTCCACCGGTACTTCCGGTTGAGGTTCCGCTTCAGTTGGCTGGGGTTGGACCTCTTCCGGAAAAACGGGTTGAATCTGTTCCGCAGGAATCGCAGGCGGCGCGTCGGCTTGTGGCCACTCCGGTTCAGCCAGGCAGGGTGCGGCCAGCATCATGACCGGCAACAGGAAAAGCACAGGGCGTACCAACCTGCCCATGTCTCTTGACAGACTATTTCTGTTTGTCATTGCCCTGCCCCTCTTCCTTTTTACCGGTGATCCTGTCCGCAAAAACTTCCACGCCGGCTTCCTTGGAAACCTGTTCCACGAATTCCTGCATCTTCTTTGCTTCATATTCATTCTGCAGTTTCTTGCGAATGTAATCGCTGGCTTCTGCCAGAGTGGCGGTGCGTTTTTCCTTGCGCTCGTCAACCTTGATGATGTGATAGCCATAGGGGGTGGTCACCACGCCGCTGACCTCACCGGCCTTGAGTGCGAAAGCCGCTTTTTCGAACTCCTCCGCGCTGGTGCCGCCCGGTGAAATGGTGCCCAGCTCTCCGCCGCGTTTAGCGGACTCGGCATCCTCGGAAGCATCCTGGGCCACTTTCGCAAAATCCTCGCCTTTTTTCAGACGTTGCTGCAGAGTCTCGATTTTCTGCAGCGCCTTGCGCTTCTCTTCCTCTTTCATATCCTTGGGCGCTTCGACAAAGATATGCCTTATCTTGACCTGTTCAGGGATCAGGAACTTGCTCTCGTTTTCCTTGTAATATTTTTTCAGGTCGTCTTCGGGAACTGTCACCGATGCCGCCACCACCTTGGTCAGATATTCGCGGGTCATGAAGTCATCAATGACATGCCCCAACTGCTCCTTGAAATCCGGTTTCCTGTCGAAGCCCTCTTTCCTGGCACGCGCCGCGACAGCCTTTTGGGTCATCAGCTGTCTGACCAGGTTAACCCGTTGTTCGGGGTCGTCCTGAAACCTCTTCTGGATTTCCGCCGGTTGCGCCGCGACAAGCCGTTCAAGGTCTGTTGCCCTGAGGATGTAATCCGCGCTCTTTCCCACCACCGGGTTTATTTCCTCGGCCGGGGCTGCGCCGGGAAAGGCTGCAAACAGCAGGGTTGTGCATATCGCCAGTTTTACGAACATATAAACTCCTGTGAAAGAAATCCGCCGGTCAGCGCTCCGGCCCAACATGCCATGGACGTCAACGTGCCGGTGGGCAATAAACGCAGAATAATCGCAGAGCATGGAGGCTGTCAATCAGATATGCCGTTTAAAATTTCAAGTCTGGAAATCGCCTGGAAATGGCGGCGTCTATATCATTATGATAATGAAAATCAATTGCAATAAATCAGGGAATCAGCTATTGTAAAGCCAGTAGAAAATGAATCTCTAAAGGAGACAGGCCATGAGAAGAATATCGAGAAAACTTGCCCTACTGGCTGCTGCCCTTATGATTATGGCGGTGCCGGCGCTTGCCGACGAGGGCGCAATGGATAAGATGGTTGATCACGGCCAGCCGGCGGTAAAAAATGAGTGCCTGCTGGTTGCGAAAAACTGTGGAAATCAGGTAGATTCCATTCAGGAGAGAATTGAACGGATCAACGGTGAAATATCAAGGGGGACAGCGGTCTACACCAAGGATGAATTGAGAAGGCTGGAAAGGCAGTTGGAAGATGCGAATAAATTGATGAACGAACAGAGTTTGGGTGGCTGATCCAGCCGGCGGGAAATTCTGTTTGAAAATATCCATCGGGCTGCATGGCGGGAGCTGTGCAGCCCGTTCTGTTTCTCGATCTGTTCTTCGGAATATCAGAGTTGAACCACACTGTCGGCCATTGCCAGGCAGGCGGTGCGGTGGGTTATCAGCAGCACGGTCTTTCCTTGCAGTCGCTCCTTGAGACGAGCGACCACGACGGCTTCCGTTACGACATCCAGCCCCTCGGTCGGCTCGTCCAGAAGAACGATCGGCGCATCGTGCAGCAGCATCCTGGCCAGCGCGACCCTCCTGGCCTCTCCACCCGATACGGCGCTTCCGGCGACGCCGACCGCGGTATCGAGCCCATCCGGCAATGTTCCGATCCAGGCGGACAGACCGGAGTCATCGAGCGCTGCGCGGATACGTTCATCGTCGGCATCCGGGGCACCCAGCAGGATGTTGGCGCGGATCGAGCCGTTGAACAGGTGCGGGCGTTGCGGAGCAGCTGTTATCAGTTCCGGAATCCTGTCGCCGGCAATGTCCCTCAGCTCCGTGCCGCCGATGGTGATGCTGCCACGATAGGGACGGAAGCGTAATAATATCTCCATGATGCTGCTCTTGCCCCGGCCGCTGGGTCCGGTCAGGGCAACCCGCGCCCCCTGCGGAACGGTAAGCGAGAAATCGTTGAGCACCTCGGCCCCGTCGCCATAGGCAAAGCAGACATTACTAAAAACGATCCCGTGGCCTTGGGAGGGCATGGACGGGGTTGCGGGTTCCGCCAGCGGGAGGGGGGCCGAGGATAGTTCGACCAGGCGCCCGGCGGTGGCGGACGTGGCGGGAAGTGTCTGCAGGGCTGCGGCCAGCGGCGCGATTCCCTCAAAAGAAGCGGCCGCGAACAGCAGCATCATCACCAGTTCCGGTCCGCTGAGTGAGCCGCTGTAAACCTCGGCCGAGGCGACCGTCAGAATAATCGCGAGCGTAATGCCTCCGGCAGCCACCACCCCGCCAACCGCCACTCCATTGATCCCGCCAAGACGTCTCTGCCCGGCTGTTATTCCGGCGTACAGGGCTTCCACCCTGCGCGCCTGCTCGCCGGATGCGCCGAGCAGCAGCAGCTCTTCAGCCCCCTGCAATCCTTCCGTCACCGCGACTCTCAACTCGCCGGCCAGCCTGACCGTATTCCCGCCCGGCACAACAGCCATTTTCCTGGTCAACAGCGGCAGTACCATGCCCGCCGCAAACAGCGCGATCAGCAGGGCCAGTCCGGCGGCCGGGCTGAAGAGCGAGAGGCAGAAGGGGGCCAGCAGCATCACGGCAAGCCCGGTGGCGATCGGCGCGATGATCCGCAGGTAAAGGCTCTCCATGTTGTCCACGTCGGCCCGCAGGCGTCCGCTAAGATCGCCTCCGGCGTAATTCTCCAGGCCGGCCGGCGCCAGCGGGATCAGTCGTTCAAACAGCCAGGAGCGCAGGTCGGCCAGCATCCTGAAGGCAGCTTCGTGGGTCACCAGCCGCTCGGCATAACGCCCCAGGGTACGGATAATGGCCAGCGCCCTGATCGCCACCGCCGGCAGCGCATAATTGAAAGAGACCTTGGTTGCTCCGGCCACCGCCATGGAGGCTATGAACCAGCCGGAAACAGCCATCAGCGCGATGTTGGCGGCGATTACCAGGATGCCGACCAAGATTCCGGCCACCATCCAGCGCCACTGGCGGGTGGACATTACCCGGAGGATTCTTGCCAGCCCCCTCACGTTATCACCCCGTTGGAGGTTTCCCCGGACAAAGCCTGCACCAGGCGGCCGTCGGCGATGCGCAGCGTTTGCGTGCAGTGCTTGAGCGCCTCCTCGCGGTGGCTGATCACGATCATTGTCCGGCCGGCAGCCAGTCGCGCGATGGCCTCGACAAGCAGCTGCTCGTTGAGCCGATCGAGCCCGGCGGTCGGTTCGTCCAGGACTATCAGCAGCGGATCGCGCAGCATAAGCCGCGCCAGCGCCAGACGCCGCAACTCGCCTCCGGAAAGCCCGGCGCCGCGATCCCCGAGTAGTGTATCCAGGCCATCCGGAAGCCGCGCGATTACGGACGTCAGGGCCGCCGTATCCAGCGTCTTGAACAGGTCGCCTTCGGTCGCGTTCTTTTTGGCCGTCAGCAGGTTGTCCCTGATGCTGGCCGCCGAAAAGAAGGGGCGCTGCGGAACCCAGGCCAGTTTTTCGCGCCAGCGGGCCTGATCGAAGTTGTTGAGCTCAAGCCCGTCAAGCAGCACCCGGCCCTGTTCCGGTGAAGAGAGCCCCAGCAGCAGCCGGGCGATGGTGGACTTGCCGCTCCCGCTTTCACCGATGATGGCCGTTACCGATCCGGCAGGAAGCTCCAGGCTGACATCGCGGATTCCGCCCCGGGTGCCGCCATAGAGGAAGGTCACATTTTCCAGTTGCAACGAAGGCGGGCTGTCGGGAGGGGGGAGGACACCGCTCTCCAAAGACGGCAGGGGGCGGAGCAGCAGCGGCAGGATCTTTGCCGCCGCGGCGGTGCCGTTCATCCGGCTGTGCCAGGAGAGCCCCAGGGTTCGCAGGGGCAGGTAAAACTCGGGGGCCAGAAGCAGCACGAACAGGCCGCCGGACAGCTCCAGCCTCCCGGAGAGCAACATGAAGCCGGTGATTACGGCCACCACGGCGGTTCCGACCGTGGCAAAAAACTCCAGCATCAGCGCCGAGAGAAAGGCGATCCTGAGCACCGCCATGGTGCTGCGGCGGTAATCCTCGGAGACTTCGGCCACCAGTGCCGCTTCCCGGCGGGCCGCGCCGAAAATTTTCAGGTCCGGCAAACCCTGCACCAGATCGAGCAGATGGCCGGCCATGCGGGTCAGCTTGCCCCATTGGCGCTGGTTCAGCCGCTCCGCCCCCTTGCCGATCAGGATCATCAACAGTGGAATGAAGGGCGCGGAAAACAGCAACACGATCCCGGCCCGCCATTCCACCGGCACAACCGTCGCCAGCATCAGCAGCGGCAGCAGCGCGGCCAGGATCAGCTGCGGCAGGAAGCGGGTCAGGTAGCTCTCTATCCCCTCCACCCCGGAGGTGACAATCTCCGCCAGGGTGCCGGCGTCCTCGCCGGTCACCCCGCTGGGGAGCAGGAGTTGCAAATGCCGGTACAACCGGCCGATGATCAGCTGTTTGACCACGGTTGCGGCCCGTATCAGGCGATGCTCCGCCAGCCAGGCGACGATGCCGCGCAGCAGTGCCATCAGGGCGATTGTGACCGCGGCGGGAAGGATGCTGTTGCGGCCGACGCCGTTGATGACGATGTCATGGCAGGCTCCGGCCAGCACCCTGGCCTGGATGATGATCAGCACCGCACCGGCCACGCCCAGTAACACGGCCGTTGCCAGCGGCCGCCGTACGATGCGGGCCTCGCCGCGCAGCCACGCCTCCGGAGAGGCGGCCTTGTTGTCATCGATAGGATCTGTCATGGAGCGGATATAATTACCGCTACGGCAGTCAAGTCGCAAGCGCTAATAATTTTTTCTGGTTATCCTCTTGGCTCAAGTAACCTTTTTCAAGCATCAAAAGCATTCCCTCCCCCTTGGCGGGCATAAGCGCTAACTTTGGCCTCTTAGTTCCTTCCCCTTCAAGGGGAAGGTTAGGATGGGGATGGGTTGGACTTAGTAACACGCTGGAACTTCGACAAACTACCCATCCCCACCCCGGCCCTCCCCTTGAAGGGGAGGGGGAAAAACAGGGCATTTCAGCTTATGTTAGCGCTTATGCCCGCCAAGGAAGGGGGGGGCATATTTCTGAGTGCAACTTGAGTTTTGTAGATAACCAGATGATTTTATCAAGCAATTGCCGGAAATTCAGCGGGGATTTTTTCAGGGTGGGTTTTGATGGATAATCCGATTCTTATCCGGTTTCCCGGTCACTGTCGTTCATCTCGATTACGCTGATCTCCATTGAAAACAGGTCGATCGCCAGTTGCCGCCCGCACAGGGGCGTTCCCTGTCCCAGCAGCAGTTTGCAGACTTCGGCGACCTGCAGGCTGGCCACCACGGCCGGCGTGAAGGAGGGGTTTCCCAGTGACGTTTCGACCCCCTTGCACGATTTTTCCGGTCCATAGATGCGCTGAAGCGTGTCATCTCCAGGGAACTGGGTCGTGACGTGTCCGAACCAGCCGGCTATGGCGCCGTGTACCAGCGGGATCCCCAGTGCAGAGCAGGCATCTGCCAGCTCGATACGCACGCCGATGCTGTCCAGGGCATCGACCGCCACGTTGCTTCCGGTCAGAAGTTCGGCGCCGTTTTCGGCCGAGAAAGCCGTTTGCCGGGCAATCAGCGTCACCGCCGGATTTATATCCAAGACGCGCCGGAGCGCCGCTTCAACCTTGTATTTTCCCAGGTTGGCGGGAGTGCTGAACAGCTGGCGGTTGAGGTTATGCTCTTCGAACAGATCCGGGTCGATGGCTACGATCGTCCCAACCCCCAGGCGCGCCAGCTCTTCGATGATGTATCCGCCCAGTCCGCCGCAACCGATCACCGCCACCCGGCTGTGGAACAGCTCCCGCTGGCCGGACTGGGAGATGGTCTGGCGGTTGCGCTGGTAGCGGGCAGGCAGCAGGCCGTTATCGAGAATGATCCCTTCGACCAGTGCCGGTGACAGCGAGAAGCGCCGCGCGGCTTCAAGCTGATGTTGCCAGGCTACCAGATCCCCAACCGCACTCTCCCGGATGAAATCCAGCACGGCAACCATTTCAGCCGCCTCCCAGCAGCGGGAACAGCGCCAGCGTGTCGCCTTCAGCCAATACCCGTTCGAGTTTGACATGGCGGCTGTTGATCATCATGATGCCCAGCTCGCTTAGCGGCAGCTTCAGCGCGTCGGCCACGTCGGCCACGGTGGTACCGGGCGGATAGTCGCCGGTCTCGATCTCAAAACGTCCGGTGCGGAACGAGGCAAACAGTTTTACGGTTACTCGCATGGGCTTTACCTCAGGAATTCGGGAAATTAACGCTCAGGCGAACGGTGGATTGGTCGGGAAACAGGTCTTCCCTGGACAACAGATGCGGCAGAATCGGGAAATTATCCAACAGCGCCGAACGGCATCCTTGCCAGAAGTGTTCGGACTTGCCGTTGAAAAAACGGGACAGCTCTCCTGCCGGGATGATGATTCCCCGCTGGAGAAAACCGGGGCCCAGTTCCGGCAGCAGCAGGTTGAAGAGTTTGACTCGCACGGTGGCATTGCGGTCGACAACGTTGCCGTTCGTGGCGTGGTGCGTGATCCCTTCGCGCATCGCGGCATAATATCCGCCCCGGCGCATCGTGGCGCCGACAAGTCCCGGCATCGCTCCGGACAGCGCGATTACTGCGTCCTCGTTGATAATTGCCGTGGCCAGGCTGTCGATCGGGCGGCTGTTCAGAAAGATGGTCGTGATCCTTTGGGCTGCATACTCGGCCGGGATCTGCCACTGATGGGTCAATAGCAGCTCCAGGCTGCAGCCGACGTGCGCCTCGACCGTCACTCCCTTTTGCAGGAGCGGGAAGAAATCTCCCAGCTGATCCTGATCCATGTTCAGGATCAGGTTTGTTTTACGTTCGTTTTTCACGGAGTCGCTCCCGTCTTTGATTTGTTCATATCCTCGGGGAGATGGATCAGCCCGCAGCTTTGGCACTTGCCATAGCGTGCCGGAAGGTAAACCGTGTTGACGGAGAGGCATTTTTTGCAGAGCCAGAAATTGAAACCGGTCACTTCCCGGCCGGCCAGCTGGCTGAACTGCCAGCGATAGTAGGAGTCCCAGTCATACTCGGGAGGTTGCTCCGCTTTTTTCACCAGTTGTTCCAGCAGCATGTTGACTCCGGACCTGTCGGGTAGGGGTAAACAGCAACATCGCCTTTTCACGGCAACTTCCCCCCACCCTGACCCTCCCCCGCCAGGGGGGAGGGGATTGTTGGTGATTGATTCAAATGTTATGTGGTGCTGCTACCAATTAAATACTTCGTCCAGTTCCTCGTCTTTCATCATAAAGGTCTGGTTGTGCGGCGCGATCGGTTCGTTGTAGAAGAAACGGGGCAGACGATCGTGATGCTTGGTGAAGCCGGCCCGTGTGTTGAAATCGCGCTCGGCCGAGAGCACCTTTTTGCCCAGCGCTACAACATCGTCGCCGGTCATGGTGATGCCGTGGAAGGAACCGAGCATATCCAGCAGCGCCTGGAAGGTCTCGGGCTGATCCATGATGGCGAAAGCGATGAACAGGCACATGCCGGTGGAGTCGATGGCGGCGGTGGCAATCTGCAGGTTGCGGGACAGTTCGATCTGTCCTTCGGTCTTGAGTGGGTCCACGTCGCCCCCCACCTTGAGGATGTTGGTGGCGATGGCGTAACCGGCGGTATGGTCGGCACCCTGGGTGGTGGTGGCGTAGGTGACGCCGATGCCCTGAACGGCACGTGGGTCATAGGCCGGCAGCGCCTGGTCCTTGACTACCGGTACCCGCTCGACGCCGAAGACCTTGCCGGTGATGGCGGCGCCGCTGCCGAGTACGCGACCCAGCGGAGTGCCTTTCTCGACCTCTTCCATCAGGCGGATCGCGGCGGCATCGTCGCCGAATTCGGCCAGGCCGGCATCCATGGCCACGCCGATGGTGACTCCCATTTCGATCGTATCGACGCCGATGTTGTCATCCATGTAGTCAAGCTTGGCAACTGTGTCCAGGTTGGAGATGCCGCAATGCCCACCATGGGACCAGACCGTCTCGTATTCCGGCTGTTTGGTTACATAATTGCCGTCTTTGTCGTTGTAGATACCGGAACACTGGATTACGCAGCCGCGATGACAGCCGTGGGTGGCGGAACCGCCGCGCTGTATTTCAAGCGCTGCCTGGGTCTCTCCGCTCAGCTTGGCTGAATCCGCGAACTGTCCAGATTTGAAGTTATTGGTCGGATAACCGCCGGCCTCGTTGAGCACGTTGGTCAGCACGTTGGTGCCGTAGGCCGGCAGGCCTTCGCCAGTGACCGGGTGCTTGCGCAGTCCCTCGACGAACTTGCGGTTGGCGTCGCGGTATTTCTCCGGATCCTTGGGGGGGCGCATCTTCATGCCGGCGTCGTCGATGATGATCGCCTTGACCCGTTTGGCGCCCATTACCGCGCCCACGCCGCCACGTCCGCAGTGGCGGGTCGGGCGCAGCTCGGGGTCGGTGCAGGCGATCGAGGCGGCCAGCAGCTTGCGCTCACCGGCCGAGCCGATGGTCATGTAGGCCACCTTGTCGCCGTACTCCTGGCGCAGCTTGGCCACCAGCGGATAGTTGTCCATCAGTTTGAGGCTGTTGTCCACGATGACCTGGATGCCGTCCTTGTTGATCACGATCTTGTACAGATCGTCTCCCTCCGGCTTCCCTTCCAGAACAACCGCGGCATAACCGAGGCGCGCCAGCACCTGGGCCGCCTGGCCTCCGGCGTTGGATTCCTTGATGGTGCCGGTCAGAGGGCTTTTGCAGCCGACCGACAGCCGGCCGGTCATGGAACCGGTGGTGCCGCTGAGCATGCCCGGGGATATGACCAGTTTGTTCTCGGCGCCCAGCGGGTGGGCCAGTGGATGAACCTCGGCCGCCACCATCAGCGATGTCATTGCCCTGCCGCCCAGCCCGGCATACTCGCCGAGATCACCAACTGTTACTTTCGGGCCGCCCGCGGCCCCCATGTCGATTCGCGCAATTTTGTCCATAATTGTGTCTCCTTTCCCTTTTCTGTGCCTGGCACAGTGAAATTCTCCTTTTCAAAGGAAGGCTGCGCCGTTTCCCGCGCAACCCGATGGCCTGTCGCCGTGGGATGGGTCCTGTAGGCGATAAGGCTCGGAGTTAAATTGTTTGTAGGGGCAGCCCTTGCGGCTGCCCAACTGCGGGCGGGGACAAGCCCCGCCCCTATACGGCCTGCTCCATATGCCGGGAGATGTCGATCCGGTAGCTGGAGAAGCATCTGCGGCTCAGGCAGCCCCAGAACACCCCCGTGCCGTAGGCCAGCTGTTCCAGCAGGTAAATGAGGCAGAAGGTGATAAAAACAAGTTTCGGTTTTTTGATCGCATGATCGACACCGGAGGCGCACATCAGCGCGGCGGCCGGCAGTAACCACGACCAGGGGCCGGGAACGGTCAGCGCCACCAGCAGCAGCGGCACGGCGTAGTAACGCACCAGATGATAGCAGAGGTAATACAGCAGGCTGCCGAGCGCCCGCAGGCGTCCGCCCAGTATTGATGTAAAGCCGATCGGGAGTTGGCGGCGCGACAGGCGGATGCGGGTAGTCACCGCGTCAAATGCCAGCACCGTCGCCGCCAGCAGCAGCATCCACCAGCCCGCGAAGGGGGCTGCCAGGGAAAGCGCCAGTACCAGCGCCAACAGGGGGGGGATAACCATCTGTTTGCGCCTCCGGGGATGCAGCAGCTGCAACATCCCCTCTGAGGTGCCGTAGTCGAAGCGTCGGGACATGAAGGAGCGAATCGTACTGCGATGTTCGTGCAGCACGTTGCCGGCCGGCAGATAGGTGATGCTCCAGCCACGGTCGCGCAGGCGCCAGGTCAGGTCCACATCCTCGCCCACATGCATTTCGTCCTTGAAGCCGCCGGCGCTGTTAAAGGCGCCGCGCCGCACCAGCAGGTTGCAGCTGGGGAGGTAGAAGGTGTCGTTGCCGCTGTTTCCGGTGCGCTCCCTGGTACCGATCGAGAGGCTGGACATGACCGCTTCGTAGCGATCGATGGGCGATTCGGTGCACATGCCATCCACCTGTCCCCCCACCGCGGCCATGGCCGGATCGTTGAAGGCCGGGATCAGCTGATTGAGCCAGCCGGTCGAGGCGCTGCAGTCGGAATCGATGAAGGCCAGTATTTCACCGGTGGCATGGGTTGCGCCGACGTTGCGGGCCGCTGCCGGTCCTCTGCAGCAACCGCCCGAAGGCACCAGCAGCGCGCCGGATTCAACGGCCACCAGCGGCGAGTCGTCGCTGCTGCCGTCATCAACCACGATGACCTGGATTTTTTCCTTGGGATAGCTGAGACGTGCCAGTGACGCCAGGCAGCGTTTCAATTCATCGGCGCGATCCTTGACCGGTATCACGACCGAGACGTAGGGTAATGTCTCCGGCTGCCTGAGCGTGCTTCGCAGCCGCTCCATGAACCCTTTTTTCACCAGCTGTTCCATTACAGCGCTCTCGCTTTCGGATGCGCTGATCAACGAGCCGTCCAGGCCTCGTCCGACGAGTTCGGCCAGTGAGCGGTTCAGGCGCAGGGCGCGCAGTGGAGTATTGGATACGAGAAAACTGTTCCCGTCCCGTTCAAGCAGCTCCACATTTTGCGCCAAGCGGTAGATCATGAGGTCAAACCCTCTTCGCGGAAGATCCGCAAAAGTCCCTTGACCGTGTCATCGGCCGAAAGCACGTTGAGTTTGCCTTCACGGGCCTTGATGCCGCCCGAGAGCAGCGAAAGGATGCGCTCGAAGGCCGGCAGTTTCGGATCGGGCGTTACCACCCGGACCGGGTCGGGACGCGGAATACCGAAATCGGCCGCCGCCAGGTAAGCGCCGCTGGCGCCTATCTCCCAGAAGGGCAGGCCCAGGTCCGTCAGATGCCATGCTTCGACCGGCGCCGAGAGTGCGCGGGTGACCGCATCGACGGATGGATAACGGGGGGTGCGGACCTCCTCGAACAGGACCGCGCAGGGCAGGGGGGCTTCGACGTTCTGGCGCGCGCCCCGGTCCGACTTGCGTTGGGCTTCGACCCGCTTCCCTTTCGGGATAAACGAGACGGCGGCGCCGATGCAGGGCATGTCCAGAGCAGCGGCGGCCAGGGCCGGTGCGGGGTCGTCACCACGATCCACCAGGCGGCTACCGGTGAAAAGCAGGTCCGGTGACAGGATTTTTACTATGCGCGCCAGGATCCGGGCGTCGGTGGTTGCATCGCCACCCTCCAGGCCGTGCTCATGGAAACGGATGCAGCGGTTGGCCCCCATGGAACTGGCCAGTCGCAGCGTGTCGTCCAGCCGTTTCGGGCCGATGGCCAGCACGGTCACCTTTGCGCCCAGAGTGTCTTGCAGGTGCAGCGCCTCTTCCAGCGCCGCCAGGTCGGCCGGGTTCGGCATCCGCCGCAGGCCGCGCTCGCTGATGCCCGCTCCGCGGCTGGTGACGCGCGCCGGAGGGCGGGGGTCGTTGGTCTCGCGTAAGAGGACCAGTATGTCGAGTTTATTGTCAGGCATGGGAATATTCCTTTTTCGCGATTGTAGGGGCGATCCTTGTGATCGCCCGCCGTTGAAATCCGGGCGAATACAAGATTTGCCCCTACTTCATAACGGTTTTTACGTCATTCTGTATGCCACTCCGAAGCCACCCCGGGGATAACGCCAGCGGGTGAAGGCGTTTTTGTGGCAGACGACATAGCAGGTGCCGCATTCCAGGCAGCCGTCATGCACGAAAGTCATCTTCTGCTCCTCCTGCGACCAGGTGTAGCAGCGGGCCGGGCAGGAGTTGACGCAGCCACGGTTATCGCAACCGGTGCAGATCTCATAGTTGAGGACGATATGGGCTTCACGGTCGATCGTGAAGCTGGTGTTGTCGAAAATCTCGTCGATATTCATAGCGATCTCCAGGCGCTGAAACCGTCCGCCAGCAGGTTGCCTAATCCAACCTTCTCCCTGGCCGATTTCAGGAACAGCTTGGTAACGTTCTGCTTGGGTATTCCTTCAATCTTGTAGATGTTTTCCATGAAATTGCACATCATCTCCGGGTACTCATGATAGATGCGGTTGTTGTGCAGCATGTGCGGGGCATTGCGGGCCTGTTTGAGGTCTTTTATGACAAAACTCTCATCCAGGAGCTTCTTGTAAGCGGTCAGCCCCTGCTTGCTGAAGTCGCCGGCCCGGTGGGCGGCTATCACCGCTTCTCCGGCCACGACTCCCGAGTGGGAGGCCAGGTTGATCCCTTCCAGGTTCAGGCCGGTGGCGTTGCAGAACGCGGCCGCGTCGCCGGCCACAATGATGCCGTCACCGACCAGCTCCGGAATCATGTCGTAGCCCCCCTCCGGAATCAGGTGGGCCGAGTATTCCAGCAGCCTGCCGCCGCTGATCATCTTGGCCACCTGGGGCTGCTCCATGAAGGCGTTCAGCAGGTCGTAGGGGGTCTTGCCGCTGGTGCGCAGGCTGGCCAGGTGGAATACCAGTCCAAGCGAGAGCGAGTCGTAGTTGGTATAGAAACAACCTCCACCACGGACACCCTCGGTGCAGCCGACGAACTCGTTGGCAAAACCCTGGTCGCGCACCAGTCCGAAGCGTTCATCGATCATCTCGCGGGGCATGTCGATCAGCGCCTTGACCCCGACCGCCATCTGGGCTGGGTCGAAGGTCGGCTTGCGCAGACCTGCTTTCAGGGCGGTGAATGAAAGCACACCATCCGCGGCGACCAGCACCGGTGCGTTGAGTTGCCCGCTGCGTCCCAGGATCGTGACGCCGGCGATCTTGCCGTTTTTGAGCACAATCTGGTCTACGGTGGAGCTTGTGATCAGGGTTGCGCCGGCAGCCACGGCTTCTTCGGCCAGCCAGCGGTCGAAACGAGGACGGAAAACCGTGTATCCGTTGTAAGGCGGCTTGTCGAAACTTCCGGCCTCGATGGTGGTGCTGAAGCTGGAGTCACCGGTCATGAAGGTGACACCCTTCTTGATGATGTGACGCTCCAGCGGCGCCCGCTCCCAGAAATCGGGGAAGATCTTTTCCAGGGAGGGCATCCGGTGCAGAAGGCCGCCGAACATGTTTTTTTCACCCGGGAAACTGCCCCGTTCCACCAGAGCCACATCCAGTCCGGCGCGGGCCATGGTCAGCGCGGCCGAGGAGCCGGCCGGTCCGGCGCCGATCACGATTGCCTGATAATTCTTGCTCATGGCGCACCTCCGTTGGCTGCTTTGACCTGTGTCAGAAGGCGCGGCAGCACCTCCTTCAGGTCGGCCACGAACCCTTCGTCTACGTTTGGAAAGATCGGGGCCTTGGAGTCCAGGTTGACCGCCACGATCCGGCGGGAATCCTTGATGCCGCCCACGTGGTGCATCGAGCCGGAGATACCCAGCGCCACATACAACCTGGGGGTCACGGTGCGGCCGGTCTGGCCGACCATGCGCTCGAATCCGGTCCAGCCCAGGTCGTAGACCGGGCGGGTAACGCCGTAGGAAACGTTCAGCAGGCGGCAGAGTTCCTTGAATTGCTCAAAGGTGGCCGGGTCGCACCCCTTGCCGACGCTGAAGATCACTTCCGCTTCGGTCAGGTCCACGGTCTGCGGATCGGGTGGAATACGGCCGGTCACCGTTGCCGCCGCTCCCGTGATCGGAGCAGCTGAGCGCCATACAGCCACAGCCGGTGTGGTGGAGCGTACGGTCGGCATCAGCACCTGGCTCAGGAAGCGCGGCGGCACCGTTGCCACCAGCGGACGGGAACCGTCCCAGATCCTGGTTTCGGCGATGCGCAGACCAAGCGCCCGGCGCGAGAGGCGCACACCGTCCTCGCTCTGCCGGGCGGTGACCAGTTCGGTGATGAGCGCGGCGTCCAGTTCCTGTGCAACGGCCGGCGCCAGTGAAGTTCCCAGGTCGTTGTGGGGCAGGATCACGACTTGAGCCAGTTCCTCCCGCGCGGCCCTGGCCAGAGCTTTACCGAGCAGCGCCGGTGTATCCAGCAGCGCTTCACAGTCTGGCAGCGCGGTTATGGTCGGAGTGCCGTAGCTGCCGAACGCGTCCAACTGGCTGCTGTCGGGTTGTGGCACGGTTACCGCTCCCCAGGGGGCATCCAGGATGCCGGCCAGTCGCGCTCCGTAGGAGAGCAGGCCCCGGCCGGTCTCATCCAGTTCGCCGCCCGGAAGATCGACAAAAACCAGGATTTTGCCGTTGATGCCCATCAGATCTCCCTCCCGATCTTATGTCCTTCCCAGATGGCCATATCGACCTTGCGGGGAGACACACAGTCGCCGATCCGGTACAGTTCCGGAACCTTGCCCTTCAGGCTCATGTACAGCGCATCGTCAACCTGCTGTCCCATGGCCAGCACGATCGAGTCGTAGGGCCCCCACTCGTTCCAGACATTGGAGTAGACGTTGAAACCCTTGACCGTCTTGGCGCCCGCCTCGCCGCCGACTTCCATCACGGCGATATCCGGGGTGAAGGTGACCCCCTTCTGCAGCAGTCGCTGTCTTGAGGAGTAAAGATCCTGGGTTGGTCCCAGTTCGGCGCAGATGAACAGACTGGAGGTGATCATGTCCACCTTTTTGCCCTGGTTTGCCAGGAATTCAGCGGTTGCGGTGGCCCGCTGGTGGCCGTCATAATCGATCAGACAGACCTTCTCACCCAGTTCGGCCTCGTTGTTGAGCACCTGCACGACATTGAAGATCGCGGGGCCGTCGGCGCCGCCGACCGGGTGCTTCTTGGGGTTGCTGCCGGTGGCCACGATCACCACGTCGGCCTTGTCGGCCAGCAGTTGCTCGGTGGTCGCCTCCATGCCCAGTTTCACCGTCACGCCGGATTTGTCGATCTGGCTCTTCTCGTTGCGGATAATGACGCCAAACTCGTCGCGCCCGGTCCCTTTCATGGCGGTGATCACCTGTCCGCCGAGGTTCTCGGCCCGATCGATCAGGGTGACCTGATGGCCGCGCCGATTGGCCATCTTGGCGGCCCACATGCCGGCTGGACCACCACCGACGATGGTAACCCGCTTCTTCACGCCGGCCTTGGTCAGGGTGCCTTCGCCCCACTCCTTTTCCCGGCCGACGGCCGGGTTCTGGACACAGCCCAGGGCCTTGTTCATGCCGATGCGGCCGATGCAGCCCTGGTTGCAGGCGATGCAGTAGCGGATATCGTCCATGCGACCTTCCAGGGCTTTCTTGGGCAGGAACGGGTCGCAGATCAAGGCGCGGCACATGCCGATCATGTCGGCCTGGCCGCTGGCCAGCACCTTCTCGGCCATGACCGGATCGTTGATGCGCCCGGTGCAGAAGACCGGCAGTTTGATGCGCTCGCGCACGCCGGCGGCCAGCGGTATGGTGTAGCCCAGCGGGGTGTGCATCGAGCCTTCCACCAGGTACAGGTTGTAGAAGGTGGCGATGGAAAGGTCCATGAAGTCGATCAGACCGGAGGCCTCGAAACGGGCGCAGATCTCCTGCACCTGGGCCAGGTCCAGGCCGCCCGGGATCATCTCGTCGGCGCACATGCGGATGCCGAGGGTGAAGTCGTTGCCGACCGCTTTCCTGACCGCCGATATGAACTTGAGCGGCGCGCGCATGCGGTTCTCCAGCGACCCGCCGTATTCGTCCTGACGATGATTGGTCAGCGGAGACAGGAATTGGCGTGCCAGGCTGGAATGGCCGAACTGGATCTCGATCCCGTCGAAGCCGCCTTCGCGGACATGAATGGCGCTCTTGGCAAAATAGCGGGTTACCTCCTCGATATCCTCCGGCTCCATCGCCTTGGGTACCTCGCGGAACAGCACGTCCGGAACCGGCGACGGTGCCCAGACCGGCAACCTGGAGATGCTGCCGTCTCCCTGCTGACCGTTGTGGTTCAGCTGGGCGAAGATCTTCGAGTCGTACTGGTGCACGTAGTCGGTGATCTTCTTGAAACCGGGGATTACCTCGGAATGGTATACGTCGATCAGTTTCTCGTAGGACATGTCGGTCGGGTGGACGGTCAGCTCTTCGGTGATTATCAGGCCGGCGCCACCTTTGGCGCGCTCGCCCCAGTAATACATCTGCCGCTCACTCGGCAGGTTGCCTACCGCCAGGTTGGTCAGGTGAGGCTGGAAGGAGATGCGGTTCTTGACCTCGACCGTGCCGATTTTGAGGGGTGAGAACAGATTCGGAAACATCATGGTGGTAGCTCCTAAAAGGATAATTTTACTGTAGGGGCGATCCTTGTGATCGCCCGCTTTGCTTGTGATCGCCCGCTTTTGCCTGTGATCGCCAAAAGACAGGGCGAATAAACCGGGCGAATACAAGATTCGCCCCTACGTCGTCATATTTCTACGCCGCTTCCGCCAGCCGGTTATCGGCAATTGATGTCACGCAACGCTCCAGGCACTCGGGGTCGCCGCCGTTGATGTCGTTCTTGAGGTGCCAGGCCACCGCCGGACAGCCACCGTGACATTGGTCGAAGCGCTGGCACTCCTCGCAGGAGTGGATGCGCAGGTTGCGGAACGACTCGTATATCTCCGATCCGTCCCAGATCTCCTGAAAACTGTTCCGGCGCAGGTCGCCGGCCTCGAAACGATCGGTCTGCAGAAAGGCGCAGGGGTACATGTGTCCGGTGGGGCTGACGCAGCAGGTCAGCTTGGCCGCGCCGCACAGGTTAAGACCCAGTCCCTGGCGCTCCTGGCTGGTCAGCGAGAAGAAGCTGTCGCCGGTGCGCACGTCGCCGCTGGATGCCAGCCAGTCGGAAAAGCCCAGCAGCTGGGCCGGGGAGGGGCG
>MGZK01000031.1 GCA_001802125.1 Geobacteraceae bacterium GWC2_55_20
GATCTGGCGACGGGGTTGAACACCTGGTTTCGGTGATCACCGGCTACCTCCCGGAAGGGCCGGCAATGTTTCCGGATGATATCCTGACCGACATGCCGGAAAAGTTCATTGTGGCCGAGATGATCCGCGAGAAGGTTTTTCGCCTGACCCGTGACGAGATTCCCTATTCGACCGCGGTCGTGGTGGAGAGTTTCATCGAGCGCGAAAACGGGGTGATCGCCATTTCGGCGGCGATCATGCTGGAACGGGAAACGCAAAAAGGGATCATCATTGGCAAACGCGGCGAGATGTTGAAGCGGATCGGCAGCCAGGCCCGCCAGGACATCGAGCGCCTGCTCGACACCAGGGTGTTTCTGGAACTGTTCGTAAAGGTAGTGGAAAACTGGAGTGAGCGTCCCTCCCAACTGAGAGAACTGGGGTACGAATGAAACCGTTAGTAGCAATTGTAGGTCGCCCCAACGTAGGTAAATCGACTTTTTTCAACCGTCTTCTGGGTCATCGTCGCGCCATCGTGGACGATACTCCCGGTGTGACACGTGATCGCAATTACGCCGATATCACCCGCTTTGAAAAACCATTTATCCTGATCGATACCGGCGGATTCGAGCCGGTAACCGAAAACCGCCTGCTGCAGCAGATGCGCGAACAGTCCCGTCTTGCCATTGACGAGGCCGACGTGATCATTTTCATGATGGATGCCAGAAGTGGCCTGACTCCGGCTGATATCGAAGTGGCCGGTATGTTGCGCAAAGTTAAAAAACCGGTCTTTTACGTAGTCAATAAAGTCGATGGAGAAAAGCTGGAAAATGATTCGATGGAGTTCTATTCGCTGGGAGTGGATCAGCTGTACACCATTTCTGCCGAGCACAACCGGGGCGTGATCGACCTGGTGGAAAACATCATCGAGGTTTTTCCACCGGCCGATGCCGCCGATGCCGAGCAGAACGTAACGCGTATCGCCGTTGTGGGGCGTCCCAACGTCGGCAAGTCGTCTCTCGTGAACCGGCTGCTCGGTTATGAGCGGGTCGTGGCCAATCCGACCGCCGGCACCACCCGAGATTCGGTTGATACACCCTTTGTCTGCAATAAAAAACCTTACGTTCTGATCGACACCGCCGGTATCCGCCGCAAGGGCAAAACTACGGAAAAGCTGGAAAAATACAGCGTCTGTGATGCGCTGCGCAGCATTGAAAAGGCCGATGTGGTTCTGATGGTGATCGATGCCGAGGAAGGGGTCACTGAACAGGACGAGCGTATTGCCGGATACATCCATGAGGCCGGCAAGGGCTGCGTTTTTGTGATAAACAAGTGGGATGTCCTGGAAAAGGATAATGCCACCCTGGGGATTTACATCGACAAGATCAGAACCGGGTTCAAATATCTTGCCTATGCGCCGATTGTCTGTGTGTCCGCCAAGACCGGGCAACGTACCGGCAAGATCATAACCACCGTGGATGCCGTAATGGAGCAGTTCTGCAAGCGGGTTTCCACCTCCGAGCTGGTGCAGGTTTTCAACGAGGCTACCGACGCTCACCATGCCCCACTTTCGCACGGCCGCAGGGTTAAATTCTACTTTGCCACCCAGGTTGCCACACGTCCTCCCGCCTTCGTGATCTTTACAAACCAGCCCGAGAACATCCATTACTCATACGAACGCTATCTGATCAACAAGTTCAGGGAAGCCTTCGGTTTTGATGGCGTTCCCCTGCGAATCATGTTCCGTGGCAGGGACAAAACATCAACTTCATCCCGCGCGAAATCAGCCGGTTCCAGAACATGATCAACCCTATAAAGGCTTTACTTTGTGGGGAGTGTTACGGTACTATTCGTCAGTTTTTAATCCTTGTTCAACTTAGGAAAAGTCCCGCATGAGCCTGGTAGGTAACCTCGAAGATCTCGGACTCGGAGAAATTCTGCAGATTGTCAGTCTCAGCAGGAAGACCGGAGTCCTTTCCCTCAGCAGCAGGGGCAGGGATGGTTCGATATATTTCCGTAAGGGGCAGGTTGTCAGGGCATCATCCAGTACTTTTCAGCAGAGTCTTGGCGAGGTATTGATCCAAAAAGGGGTGATTGATATTGCCGTGCTTCGCAAGTCACTTTCTGTTCAGCAGGAACAGGGCTTCCGCGAACGCCTGGGTGTCATCCTGGTCAAGAATTTCGGCGTATCTCAGGATATTGTAGAAGAGGTCGTGCGTGAACAAATCGAGAATGTAGTATTTTCGCTTTTTGCCTGGGCGGAAGGTTCTTTTAAATTCCTGGTTCAGGACGAGATGGAAACCATAGACGGTACCATGATGGATCCGTTGCAGTTCATGCTTGACCAGGGCTTGAATCCGCAGTTTCTGGCGATGGAGGGGACCAGGATTCTTGACGAGAAACGCCATGCCGCCGAAAGTGGATTTGATGCTGATGGTTCCATGGAAGATGATGCCGATCTTGTTTTTGATCTGGTGGATGCGAGCGGTTCCAAACCATCCAGGCCGGATGAGGTGAAACAGTCGATTGTTGTGGTGGACGATGACGGACCCACCTTGCGTGCAATCACCGATGGATTGAGAGAATTCGGTTTTGTAGTGCATGCGCTGACCCGTAGTGAAGATACCCTGATCAAGGTTGATACACTTCATCGCGGCGGAGATCTGCCAATTGTCGTGATTGACCTGATCATGCCCAAAATGGACGGTTCAGGTGTTTTGGGCGGAATTGAACTGCTTGAACTGCTGCATAATAATTTCAAAAATCTCAGGATTATCGTAATTTCGGATTATCATCACGCCGATGCCGAAGTAAAAGTTCATGATGCAGGTTATCCTTTTTTGCTGAAACCACGGCGGGTTGAAATCAACAACCAGACATTGCTGCAAAACTTTATCTCTCAGCTGCTTTTTAATATTCGAAACACGACGGATGCCGTGGATCTTGCCGGTTGCAAGGAACGTTACAATCTCGGCGATGAACTGCGTATCGAGATGGGGGATGACGAGGATGTTCCGTCTTCCACTGAATCCGCCGCCAATAGCGGTGGGCTTTCGTTACTGCGTGGCATGCTGGAAGAGCTTAATAACCCGGAGTTGCAAGGTGGCGTTCTTCTGCTTGTGCTTCGTTTTGCGTCCGAGTTTTTCAACCGGGCGATTGTATTCACGGTGGAGAACAGCATCGTCTACGGTTCCGGACAGTTTGGTATTTCAGGCGGCAAGGCAGGCGGTGACGAAAGAGTCCGGGCAATTCATTTCCCATTGGATGCGGATTCTGTTTTTAAGAAGTCCCACCTGACCGGGCAGTCTGATGTATTCAAGCCGGCATTGACTGCGGTTGACAAACGGATATTCGATCAATTGGGTGGTGGAGTTCCGGAACAGGTATTTGTCGGCCCGATAGTCAGCCAATCAAGGTTAATCGGATTTTTATATGGCGACAACCTGCCTGGCAGAGACCCTATTCCTGACACTGACTCTCTGGCAATATTCCTGTCTCAGGCCGGAATTGTGATGGAAAAAACTTTATTGGAAAGACGACTGCAAGAAAGGGTTAGCGCGTGACTAGAAAAACAATCTTGATTGCAGATGACTCGGCAGCGATGCGGGCCATGCTCATATCAATAGTTGAACCTCTTGGTGACTTCAGGGTCGTGGAGGCTTGCAGTGGTTTTGAGGCGCTGAGGCTGTTGCCGCGAGAGCAGGTTGACCTGATACTAACCGACATCAACATGCCGGACATAAATGGACTGGAGTTGATCAGTTATCTTCGCAACAACCCGAATTATACCCATATTCCGGTTTTCATAATTTCAACCGAGGGTAGTGCGAAAGATATAGAAAAGGGTAAACTTCTCGGCGCAAACGAGTATCTGATCAAGCCTTTTGATCCGGCGCATCTGCAGAAACTGATCGAGTCGTATCTGTATAAAGTCCATTAAATTCCAGTCAGGGATTCATATGAGTGATCACGGCACAACCGCACATAACAAGGCCATCAAGGATTTTCTAGCTGAGGCGGAGGAAATAGTTGAACAGCTCGGAACCGAATTGGCCGACCTTTCCGACATGGCTGAAGGCGGTGACTTCAATCCTGACATACTTAATTCCATTTTCAGGGGCGCCCATTCCTTGAAGGGCCTGGCGGGGATGTTCGGCTTTACCGAGATCTCGGAACTGTCCCACAATCTGGAAAACCTGCTCGACTGGTTGCGGTTGGGTAAAATTCCTCTGAATCAGCAACTGATGCCGGTCCTGTTTGATTCTCACGACCTTTTGACGTCTCTTGTGAGAACGCTTTCCGATGGTGAGAACCACAGCAAGTCCGATGAAATTGCAGCGTGCATTTCAAAGATCAATGCCCGTCTTGCACCTCCTGAAAAAACTGTCGGAAGCTCTCCTTTGGAGTCTCTCGGCTTATCCGAACAGGTGACCGGAGCCTTGACGGAATATGAAGAGCATCGACTGCTTGATAATATCTCCAAGGGCCGCACTATTTTCAATGTCCACACTTCCTTTGACTTATGCACGTTTGATCAGGAACTGTCGTCTGTAACCGATATTCTCAAGACTTGCGGAGAAGTAGTCAGCACATTACCCAGTGCGGGCGGGAACATCGAAACCCATATAGACTTTGATATTCTTTTCGGATCAACACGCCAGCTTGCTGACCTGAAATGCATGGTGGAGAGCGATGCGGTTTCGGTGAGGCAACTGGGGGCTTCTACAGCCGCAATTAACCCGACACCTTCCGAGCTTCCTCGCATATCAACCTTTGTTGCCCCGCCACCGGTTCCGGATATTAATACAGGTGTGACCGTTCAACAGCCGGCGGTTGCTCCGGCTCCAGCAAGCGATGAGACAGCATTGAGCGCCAAAAGCATGAGCAGAACGGTGCGTGTGGATATCGGAAAGCTGGATGAGTTGATGAACATCGTGGGCGAGCTCGTGCTGGCGCACTCTACCATTGCGGGAGTCACTGCAAAGATGCGCAACGAAGGTTACTCGCGCATGGCGATCGAGCTGGGCAAGGCTGCCAAAGGTTTGGAACGCAAGCTTACCGATCTGCAGAAGGGGGTTATGGAAATACGCATGATCCCTGTTGGTCAGTTGTACGAAAAAATGTCACGAATAGTCCGCAAGATATCCAGGGAACAGGGTAAAAAAGTCGAACTGAAGTTTTTCGGCGCCGATACTGAGCTTGATAAACTGATTGTCGAGGACATCTCCGACCCGATGATGCATATCATTCGCAATGCCATCGACCATGGCATCGAGTCACGCGAAACCCGCATTGCTCGCGGCAAGGACGAAAAGGGAACGATCCGGATATCTTCATTCCAAAAGGGTAACCACGTTGTTATCGAGGTTGAGGATGACGGTAACGGCATTGACGTGGAGAAGGTCAAAAACAAGGCGCTTCAGAAAGGATTGGTCAGCGATATCAGCTCCATGTCCGAGCGTGAGGCGATTGACCTGCTGTTCCTGCCCGGCTTCTCCACGGCTGACAAGGTTAGCGAGGTTTCCGGCCGTGGAGTCGGAATGGATGTCGTTAAAAACAACATCGCCGCAATATCAGGCATGGTGGATATCGAGACCCGCAAAGGAGAGGGAAGCCGCTTCATCATCACGCTGCCGATTACACTGGCGATAATCAAGGCCTTGATAATCAGCTGCAGCGGCAGGACCTATGCTCTCCCGATTACCTCGGTTCTCGAATCACTGCTGATGACAGATCGTGAAATCATGACGGTTGAGCGTAAAGAGGTAATACAGCTACGCGAGTCAACCTTGCCGTTATTGCGGCTGGAGCGTTACTTTGACATCAGCCGTTCCGTTGAGAGGCCGCATGAATTCTATGTGGTTGTTGTCGGAGTCGCGGAGAAACGTCTCGGTATCGTGGTTGACGATCTTCTCGGTCAACAGGATATAGTTATAAAACCGCTGGGAGAAGCGTTCAAACGTTTTCGAGGAATATCCGGCGCCGCCGACCTTGGAGACCAACGCACAATTCTCGTTCTTGACGTCGGTGGAATAGTCAACGAAACGATGCGCTCAGGAAACTGACAATCATGTACAAGAGCTATTTCGGATTCAGGGAAAAACCGTTCAGCAAGACACCGGACCCGCGTTTTCTTTTTTTGAGTCGCGTCCATGACGAAGCTCTGGCCCGGTTGGAATTTGTCGTCCGTGAACGTGAAATCGCGGTGCTTACCGGCGAAATCGGCTGCGGGAAAACAACCTTGTCGCGTGCGTTGATGGACCGCCTCGGAGACGGTTACAGGTTTTGCTACATTGTAAACCCGCGTCTCAACGCGATGGAGTTCCTGCGCACCTTTGCCAGGATTCTGAATGTAGAGCAGCCGGCTGACGCAAAAGATGCCCTGATCGATCAAATACATACCGCGGTGTATTCGTCCAACCAGGATGGCATCTGTCCGGTTCTGATTGTTGACGAAGCGCAAATGATCACGGACGGTGAAGTCTTTGACGAGATAAGACTTTTGACAAATTTTCAGCTCGATGACCGCAATCTGCTTGGTGTTGTCATCATGGGCCAGCCGGAACTCAGGCAGATGATGTCCACCAGCCGTTTTGAGCCGCTCAGGCAGAGAATCTCGCTGCATTATCACCTGCCGCCGCTTGCGCTGGATGAAATTATGGAGTACCTGGATTTCAGGCTTGAGGCTGCCGGTGGATCCAGCGGTCTTTTTACTCCTGATGCAGTTCAACGGATACATGAACTTACCGGCGGAGTGCCGCGTAAAATAAATACCATGGCGACCAACGCACTGCTGGTGGCCTTTGGAAGCGATGCGGCCCTGATAGATTCGGATGTTATTAACGAAATCAAAGACGAACTGATGATTTAGGCGGTACGGACATGGATCTGGCTAAAATAAGAAAAAAATCCCTTCAATCCCAGGCGCAACCGGCACAGAACCCATTGCCGCGAAAAACCCCGGCCTCTGTCGTCATGCCTGCGAACCCCGAGACCATGGAAGATACCTCGAATCCGGATGATACAGATTTTTTTAAAAACATAATTACACCAATCACCCCTGATTATAATACCCTGCAAACGCAAATATTCTCCGTTGCTCCGGGTCCTGAAAAGCCGGACATTGTCAGGGATCCGATTGAAGTCATCATGGCCGGCAGAAGTGCTGCCGGATGTGATGAAGAAGTAGCGCTTGCGGATGAGGAGTTCATCATCGAAGCGGCATCTGATCTGGAATTTCTCTGTTTCAGGGTTTCCGATGAGTTTTATGGCATCAATATCATGGATATCAAGGAAATTATCAAACCGCGTGAAGTTACCGAGGTTCCCCGTGCTCCGGCCTTTGTAACCGGGGTATTGTCGTTGCGCGGCACGATTATTCCGGTTATCGACATGCGCTTGCGGCTCGGTCTGGTTCGTGATCAACTGACCGGTAAAGAGCGAATTGTTGTCATTAAAAAAAGCAACGACTCATTCAGTGGACTGCTGGTGGATGAGGTGATTCAGGTGGTAAGAATAAATAAGGATGCTGTTGAACCCGCGCCTGCAATTCTTGAAGGGATTGATCGTGATTTTGTCTTCGGAATTGGCCGTTCCGATGGCAGATTGTTGATAATTCTGAACCTTGAAAGTATTGCCGATATTCATTTGTGCTGAGGGGAGCCGTATGCTGAAAAAGAGAATTCTCGTTGTTGAAGATGAAGAAAGCCTTCTTAAGCTTGAGACTATTCTTCTGACGATAAAGGGTTTCGAAGTAGTCGGAGTTTTTAACGGTCAGATGGCGATTGATAAGCTGGCTACGGAAGATTTTAATCTGGTTCTTCTGGATATCATGCTTCCGGACATTGATGGTTTCGAGATCTGCCGGCACATCAGGCAAAACCCTCGAACCTCGACACTGCCGATAGTGATGCTGACCGCCAAAAAATCCCGGGAAGACCAGGAACGGGGTATGCTTTGTGGCGCAAATTCTTATCTGCACAAGCCGTTCAAGTCGGCCATGATCATTGAAGAAATCAACAGATTGTTAAAAGACGATCAGAGTGGAAACTGTCATGGAAGGTGATCTGAATGACATCCAGCTGGCATGTTTCAGCCTGGGGGACAAACTTTTTGCAGTGGATATCATGCGGATCAGGGAAATACTCCTTCCCCAGAAGCTCTCCAGCCTTCCGCGCGCCTCCGAACTTCTCGATGGTGTAATCAACCTTCGCGGAAGTGTCATTCCGGTGATGAACATGCGCAAGCGTTTCTCCATGCCCGCCGGTGAAAATATCAAAACCGGCAAGCTGTTGATTGTATCGCTTGCAAAACAGATGCTTGCGTTGATGGTGGATGACGTAATGGAGGTTATAACAGTTCCGGCCCGTGATATTAAACCACCGATTCTACTGTCATCCGATGTCGGCATGGAATATCTGGTCGGGGTCTGTCTGTCTAACGAGCGGGTTTTTATGATTTTGAATGTCGATTCGCTTTTAGGTTCAAGTGATCTTCCTCTCTCTAATCATATGAGCAAGTCTACCAAGTAATACCAGAAACCAATCCCTGTATCTTCGGAGTTGACTTCATATGAAACTTCAGGAAATTGAAAACTCACTTCTGTCGGAAGACGAGGAAATACGGCGTTCGGCGCTTAAATCGCTTAAGGGTGTTTCCTTGAATGATTCCCTGGCTATTGTCATAACTGCCATGGGTGATGCAAGCTGGCGAGTTCGCAAGGAAGCGGTTGAAATTTTTATCTGCTCCGCGCCCGATGAAGCATCAATCGAAAAACTGCTTGAACTTCTCAGAAATGAAGATAATGCCGGCCTGAGAAATTCCGCTGCCGAAGCTGTTATCCGGCTTGGTTCCTCCGTTGCGGTTCCATTGATCAAAAAGGTTCAGGATGCGGACACCGATGTCAGGAAGTTTATTATTGATGTTATGGGCGCCATAGGAGATCCGGTCTTTGTCCAGCCACTGTTGAATGCGTTGAATGACTCCGATGTGAATGTAGCATCGGCCGCGGCCGAACATCTCGGCGCACTGGGGGACTCCAATGCAACAACGTCACTGGTAAACGCAATTGTCTCCAACGAATCGGTTCTGTTCAGATTCAGCGCACTTGAGGCCCTGGGCAAACTCGCTCCGAGCGGATCCGTGCCGGATGAGATTCTTCAGCTTGCGGATCAGGATATTCTCCGCAAAGCTGTTTATGACTATCTGGGGAATACTTCCGATGTAAAGTCCGTATTATTTCTGTTGTGCGGTTTATCATGCCGGCAAAAGAGCGCTCGCGCCGCGGCAATAAAAGCCCTTTTCAGAATCAACAACCGCGCTTCCCATGAAGATCGTAAATTAATCTCGGAGCACTTGAGGGGTATGAGGGGGAGCGATATCGTTCCCGGCCTGTTGGAACTGTTTGATGGCCGTGACGCGGTGCTTATTGATGCTTTGATCTGGTGCAGTCATGTCACTGGAGATATCAGATTCGTGCCATTGCTTATTGAAACATTTGTTGTTGACCGTTTTGCAGTAGCTGCACTATTGTCGCTAAAGTGTTTTGGTCAGGAAGGTGTGGCCGAGATTGTTGCCCGCTATTCCACCTCTGATGAAAATGCCCGTGCTGCCCTTTGTGTGCTGGTTGGCGAATGTGGTTATGCCGCATACGGTGATATGGTTAAAAGCGCTTTAAAGGACAACTATCCCGGTGTGCGGAAAGCCGCGGCGGTTACTGTCGGTAAGCTGGGACTGATTTCATCGATACCCGATCTGGTGGAATTAATTGACGATGCAAGTCAGGACGTCTGCTCGGCTGCTGTTGCAAGCCTGCAGGTGTTTGCCTTGCTCGATCGTGAAACGGTTCTGGGGGTTTCCCGTCGTTTGAGTGACTCCGAAGTGCCGAGCCATCGCCGCTACGCTTCACTTCTGCTTGCCTCGTTGGGCGAAAGCGAACGGTTGCTGTTGTTGGTCAATGATGAAGATCCCCAGGTACGCAGGGCAGCCGTGTCCGCGATTGGAACACTGAATGCCGGAACTGTGTCCCAGGTATTGAAAATGGCTCTGGCGGATGAATGCCCGGATGTTCGCATAGCCGCGGCCGGCGCTCTGGGGCAGATGAAGGAAAAGAGCGCCATCGAGGATTTGGAAAAAGCACTTGAAGACGAGGATGCCTGGGTACAGTGTGCCGCCATGAAAGCAATTAATATGATTGCCCCGGAAAGCACCATGGAGATAGTAAAGCGACTTGGCGAGCGTGTTGAAGGATTGCTGATGATTACATGCCTCCAGATGCTGGAGTCAATCTGTACACCGGAAGCTTTGACCTTCATTAAGCAAGCGCTTGAGAGCAGAGATCCCGATGTTGTGCGCCAGGCCCGCATGTCTCTGGAAATCCATAGTACAAAAAACAATTAGGGTATCCATGTCTTTTAACTTTTCAAATGGACACACGATGTCCGATGACGAATTCTGCCTGCTCCGTGATTGTATCTATGGTCACTGCGGTATCTATTTCGATTCAGACTCCAAATATATACTGGAAAAACGTCTTTCCGGACGCTTGAACGATCTAAATCTCCTGTCATTCTACGACTATTATCATTATTTAAAGTACAACCGTAATAAAGATCAGGAACTGATGGATATTATGGATGTGCTTACGACAAATGAAACCTATTTTTTCCGCGAATCATTTCAGTTGAAGGCATTTACGGATGAGATCATTCCAGAAATCATAAAAATCAAGGGTGCCAGGGGCAATCGTTCGTTGCGCATCTGGAGCGCCGGCTGCTCAACCGGTGAAGAGCCGTATACAATCGCGATGCTGTTGAGCAGTATTCCGGAACTCAAGGGTTGGAATATTGAAATAATCGGTACGGATATAAGTCAAAGAGTTCTGCAGCATGCCAGGCGTGCCGTTTACGGCAAGGCATCGTTCCGTACCACGGAAGACCATTACCTGCGGAGTTTCTTCATACCCCAGGAAGATGGTTACAAAGTAAATGATTCAATCCGTAAACTGGTAACAATCAGTCATCTCAATTTATTTGACACCGGCCGCATGAACATGCTCGGCAAGATGGATATCATCTTCTGTCGTAATGTGATCATCTATTTCGACCGGGCCGCCAAAAAACGGGTTGTGGAGTCCTTCCACAATGCATTGTACGACGGTGGTTTCCTGCTTTTGGGGCATTCGGAATCTTTGATGAATGTCACTACACTCTTTACGTTGCGGCATTTTAAAAACGACATGATTTATCAAAAGCCGGATCGGGTGTTTCCCGGGGGGGCCCTATGAAAAGAATCAGGGTCGTTGTTGTTGATGATTCCGCGTTCAGCAGGCGCAGCATTACCAAGATGCTCGAAGATATGCCGGCCATAGAGGTTGTGGGGTATGCAACAAACGGTGAGGAAGGGATTCAAAAGGTAATTGCACTTAAGCCGGATCTGGTTACCCTGGACCTTGAGATGCCCAAGATGGATGGATTCACACTATTGCGTATCCTGACCACCCGTTTTTCGCTTCCTGTAATTGTAGTGAGCGCTTTGAGCGAAGCAGACAAGGTTTTTAAGGCATTGGAGCTGGGTGCTCTTGACTTTGTCGCAAAACCGAGCGGTACCGCTTCAATTGACCTGCTTTCAATCAAGGAGGATCTGCAGAAGAAAGTGCTCCAGATGGTGTCATGGAAACCGGGTGGGGCGTTGCGTACCAGATCCATTGCAGAGCCCGAACCACCGGTGATAAACATATCTCATACCGGTATAATCCCCATGGTAAAAAGCCAGACTATTGATATCGTGGCGATAGGCTCATCGACAGGAGGACCGCCGGCGCTTCAGCAGATATTTTCCGCATTCAAGCATAAATATCCATTTTCCATCGTTGTGTCCCAGCACATGCCTTCCGGATTTACCAGGGCGTTTGCCGACCGCCTCAACAGGAGTTCGGTGTTTGATGTAAAGGAAGCGGCTGATGGTGATCTGGTTCTTCCGGGAAGGGTTCTGATTGCTCCCGGCGGCAAAAATATGATCTTTGAAGTTATCGGAAGCCAGGTGACTGCGCGAATTGTTGAACCGTCTGACGAAGACCGCTATGTGCCTTCGGTTGATGTGATGCTGGAATCCTGCTCCGGTATCTATAGAAAACGGGTGGCAGCGGTAATTCTGACCGGCATGGGTAACGATGGCAGTCGCGGGGTTTGCGCGATCAAGAAAAACGGCGGTTATGTCATAGCAGAGTCGGAAGAGAGCGCGGTTGTTTATGGAATGCCGCGCGAAGCGGTTGCCACCGGCGTGGTAGACCGTGTGGTACCGTTACAGCGCGTCTCAAGTGAAATCATCATGCATGGTGGATTAGCCTGATTTTGTTCAGGCTCTTTTCGTGTTTGGAAAGGTTAAAGGATGAACGTGTCACTAATCATGGTCGTGCTTGGAATCCTGCTGACAGCTCCGGTTTGTCTGCATGCGGATTTCATGAAGACCATATATTTCAATTCCACTAACGCCGGCAAAGTACCGTTTGAACACGAAAACCACCTTCGTAATACCGGTAATAACTGTTCCGCCTGCCATAACAGCATCTATCATATTTTACGTAAAAAC
This sequence comes from Geobacteraceae bacterium GWC2_55_20, assembly GCA_001802125.1. GTDB lineage: Bacteria > Desulfobacterota > Desulfuromonadia > Geobacterales > Pseudopelobacteraceae > JACRCG01. The sequence goes on from MGZK01000031.1 coordinate 12,565, forward strand.
AACGCCGTGGTGACGATGGCCGAGATGGAAAAAGGCAAGTCATGCGGCGCCTGCCATAATAAAAGCAATCCCCGTACGCCGCAACTCAGCAGCTGCTCCACTTGTCATCCGGTTGATGCGGTAACGATTACGATCCCTGATTTCGGAGCACTTGTATTCAGTCATAAAAAACACCTGGGCATGTACAGTTGCGCTGATTGTCATGACGGGCTGTTCAAGACCAACCGGAGTAATCCTCATTACTCGATGCTGCAGATGGAGCAGGGTAAGTCCTGTGGAAGCTGTCATGAAGGCAAAACAGCATTCTCGGTCAAGGGTGACTGTGTCAAATGCCATCAGGTCGGAGACATTACGCTGGCCGGAGGTTCGCTTTTCGGTCACAAAGTGCATCTAGACATGTCGTTTTCCTGTTCGGATTGTCACAACAAGCTTTTTATCCCCGGACCAAACCGGGTAAGTCAGACGATGCTTGACATGGAAAAAGGGAAATCCTGTGGCGCGTGCCACGATGGTAAAACTGCCTTTTCGGTTAAAGGCGACTGTCAAAAATGTCATAAGAATGTGAAGAATATCTCTTTCAAGGCGTTTAATGCCAGCTTCAGCCATACTTCGCACCTCGGTTTTTTCAAGTGTGATGAATGCCACAGTGCGATTTTTATCGGGGGAACCCGCAGTACACGGTTTACGATGCCGGATATGGAGAAGGGCAAGTCTTGTGGTGCCTGTCACGATACTAAGAGCGCATTCGGGGTTACCGGAAATTGCGAAAAATGCCACATCGGTAATCCTGCTGATGTTACATTTTCCATAAAAAATGCCGGGAAGGTTTTATTCAACCACACCCGGCACCGCTCTCTGTTTGCTTGTGGTGATTGTCACAACGCTATAGTTGGCTCCGGAAGTTCTTCAAGACGTTACAGCATGGCTGAAATGGATAAAGGAATGTCTTGCGGCGCGTGCCATGACGGCAAAACCGCTTTTGGTGTCAAGCAATGTGGTAAATGCCATGCTGTTAAAGAAATACTGTTTTCGAATGACGCGCGTTTCAACCATGACCGGCATTTGACGGTTTACTCCTGCAACGATTGCCATAACCAGCCCTATAATGCCGGACCTGACAATAACCGCGTAACCATGGCCCAGATGGAAAAGGGCGCATCATGCGGGAGTTGCCATGACGGCTCAACTGTGTTCAGTGTCAAGGGCGATTGCGAGAAATGCCATAAATCCACCGTGGATGTTACGTTCAAAGTGAAAGAAACCGGGGATACCACCTTTGGGCATGCCGTGCATGTGCCCATGTTCAAATGCACCGAATGTCATAACGGCATATTCATTGCCGGAAAATCAAGCAAGCGTAACAGCATGGCTTCGATGGAAGCGGGAAACTCCTGCGGCGCATGTCATGACGGCAAGACGGCCTTCGGGGTCAAGGCTGATTGTCAGAAGTGCCATGTTGTGAAACAGGTCCACTTCCGTCCCGGTAGTGCGGTGTTCAGTCATACCCCGCATATCGCCGCCTACGGTTGCAAGGATTGTCATCCGGCTCTCTACACCCCCGGACCTGGAAACAAACGTTTCAGCATGAACCAGATGGAACAGGGCAAATCCTGTGGCAGTTGTCATGACGACAGCACCGCTTTCGGAGTCAAGTCCAATTGCCAGAAATGCCATCCGTCCAACCCCAGGACGATTCGCTACGAGCTTTCACCCAATACCGGAAATGTGGAGTTCAGCCATAAACCGCATTCTGAAAAAGGATATGTCTGCACTGACTGTCATTACAAAGTAGTCCCCTCCGGAAATTCCGATAAACGCTGGGTGATGAAAGAGATGGATCAGGGGAAATTCTGCGGAGTTTGTCACGGGTTCAGCATGGCATTCAGTGTCAAGGACCCGGCCGCCTGTGAGCGTTGTCACCAGAAGGAATCCGACTGGCGTCCCCAGCAAATGCAATAGAAACTTATTATTAAACCGTGGAGAAAGGAATACGCCGTGGAAGAGAAGTACTCGCCGAAAGATATTGAACAGAAATGGCAGATGAACTGGGAGAGCGAAAAAACCTTCAAGGCCAGGGAAGATAAGAATAAAGAGAAGTATTACCTGCTGGAGATGTTTCCATATCCGTCCGGCCGTATCCACATGGGCCATGTCAGAAACTATTCGATCGGTGATGTTATCGGACGTTTCAAGCGGATGAGGGGCTTCAATGTACTGCATCCGATGGGATGGGACGCCTTTGGAATGCCGGCGGAAAACGCGGCAATCCAGAACAAGAGCCATCCGGCTACTTGGACTTATGAAAACATCGACTATATGCGCAAACAGCTCAAGAAAATGGGTCTTTCCTATGACTGGGAGCGCGAACTGGCGACCTGTGATCTTGACTATTATCGCTGGGAGCAGAAGATCTTTCTGGAAATGTATTCCCGTGGGCTGGCATACAAGAAAACCTCTTTTGTCAACTGGTGTCCCAAATGTGAAACGGTTCTGGCCAACGAGCAGGTTGAGGACGGCGGTTGCTGGCGCTGTGACAGCGAAGTAAACCTGAAGGAACTGGACCAGTGGTTTTTCAGGATCACCGATTATGCCGAGGAGCTGCTGGAAAACACTTTCAAGCTTCCGGGCTGGCCGGAGAGGGTTCTGGTCATGCAGCGCAACTGGATTGGCAAGAGTTTCGGTTGCGAGATTGATTTTCCGATTGAAAACGGCACTGGAGCGATCCGTGTATTCACTACACGGCAGGACACGGTTTTTGGCGCTACCTTCATGTCGCTGGCTCCGGAACATCCGTTGGCAACCGAACTTGCCACTCCGGAGCAGGCCGAGGCGGTATCCACCTTTATCGAGAAGATCAAGAAGACCGACCGCATCAAACGTACCGCCGATGACTTCGAAAAAGAGGGCGTGTTTACCGGTTCCTACTGTATCAATCCCCTGACAAAGGCGCGAATGCCGATTTTTCTGGCCAACTTCGTGCTGATGGATTATGGCACCGGTGCGGTTATGGCTGTGCCGACCCATGATCAGAGGGATTTCGAGTTTGCAAAGAAATACGACCTGCCGCTCAAGGTTGTAATCCAGCCGCCTGACACCGCGCTTGAGCCGGCATCCATGCAGCAGGCTTTTACCGAGGTCGGCATAATGGTAAATTCGGCACAGTTCGACGGCATGCAGAGCGATGCGGCCAAGGAAGCCATAGCCGATTTTCTGCAGGCCGAGGGACATGGCTCGAAAACGGTCAATTATCGTCTGCGGGACTGGGGCATTTCACGTCAGCGTTACTGGGGCAACCCGATTCCGGTGATCTACTGTGACAGCTGCGGGGTGGTCCCGGTTCCGGAAAAAGACCTGCCGGTGGTACTGCCCAAGGATGTCGCATTCTCCGGTGAAGGCGGCAGCCCTCTGGCGCGGATGGACTCCTTCGTCAATTGTTCCTGTCCGAAATGCGGGAAAGCCGCGCGCCGCGAGACAGATACGATGGACACCTTCGTACAGTCCTCCTGGTATTTCCTGAGATACTGCTGCCCGGATTTCAAGGACGGAATCCTTGACCGTGAACGGGTTGACCACTGGATGTCCGTGGACCAGTATATTGGCGGAATCGAACATGCCGTGCTTCATCTGCTCTATGCCCGATTCTTTACAAAGGTGCTGCGTGACCTGGGGCATACCGCTGCCGACGAACCTTTCATCAACCTGCTGACCCAGGGGATGGTGATCAAGGACGGGGCCAAGATGAGCAAATCCAAGGGGAATGTCGTTGATCCGGATGCGCTTATTACAAAGTACGGCGCAGATACGGCCCGAATGTTCTCCCTTTTTGCGGCCCCGCCGGAAAAAGATCTGGACTGGAACGATCAGGGTGTGGACGGATCATTCCGTTTTCTCAACCGCATCTGGAAGCTGGTGTATGAGCACCTCGACGCCATCAGGGCAGCAGGCCGGGTGGATGTAGCATCCCTGACTCCGGAAGAGAGAAGCTTGCGCCGGGCGGTGCATAAAACCATCAGAAAGGTAACCGAAGATGTTGAAGAGCGTTTCCACTTCAATACCGCCATCGCATCGGTAATGGAGCTGCTCAATACACTTCAATCCTATGAACAATCAGCGTCCCGCTCTTCCGCGGTAATGAAAGAGGCTCTCGAGAGCGTGGTTCTGCTGATGGCGCCGTTCGTGCCCCATATAACCGAAGAGTTATGGCAGCACATGGGCAATACCGTGCCGCTGTCCGGTACAGCCTGGCCCGAGTACGATCGGGACGCTGTTGTTGACGAAGAACTACTGGTTGTCGTTCAGGTCAACGGTAAACTGCGCTCGAAAGTCACGGTTGCGGCCGGAACCGGCGAGGAAGAGCTTAAGGCGCTTGCTCTGACCGATGAGAAAGTGCTGCTGTTCACGGAAGGCAAGACGGTTCGCAAGGTCATCTATGTGCCGGGCAAGCTTGTCAACATCGTGGTGGGGTAGGGCGATGGCATTCAGAGCGTTTTTCCGTCTGCTGTTGCTCCCGGCCCTGGTATGGGTATTGAGCGGTTGTGGCTATCAGTTGACCAACTCTGCTTCGGATCGCCTTGTCACCGGTCAGAAAATATGGGTGCCATTCATCGGCAACGAGAGCGTCAGTCCGACCGCCCAGACAGTCTTGCGTCGCGCCCTGTATGATGAAAGTCATGCGCTCAGAGGCCTGGTGGCGGCGGATAGCGAGGCATCGGCCGATCTTTTTGTCAAGGGCCGGCTGGTGTCGTATACCACCAAGGTGGTATCGTACAGTTCGGAGGACAGAGCCCGTGAAATCCGCCTGACGCTGGATGTTGAACTAGAACTGTACCGGCGGGGTGAGGCTGCCCCGCTCTGGAAAGGCATGCTGCAGGCATCCAAAACTTATCCTACCAATATTAACCTCGCCCTGCAGCGAAATGCCGAGGAAAGCGCCCTTGAAGCAGCGGCGCACATCATCGCCGGTAAGTTTGTGTCGGCTGTCGAGCAGAACTTTTAAGCATGACTCCACTGGAATTTGAAACATCGCTTAAAAAAGGGCATCTCCCCACCGTATGCTATCTGTACGGAGAAGAGCCGTTTCTGGTGGAACGGGCGGTGCGCATGCTGTTGGAGCGGGCCATCGACCATTCGCTCAAGGATTTCAACCTCAACGTATTCTTCGGAAACGAATCAAAGGGAGTGGATATCCTCGATGCCGCCCAGACATTGCCGATGTTCGCGGATCGACGGGCCGTGCTGGTAAAACGGGCCGAACTTTTAAAGGCTGATGCGCTTGAAGTTCTGTTGCCCTACATCAAGAATCCGGCCGCTGGTACTTGTTTGATATTGACCGGCAGCAAAATTGACCAGCGTAAAAAGTTCTTTCTTGAGTTGAAGAAGCATGGGGAACTGATTGAGTATAAACGGCTTTATGATAACAAGCTGGCTGGGTTCATACAAGGCGAAGCCAGCGTCCATGGAAAACCGATCGATTCCGCTGCCGCTGAGCTGTTATCGCACCTGATCGGAAACAACCTCCAGGAACTGTCGTCCCAGATCGAGAAACTGGTGGTCTACGCCGGTACGAAACCACGCATAACAATCGATGATGTGCGCACCATGTCCAGCAGCAGCAAGGCCTTCAGTGCTTTTGAGCTTGCAAAATACCTGGGATTGCGTGATCTGCCCAACTCGATCAAGAGTCTGGATGCGCTTTTTCTGAATGGTGAAGAGGCCCCCATGCTGATTGGCGCGTTGACACGCCATTTCCGTCAGTTATGGAGAGTCAGGGAGTTGATGGACAAGAAAATGCCCCAGGCCGATATCGGCAAAGAGCTTAACATCCATTCGTTTTTTCTGGGAGAGACGGTACAGCAGGCCCGTAACTTTTCGCGCAGCGAATTGAGAAATATCTTCAACGAGTTTTACCGGTGCGACATCGAATCCAAATCCGGTGGCCAGCCATACACGCTGCTGCATGGACTGACAATGACGATTTGTGGAATGAGAAGTCATAGCCCCGCTTAACCTACCTACCTATGATGAACGCGGAACTTGTTGCAGCCTGTGTCTGCCGTATCATCATTCCGAGTGTCTACAAAAACGAATACATTGCCTCGCTGAAACTGCCCTCCAACCACAAGGACCCTGCGGTATTCCCTCGCGTCATGGACGTGGATCAGGATTTCGTCAGCAGAATAGATTTCATCGATCCGGTCTCTGTCCGGCACATTCTGGAGCGCTGGATCGCGTTTGAACGATATGCGGATACCGTCAAACTGATGATGCCGTCAAATTTTAACGATAATTATATTTGACATTTTAAGGCTATATGTAAATAATAATTATCGCTATGAATAAGAGAACCGTTACAATCTATCCGTCTTCGGCTAAGGAACTCGAAGCCTTGGGGCAGCGTCTCAAGGATGCACGGCTGCGCCGACGTTATTCCATGGAAACGGTCTGTGCCAGGGCGGACATATCGCGTCCCACCCTCTACAAAGTGGAGAATGGCGACCCATCCGTTGCCATGGGAATATACGTGCAGGTGCTGCGTGTCCTGGGACTGGTTGAGGATCTGGGGGTAATTGCCAAGGAAGATGTCTTGGGCCGGCGTCTCCAGGATGAAGCACTCCCCCACAGGAAAAGGGCTCCCAAAAAGCTACAACAACCTGGCGGATCAAATGGCTAAAGTACAAGGCGAACAGATCTGGGTCTGGCTTGACGATCCATCATTCGGCCCTTTGCAGCGGATCGGCACTTTGTTCCGCGGAGACAGGGGAAGTGTGCGCTTTGCCTATGACCCGGTCTGGTTGAAGAAGGCGCATGCCTTCCCCCTTGATCCGGAACTGGATTTGACTGCCGGCGAGTTCTATCCGGGCAATGCCAACTTCGGGGTTTTCATGGATTCCTGCCCCGACCGGTGGGGCCAGGTTCTGATGAAACGCCGGGAGGCAGTTGAGGCCAGGGAACAGGGCCGCACTCCAAGAACACTCGGAGCATGGGAATTCCTGCTGGGGGTCCAGGACTGTACCCGCATGGGGGCACTCCGATTCAGCCACCCGGACGCAGAAGCCTTTCTTGCTGATGAAGCACGCTCGGCGCCCCCGGTTGCCCGGATAGCCGAGCTTCAGGCCGTGGCCTTTGAGTTGACCAGGAAGAAGCAGGATGACCTGGACAAGATCAGGGAGTGGCTGAAGGTTCTGGTTGCTCCCGGTTCATCGCTTGGCGGCGCCCGCCCGAAAGCCAATCTGGTTGATGAGGATGGCAGTCTCTGGATCGCAAAGTTCCCTTCAGCCGACGATGATTACGATGTCGCGCTTTGGGAAATGCTGCTTCAGGAACTTGCCAAGGAATGCGGGATCAACGTTCCCGCTTCCCGTCTCATGCAGATCGGGACCGGCTATCACACGTTCATGGTGCAACGTTTTGACCGGGTCGGCGTCTCCAGGCGTTTTTTTGCGTCAGCAATGACCATGACCGGACATCAGGACAGTGATGATGCCAGTTATCTGGAGTTGGCCGAGTTTATCGCCACCTGGGGCGAGCCTGATCATATTCCCCGTGACCTTGAAGAGCTTTTTACCAGGGTTGTTTTCAACGTTGCTACCGCTAACCGCGACGACCATCTACGCAATCACGGTTTCATCAGGACTCCTTCAGGCTGGCGGCTTGCCCCGGCCTTTGACATGAACCCATCCTTCAAGAAAGATGAACATGTCCTGGCCCTGGATCTCTATACCCGACAGCCGGATATGGCGGTCGGGCTGGAAACAGCTGAATACTATCGTCTTGGAATGGATCAGGCACAGAAGATTGTCAGCCGGGTAGGCAAGATAGTCGCGGGGTGGAAGGTTCGTGCCAGGAGGCTCGGATTGTCAAATCATGAGATTGCCGATGCTGAGCACCTTTTCATGTCAAATTCTTTGTGATGTTTCGAATTAAGAAATTGTACACGCACAACTGCATTTCAGACAGGTTCTATGTTGAGCAGATATTTGAAAGCCGGGATCAGCCGTATTATTTTACCGTCAACCGAAAGCTCTTCCTCATCCTCATAGGTGACGATCTCACCTCGATCCAATCCGGTCTCTTCCAGCGCCTTGATCAGTGAGCGCAATTCGCGGTTGCGTGTTCCCTCGTCACCCAAAGTATGCACCACCTGGATCAATTTCGTTATCTTGCCGCCGGTACAGCAGGCAAAATCAACCTCAAGGCCATTGCCGGTCTTGTAGTAGTAAAGCTCATGACCCCGGCGTTTTAGATCAAGATAAACCTGATTCTCCAGGAGATGCCCAAGATTTTCACTGAAGCTGAATCCGACGGCGCCGGCCATCCCTGTGTCAATGGCATAGACTTTTTTCGGGCTTTTGATCTGCTCTTTCACGGAAAAGGCAAAGGAATCGAGGGTAAACATCAGATAGGCATCGCTGAAATAGCCCAGGTACTCCTTCACGGTCTTATCGTTGAGACTAACCAGCGCCGCCAGCTTGTTGAAGCTGTAAAGCGAGGATATATTCGACGCCAGGTAGAAGAAGAGATTCTCCAGATCAACGGCTTTCTTGATGTTGAACCGGGGTGCTATGTCCTGGTAGAGGATGTTTCTGGCATACATCACCAGAAGCTCTTTTTTTGTTTCCGGCAGGTCTACCGCGCTGGTCTCCGGGAACCCGCCAAAGCGAAGGTAGTCGTCAAGAAGTTTGCGCAGCCGGTTACGCTGTTTGGTCAGTGATACTGCGTCAGTGATGCTCAGTCCATTGGCTGCGATAAACTCCGTGAAAGAAAACGGGTACACCTCCACCGGCATCGCCCGACCGGAAAGGAGGGTGATAAACTCCGATGTGAGCAGGTGCGAATTGGAACCCGTGACAATGAATTTTATCCCCTTCTGCTCGTACTTTGCCTTGACGAAGACCTGCCATTCAGGAAAGAAGTGCACCTCATCCAGGCAGCAGTAAACCGGTCCCACCGGTGCAACCAGCTTCAGGTAATCATCATAGGCCCGCTCAAGGTAGGAAACATCGTTACGGTGACGGCTGAATTGAGGATTTTCCAGATTGAGGAATAGTATATTCCGAGGAGGGATCCCCTTGTTGCGTATCAGGTGGTTAATCGTCTGCCGCACCAGCGTACTTTTGCCTGACCGACGCACACCTACCAGCGCGATAATGTGGGGTAGATCCAGATATCCCTTTACCTTACCGAGAATGCCGCGTGAGACCCCTTCCTGGTAGAGGGTCCCATCCCAATGTGGGTTCTGGTCAACGATTACCGATTCAAACATATATCACTCCGAACAAAACCTGTATTGTTCGTATTATAGTCCGAATAATATTCATTTCAAGCAGAATTATCAGTCCATCATCCACCGTCATGCGGGCCGACCATACGTAGGGTCAAGGTGCGGGGTCTCCCATTAAATGGCTGCTGTCAACGGCATAAACATTCCCTATGCAAGAAAAAATGTTTTTTCAAGCCTTGCTGTTTTCAGTCACCGGCATCGTTACCATTCCCGTTATTTCTATCTTTTTCAATGTCAGCCCTTGCTGCACCAGTCACCCATCAGGATCAAGGCGGTTGTCGAAGTAGTGGAGGTTCAACAGCCCCTTCCGCGTTTCGCGGACCAGAAAAACTTCGGTTCCAGGCCGTGTCCAATTGGTTGTTTCAGGTCTAGTGTTTGTTAACCAGCCCCTTGGTGGCTCACGGCGTGGGCAGTAAAGACGTCGATAACTGTTATAAAATGCTGGGTGGAGCGGCTGCCAATCAGGCTTAGTGGTTTTACCAACCCCAATGCAGGTTCACCGCTCCAGCCAGTTCCTATGTGAAAATCTTCTCTGGCATGAATTCAACCTGGTCCCGCATGACGTAGTACGATGCCCTTACCAGTTTGTGTGCCAATGCCGCGTGCGCAATCATGAAGTTGGTCTTTCTCAACTTGCGGTTGTAGTAGGCCCTGGCCTTGTCGTCGTAACGTCTGGCAAATTCCGCTGCCTCGGAGAAAGCCCAGGAAAGATACTTGTTGCCATTCGTTGCCATTCTTCTTGTTCCCTTTGCCCTTGGACTTGCCGTTGCTGGTCCATTGCGAAGAGACAACCCGGCAGTATGAGGCATAATTGCCGACCTTCTCAAAACGGGTAACCGGTCCGGTTTCAAGCATTATGGTCAGCCCCAGAATCTTGCCGATGCCGGGCAACGTTACGAGGCCCTTGTAGGCATCCTTGAGCTCAAGCTTCTTTTCGAGGAACGTCTCGATGGTCCGTATCTGCCGGGTCAGGAAGTCAATTGAATCCTTGCTCACCTGACCGGCAAGAGCCAGATCCTCGTTATCGGCCAGTAGTGGATGGACACGGTTTTCACGAAGGCGCTTTATGTCGTTGGTCTTCATCTTCATGCCGCAATTTCTGGTGATGATGTTCTGAAGACTGATAAGCAACGACGATCTCAGTGATACCAAGTGCCCCCGCTTTCTGAGCAGGTCGCGAATCGGTCGTTCATCCTTCGGATAGATGTAGCCAGTCGGCAGTATGTTCAGTCGCAGCATCTCAGCCAACCAGAAGGCGTCGTGCTTGTCGTCGGCATGTTTGAGGCCGGAATATTTCTGGATGGCTGAAGGATTCGCCAGATGTACGGCGTATCCTTCAGCCATCAACCCATCTACAAGCCAATACCAGTTGTAGGTCGATTCGACAACGATACCGGCAAGTTGATCGCGATACGGTTCGTACACTCGGAGAATAGTTGCCATGTCATTTGGAGTTTTCTCCTTGAATACGCGCTTACCACTTTCATCTACGATTGCCAAAAAGCTGTTGCTTGAATGCAGATCGATTCCAGAGTACAGTTCCATCGGGCACCTCCTGAGTGTGCTTTGCAAGATTGGACGTCTTACTGAGCATATCGGGAAGTATTTGCATCCGTTGATTCAGGGGGTGCCTTTTATATGATTATCAGGCTTCCAAGATAGCAAGTTTGGCCTCCATCTTATCAATTTGGAAGACTGACCCCACACATTGCCCTAAGGTTACAAATGTCTGAAACTCTAACCTGACCCCGGAGGTTTCCTGACCCCGGAGGTTTCCGAATGTCCCCTTAAGCCCCCCGTCCCCTTAAGCCTCTCCAGGTTCACATCTCCTTCTTGGCATTCTCGTATGAAGGATCAAGCTGAAGTGCCTTTAAGAACAATTCTCGTGCTTTGTCCTTCCTCCCCTGTAGCTTTTCCCAATAACCCAGATGGTAGAAATTCTTCGCCTTCGCAGCAGTGTCTTCGGCAGAGAAAGAAATCATCGCTTGGTTCAGAAACTGTTGAGCCTCATTGAGCAACTGTTTTCTTTGATCCGAAGTAAGGTCTTTGGATAACTCAACTGTTTTGATTAAAACCCATCCCTTTGTGTCCAAGTAGTATGGATTTGCTGGCTCAGCCTCCACAGCAGAATTTATATACTCTAGTGCCAAGCCAAGATAAACTTCTCGTTCAGCATAGGCATATGCCAGACTTTTCCATGTTTGCTGCTTATTTTTATTAAACGACTTCACTCTAGGCACATCCTTCTGCTGCTCGCACTCTAATATGCCTTTATAAGTGGTAATAAGTGCTTCTTCGTACCTTGTAATCTGCTCAGGACTGCCAGGTTTCTCTAATTCAGCTAAGACGCCAATAGACAGTATCAGAAGTTCCCAAGCTTTTGTTAAGTGGCTGTCTAACTCTATGGCTTTCTTCGCTTTAGTATATGCACTCAAGTAATTACTATCTTTTCCGTACATCAATGCGAGATAATAATAAGCATTAGCATTTTGTGGGTCAAGCTGGACAGCTCGCTCCATTGCATTCCTCGCATCACCCGATCGACCTTGTATTTTCATCAGAGACCGTCCTGCCCAGTAAAAGGCAATAGCTTGTGAATGGTCCATTTGGATAGCGTTCTCAAATGCAGCTGCTGCATTGACGTAATCATTGCGGCTAAAATAGAGAGCTCCCAAAGTTAAATTCGCAGAATAAGAGGTATGGCCGCTCTGTTTGGCAGCAACTAATGCGATTTCTGCGACGTTAAACTTTTCTTGCGCCTTTTCTAATTTACCCATATTCTTTGCCTTGTTACCTTGTTCCCAGTAAGCAAGACCTACTAATATAAACATATTGCCGGCATAGTATTTATCTGTAATGTCTTTCCAATATTGGTTGGCAGCTTCAATGTCCTTAGATTGCATCCACTCAGTGTAACCTAATTGAAACAAAAATTTGTCTTTCTCTTTGTCCATTTGTGGCATGTTGCTTTTAACTAGGAGAAGACCAGCTTGTAGTTCAGACTTGCCACGATTGTAGTTCTTCAGCGTGACCAATGACCGACCAAACCAATAATGATACTGAACCATTGCTTGCGTCCTAGAGTCTTCTGATAAACCTTTGCTGGCAATTTCCTGTTTGGCAGTGCTGAATATTGCGTCAACGGCTGCACCCTTAGTGCTAGGATCGTCCAACATATCTTCAGCCTGATAAGCAGTCGCATTGCCTAACAGAAACAGATTTAAATACAAAGAAGGAGCAGCGAGTCGGGCCTGTTCTGCGTGCACAAGAGCCTTTTGCCACGGACTGTCTATCCCGTCGATATATCCATTAGTCAAAAGGGTAAATGCGATCTCGACATGAAGCATAATCTCTTTCTTAAGCCGTTCCTGGCTTGACAACTTGCCAAGAACTGCTTGGTTAAGCAAAAGATCTTCAGCGGCATTTATGTATTGCTTGTACTCACCACGCTGATAATATTCCTGAACGCGGTCATAATAGATTTGGTAATCGTCTGTGATCTTCCATCCTTTTAATGTTTGAAGCACAACGTTAGAAGGTGTCGCGTAACCATATATTCCAGCAGCACTTGTAATAACGCCAATAACGTCGCTGCCTTTGATCAAGGGACCACCGGAGTTCCCCTCCCCTGGACCGCCTGTAAAAGTTATCTGCTTCCCTTTAAATCCCGATATGACACCCTGTCCTACTGCCCATGGAGTGCCCGCATTGACAGGGAAACCGATGAAACTCACTTCTTCGTTCACTACAATTTCGGCATATCTATCTAGAGTCAGAACCAGTAAGTCTTCGGGAATCATGCCTTCGACGCATAAGACCGCCACTCCCTGGCCCTCACCTCCCTCCGTTCCAAGCTCTCTTGCAGAGAATTTATTGTTGGGATCTGTAAAGAAGACGACCTGAAGGTTTTGAGCTCCCTCAATTACGTGTGATGCCGTCACGATATAAGCTTCTTTCTTTTCAAGTCTCACTATGATTCCCGTACCAACCCGCTCCAACTCTTTGGTCTGGGGATCAATGGGTTTGTTCTGGGCGATGATCTTGACAATGCCAGGCTTTAGACTATCTATATTTTGGGCGCAAATGGGTGACGGGCACATCAACATTATTACCATAAGGAATATTGGGTAATACTTACATTTGCGAAGAATCATTTTGCGATAACCTCCTTACTTGCACAATCTCTTTGTAAAGTTTGTACATCCCGACTGTCGTGGTAATCACCCAGGAAATAATGATAACCAAGACACTTAACTTTTGACTCTGCCAAAATGTATCTAGATATGTCAAACGATGGTCTGTCGGAAATTTTCTGGAACCAGTCTTCAGGAGACCGGCGACACCACGAAGCTTGAGCCGTATCCCTTTTGCCATCGGATCCAGCGACATTTGAGTAATGCTAAATTTGTCCAGATAATCGAGGTCCACAGAATCCGGAGCTTTAAACCGGACTGTTTTAATCTGACTATAGTCCGGATAGGTTATTGTGCCTTCTCCGATCAAAGAGGTCTGAGGCCCGCCAATGCCTTCTTGATGGGTAAAGTCAATGCTTCTGATTGGGAGTTCTTCCATTGAGAAAAAGTTTGTGTCTTTTGAACCGACCACGGCAAGTATAAGAGAGTGGGGCTGACCGGTAATCTCAACAGATGAATGATGACTTGGAAGGCGTACCCTAAAGGTTAGAGAATCTGCTTCGTAGGGTATCTGGTTTATCCCGCTGAGTTGGCCCTGAATTGAAATTAGTAGGAATCGCTTCTGCATAGTGAGGACAGCGTTTGATTGCTGCTCGTCCACTCTGATAGTAAGGTTTGGATAAGAGGACTCGTTTGTTTCTAGTGTAACCCTAGCACCCGGCCGGCCCCACAAACCATCGAGGGTTCCTACAGTGCTTAAAGTCGGAGAATCTCTTTCTATAGTTACAGCCGGTTGCAACTCTTTACTCTTACCTGAAATCACTATTGGAGAAGAAAACGCTAAAAGTGTCCAGGCTGACTCTGGATAACGGTCTTGTTCTATGAGATACTGCGCCGGATTTGCCATCTCAAGTCTTTCAGGATGAATTTCGAGATGTTCGAATTTTTCAGCAGTCACGGACCTGACTTGAATAGGAGTTAATATCCGCTTCGATTCATTGCCTGAAATGTTGAAAACTACGCGGTTTACTGTGAGTTCTACTTGAACATGACTTGGAATGCGCCACGTCATTAGAATCAAAGTAGTCATTCCTACCAACAACGTTGGCAGAAATAGAATAAAAAGAATGAAACGTGTGCTTTTCTCCACAGCAACTCTCATTTCCCAACTAACGGCTCGTGGTAAAAAGATACGGCTTGGCCGATAGCAGCATTTGAATCCAGAAAGTATCCTTTGATTACAACACGATAAGCGCCCCTCGCTGCCTTGGAGCTATTCCATCGGAAAACAAAGGGCCTACCTCCTCGTTGTCTAGAAAGGTTAATCGAATACAAGGCTAAAGTCCCTCCTTCTCTGTAAATGGAACAATTTAACCGAGCATCAGCGCTAGTCTTGAATGTAAATAGGTACTCATCCGCCTTGGTGGGGAGTTGTGACGAATAGAGAATAATTGGAGCCACACGTTCTAATGCACTCGGCTCCTGCCTGTCTAATCGAGCGAGTGCACCTAGGTCCGCAATATTCATTCCACGAAGCTGTTTCAGAACATCCTCAGTGCTCCATTCGAAGCAATTGCTAAATCCAGGTGACCATGGGGCTGAAGGGTTAATCTTGTCCATCCAGTAATAAGATTTGTAGTCTAATTCACGAACTGTTAGGTAAACTTGCGAAGGCTTAGGCAAATAAAACTTCATCTTTAATCGATCTGGCATATGGTTAAAGTTTTCATTGCTGCTCACCAACGTTGAGATTAGCTCAATATCATAGCCTGCAACTGGTTTTGGTCTAACTCCCTCATACCGATTTCCTCTATATTGATATTCAAAGCCAGCATGGGCTAAAAAAGGCGTTAACAGCACGAAAGTGCAAAGGACGAAAATCACTGTAAATGACAAAACAGTTACTCGTGCACCTGTGGACAACCTTCCCTTTGCCACAAGTGCATTCCTGTAGTTAGAGGTGTATGTTTTTATTCTATTGCTTGCGGTGGGTGCGAACATGCGTGTTCTCCTATTTAACATTAAAGGTCACATCAGATTAAAGAACCTTGGGGCCAAGGCATTGCGCACCTTGACGTCACAGTTACCGGCCAGAGCGTAATCCGGGAATTCTCGGGAATTCTGGGGACATCCATGATAAGTTTTGTCAAGGGGAAAACGGAGATTTCCCTTAACCTTCCGGATTGAATGACTCCCGGCGGCTTTTCACTGCAACCTGCCGTAACTCGACCTTTTTCTTCTCTCAAAGGGTCAGCGTTGATCACGCGACCAGACATCCATTTGCTGCACTAAGGTCTGATACGGTTAGCGCTACCCCGCATCCCAGTGACCTCGAGGAGCTATGGGGACGCTGCTTGCGGGAGCTATGGGGAGCTATAACGCTGCTTGTTATTTTTCTATTTCGTCCGTAATCTGAATTCTGAGGCAGTTTATTAAATTACCCAATACAACTGGGTAACCGATTAGCCCCCCTTCTAACGCTTCCACACAAAATCAATCCCCCTCCCGCAACATCATCGCAACCGTATAAGGTCGCTGACCCCCTACGAGTCCATCTTTTCCAAAGGCCTGCCAAACCGGATTGGCGTCGCGCAATCCCCCTGAGTCACCATCCGCTCAAACATTCCTGCAATAGATATCGATCGTCTTGCCATCGACCGTCAGCAACGCCTGACCGTTATCAACCTGCAACGGCAGCCTTGTCTGCCAGTGTTCCAGTTCGTTGGCCACCATGGTTAAGAAGCGTTGCGGCACCTGGTCCGGATTCAGACCCACCAGGAGCGGGACCGGCATGCGTTCGTAGCCTTTGTTGATGATGGTCAAGGCCACGTCGTCGCCGGAAATAAACAGAAACGCATAGACCAGATTGTCCGCCCAGAGAGTGATGGTCGTCCCGTACTTGAGCGCTTCGTTCGTCTTGCGCAAACGAGTCCGATCTCGGGTCCATAGTAAAGCTGCGGAATTCCGCGCATGGTAAAGAGTGCGCCGAGACAAAGCTTGGTGACCTGGATTGCCCAATCGAGCCCCGCACCGTCTCCAGTGTGTTTGGTCCGCGCGTCACTCATAATGCGCCGCTGCAGATCGTGGTTATATCCAATTAGCCAGCCGATTCATTAGCCGTGGAGATGTAAACTTAATTATAATAAAATTAATTTAATTATTTTATACAGAGCGGTAACAGGGTGCAATCCCCCGAACGTTCATTTATTTTTAGTCTGAAATGGTTACTCTGCCGGGTTATCCTGAAAGATGGTATTCAGGTGACAGGCGGGCGGAGAGTCTGTGATTTGCATGCGACGAATCGGTTTACTTTCAATCCGTAACTTTGGATTAAACCGTTTACAACGGATCGCGCTTTACATATTATGTCCAGCGATGAATTCACCCGAGACACCTTGCATACGCCCGATGACCGAAGCCGATCTTGACGCTGTTCTGCTGATTGAAAAATCATCGTTTCCGCTGCCGTGGAAGCGCGAACATTTCCTGCATGAAATCGGGGCGCCGCACTCCTATCCGTTCGTTGCCGAACTGGATGGGAGAATCGCCGGATATGTCTGCCTGATGTCACTGTTCGAAGAGGCGCAGATCCTGGATATCGCGGTTGCCTCTGACCAGCGCGGCAGCGGGCTTGGCCGGCTTTTGATGGAAAAGGCCTTAGATATTGCGAATGAGAAGGGGGCCGAACTGATGGCGCTGGAAGTGCGCGAATCAAGCGCGCCGGCGATCGGGCTCTACCAGGCGCTCGGTTTCAAGCGGGTCGGTATTAGGACGAATTACTACGAATCCAGGGAAAATGCGGTTTTGATGGAAAAAACTATCAAGGAGACAACCTAGATGCAGTTCACAGCAATGATTCTTTCCAATGCGGAGGTCTCGCCCGGTTACTGGCGGATGCGTATGACCGCGCCTCCCGAATTCGCGTCCGCCGCGCCCGGCCAGTTCGTAATGGTGCGGGTCAACGGCGCCATCGATCCTCTTTTGCGGCGTCCCTTCGGTGTCTTTGACGTCGGCACCCACACTCCGGCCCACAGCGGCGCGGTTGCCCAGCCCTACCTGGAAATGCTTTACCGGGTGGTGGGGAAGGGCACGGCGATGCTTTCCGAGCTGCACGAGACCGACCTGCTGGACGTTCTCGGTCCGCTGGGCAAGGGCTTTGACATGGGCGATCCGGACGAGGAAAAGCTGATCGTGGGGGGCGGGGTAGGGCTGGCTCCGCTGTACCTGCTGGCCAGGGAGCTGGTGAAGAAGTCGCCGGTGAGGCTGTTTGCCGGCGGCCGCACGCGGGACGATATCCTCTGCATCACCGAGTTCGAGCGCCTGGGGGTGGAGTGTTACACCGCCACCGAGGACGGCTCGCTGGGCGAGTGCGGACTGGTGACAGAAGCGCTGCTGCGCCGGCTGGATGCGCTGCAGGGCAGGGCCACCATCTACGCCTGCGGACCGCACGGCATGCTCAACGCGGTGGCGGGTATCGCCGCCGATCGTGGTATTCCCTGCCAGGTCTCGCTGGAAGGGTACATGGCCTGCGGCGTGGGCGCCTGCCTGGGGTGTGTGGCTCCGGGACATCGGCATTCAGCCGAAACGCCGGATTTCCGCTGTGTCTGCACCGAAGGGCCGGTCTTTGAATCGGGCGAACTGAAGTGGAGGGATTGAGATGAAACCTGATATGACTGTTAATCTGGCCGGAATGTTGCTGCGCAACCCGGTCATGACCGCCTCCGGCACCTTTGGCTACGGCGAGGAGTTTGCCGAATATGTTGACCTGGAATCGATTGGAGCCTTCGTAACCAAGGGGCTTTCACTCAAGCCGCGCGCCGGCAACCCGACTCCGCGCATCGTCGAGACCCCCGGAGGCATGCTCAACGCGATCGGCCTGCAGAACGTGGGCATCGATGCCTTCATCCTGAAGAAGGTACCCTTCCTCCGTTCGGTCAACACTCCGGCCATAGCCAACTTCTTCGGCAATACCGTCGATGAATACGCCGAATTGGCCGGCCGCCTGGATCAGATTCCGGAGGTGGCCGCACTGGAGGTCAACATCTCCTGCCCCAATGTCAAGCAGGGGGGCATCGTGTTCGGCACCGACCCGGATTGCGCCGCATCGGTGGTGTCGGCCTGCCGCGCAGTCACCAGAAAACCGTTGATCGTCAAGCTCTCCCCCAACGTGACCGACGTGGTCGCCATGGCCAGGGCCTGCGAAGACGCCGGCGCCGACTGCCTTTCTCTGATCAATACCCTGACCGGCATGGCCATCGATCTGAACAGCCGTCGTCCGGTGCTGGCCAATATCACCGGCGGCTTCTCCGGTCCGGCCATCAAGCCGGTCGCGCTGCGCATGGTCTGGCAGGTGGCAAAAGCGGTCAAGGTGCCGATCATCGGCATCGGCGGGATCATGAACGCCACCGATGCGCTGGAGTTCATGCTGGCGGGAGCCAGCGCGGTTCAGGTCGGCACCGCCAGTTTCATCAACCCCGGCGCGGCCCAGAAGATTGCTGCAGACATGGAGGCCTGGCTGGTTGAAAACGGCGTGGACGATGTCAAGAGCCTGATCGGCGCGCTGGAAACCTGAACCGATGCTGGAGCTCTGGCTGTCATTCTCGATCGGCCTGGCCGGCAGCGGCCACTGCCTGGGGATGTGCGGCGGGATCGTGACCGCGCTGGCGCTTTCCAGGCGGGACTCCGGCGCGATCCAGCGTTTCTTCTTCAACCTGCTCTACCATCTGGGAAGAATCGCCACCTATGCGATGCTGGGGCTGCTGGCGGCATTTGCCGTTCGGGTTGGAATGTTTGAAACGATCAGGCCGTATCAGGACCGACTGTACCTGGCAGCCAATTTGTTCGTGGTTGCAATCGGTCTTTTTACGCTGTTTAACATACGTTCGCTCGGGATTTCCTCACTTGACAGCGCCGGATGGGGGGTCTCGCGGAAGTTGCTGCCGCGCTTCAGCGCCGACAGCCCGGTGCTGGCGGCGCTTCCCGCCGGTCTTGTAATGGGCCTGATACCATGCGGCCTGGTTTATGGTGTTCTGATCTCCGCGGCCACCAGCGGTTCGGCGATCAAAGGGGGCGGCATGATGCTTGCTTTCGGTATCGGCACACTGCCGGCGCTCCTGGCATATGGCCAGGTGGCTTCAACCCTGTCCGCGCTGGGCCGGGGCGTATTTCAACGCTTCATGGGCGCTTTCGTGGCACTCCTGGGTATTGCCGGAGTCTGGAAACTATTGTTCAAGTGACATTCAGAACTACGCGAAATCACTATTTTAATTAAACACCGGCAGGCGTCCGAAGATTGACAGTAATCAAAACCGATGTATAACCAACATAGGCTAGGTGGTTCATTTGAGTTTTATTCATGGCAGGCTTTGCAAGACAGGAGGTTTCAGATGAGAAAGTTCAAGTCCGGTGTTATGCTTCTATTCATTTTTCTGTTCAGTAATCTTTTCTTGATGGTTATGGATGCCAGTGCCGATGTTGTTTCCCGAAACGGCGATTTCAGCGCCGGCGGAGATCAGTGGAATATCAATCCGGCTATTTCATCGACTTGGAGTCCCTTTGTGGCTGGCGCTGCCAATCTGCACCCGCCCGACAGTTATAACGGGGAGGTTATCTACCAGAATCTGAATGTGTCCGGAATCGGCGGCAAGATCTTCAATTTTGTATGCACTCTGACTAATGTCAGCGCTCCCCCAGGCAACACAATCGCGATTTATGTCGATTACATCGACACGGAGACCGGATCAGATGCGCTTGTCTCGGAACGGCTTGTCAATCCTTCCAACTCAACCATAACCACAGCGACACCGGTTAACAGAAATTTTACCTTTCCGGCTACGGCCCGCAAACTGGTCAAACTAAGAATTGTCAAAGAAGAATACGGCGAGTTTGTAATTGATGATATCCAGTTTGCATCCACAACCACTGTCACGGTCGGCTCTGTCCCCCAGATCACAGCCATTTCTGCAAATTCCGGAAACTATGGCAGCCCGTTGACCATCACCGGTACCAATTTTGGAGCAGTTCAAGGAAAAATAACGATCGGAGCCAGTTCCGGCGCCACCATAACCAGTTGGAGCAGCACCTCGATAGCGGCTACTGTCGTCGATCCGGCTCGCAGTGGCCGGGTGATCGTGGTGTCTGATTTTACCGAGAGCAATAACAACAATTCATATACGGTAACTTCCGCCAATTATACCGTTGACCTGATGGCGCAATCGGTACAGGCCGTCAAAGGTCAGAATGCTGAATTCGTCATGAATGTCGGATTGCACAATGGTTTTACAACCGTGGCCGGAATTAATTTCAGCGTCAGCGGCTTGCCGGTTGGCACGGTTTATTCCTTTGCACCGGTTCCGATCAGCAGAAGTGGCGGGGTGGTGCTGCGGATTGCAACCGGTACCATGACTCCGGGTATGTATAATCTGACGATTACTTCCAATGAAGCTTCATCGGTTGACCGGGTAACCAGCTGCATACTGACTATAACCACCACCAACCCGGCCAGTTTTGTGTTCAACTATTCGGATGGAGTTAATCCGTCAACACCGGTGTTATCTCTTCCGGTAACCGGCCAGAAACAGCTGGTCGTCGTTCCCTCCGCGCTGGACAGCAGCGGCCGGTCTATCAGTGAACTCGTGGTTTCGAGCAGCAATCCTTCAGTTCTGGGAGTATACAAGAACACGATGGGGTATTATGACGTTTATTCTCTTGAAAACGGCAGTGCCAATCTGGTTGTCACCGCGCCTGATGGTGTTTCCGCCAGCCTGCCGATCACCATTGCGGTGCCTGCTGACCAGCGGATAGATATTTCACTTCTCCCAGACACGGTGACCAACAAAAATCTGACTCCGATCATGCTGAACACCACTTTTACATTTCTGACGGGACAGTGGTACGGCGCGGGTATCAACGGCATGATTACCCTGATAGACAGTACGCTTGATTTCAACTCCAACCCGCCACCTTACTATTACGGTGGTCAGTTCCTGGTGGATAACGACCAGACCCAAATGGGAACTTATCTGTTCAATGGCTCGATTTCCGCTGTCGGAGGTGGTTCTCTTTACACACGCGTTACTCCGCTCACAATCATCAATGATTCAACCTATGCCGGTCTGAATGTGGCCTTGCGGACGCTGGATTCATCGGTCATGCCGATGATGTACGAACACTTCACGGCCGAGTTCTACGACGCGGCCGGAGTCCTGCAGTTTTCCCGGACCCATTTCAGCTATGACATGAACCCGGCTGCCATCGCCCTGGTCGGCGCCATACCACCGGGAAACTACAAGGTGAAAATCATTCCGATGAGTCCGGATATTTTGCCGCAATGGTATCCGAATGCGGACAGTGCCGCCGATGCCCAGTTGATAACCTTTACAGCTAATGTAAATGACGGTCCGCGCTATTTCTTTGTTCGTAAAGCGCCTGACACAACACCGCCGACTATTTCCGAATTTACCGTGCCATCGTCATCCAGCAGCCTGATTGTGACAGGAATTGTCCTCAACAGCTATGACGCGGATGTTGCCGGCTACTGCCTCTCAGAAGTAAATGATGCAGCCGGATGCACATGGTTGGCGTCTTCACCGACCCAGCATGTTTTCAGCACATCCGGAGCAAAGACCCTGTATGCTTTTCTCAAGGATTCTACCGGCAATATTTCCATAACAGATGCGACATCGACAAAATCGCTTACCATAACACTTCAATACCCGCTGACACTGGCTTTTGCCGGAACGGGCGGCGGACAGGTCAATGGCGCCATGTCCTGTGTGTCTGGTGAAGTCTGCAGTCCCGTGTCGATTCCGGAAACTCCGGCAGTATCCCTGGTGGCAACTCCCGACACCGATTCCACCTTTGGTGGTTGGAGCGGTTGCGGCAGCGTTTCAGGAACAACCTGTAACGTGACCGTGAATTCTGCCAAAACTGTTACGGTCTACTTCGATGCGGCCCCGCCGGTCAAGTTGCTGGACGGTTCCGCATCTGGTTTCGCCACCCTGCGGTTGGCCTATGACGCCGCATCCGCCGATGCCCTGCATCCCAGCACCATTCAGGCCCGTTCGATCATTCTGCCGGACTTGCCGATATCCTTTGATCGTCCGGTCGGAGTGACGATAAAAGGCGGTTATGACGCTTTGTTTTCCACACCCAATGCCGGCGTTACGACCATCCAAGGGCCGGTGACGTTTAAAGGTGGCCCGGTGACGATAGAAAAACTGGCTGTCAAGTAATGGCTCGGATAAGCTGATAAAACCGCCCCCTCCATTGTACCGGTGGGGGCGGTTTTATTGAGTCACGGCGGTTGATTTGCCGTTTTCAGTTGCCAAAGAGGAGTGAACAGGCATGGTATTAATCAGAAAAACGATGATCCTTCTGCTGATGGTTGTGTCGGCGCCATTTGCTGTCCTCGCCGCATCTCCGCCGTCCGCTTTTCTCAACGAGAACCTGTACCTGGAATCCGATGCAAATTCCGGACTCATCAAGTCCGGTGTAACGGTCTACCAGTTTGCCGCCGAGGGGCTAAAGCCGGGTGTCTGGTCAAAAGCCGGACAGGAATGGGCACACACGTCTACGTTCAAGGAAAAATCCACACGGAAGAAGAGTGTCGAGAAGGTTCAATTCGGATATGCAAAGCATGAGAATGCCAATGTTGCGGTAATTACGGCTATTATCATCAACTCAGAGAAACTGGACAAGCACTCGATTTACAGGCATGTTTCGGATATACTGCCGGACATGCCGAGCGTAAAGCATAACGCCGAGAACCAGCGCATCGAAATGCAGAAAAAGGCGGAGCAGGAGAAGTTCAAACATGATAGTAAGCCGGTCTACAATGAACTGCTGCCGATCGTCGGTAACCTGCGTCTTGATGATACGGTTGCCACCGCGGTTGATAAAATCAGGAAAATGCCGGGCGTTTCAAGTATTACCTGGCATAACGATTTAAGGTATATCTTCGTCAACGGCAAGTCTGTCGTTGCTCCCAATGCAATCGAGCTGCTTGCGAATAACGATAATTATGATGAAGCGCTGGCCGGGTACGCGCTTGGGCGTTCGGCAAAACCCACCTGGAATCGCTACGAGTACAAGCTCAATATAGTTTTTGTGATGAACGATGTTAATTTCAAATCGGACCTGTTGTACGTAGGCGGAGACGATCATCCCTACTTTTTCAAAAGTATGCACATGGAATCTACTTCGATTAAACCAGATCAGGTTTCCGAGCTGATGAGCATGTTCAAGGGCATCTGTAGCAAACTTCTGGTAAAATACGATAATTCAAGGGAGCTGGAATGTAGCGATTACCTGGAAAACAGCATAAAGGTCTTTTCCGGTGGCGGTAATGCTAATGATCTGAAATTGAATGTCCAATATGACAAATCCCAGTCGTTGTTCAAAAAGGAAATTGCGTCATACCTGGAGGGATTGAAAAACAAGCCGGTTGAAGCCGATGTGAATGGTTCCGGCGCAAAGTGATGTGACTGCTGTCTCCTGTCCGGAGATGGCGGCTGAACCGGAAATACTGCTTGAGGAATCAGCAGCGGCATAGTACAAAAGGTTGCTATACGGAAGAACAACGGTCGCTGGTGGGCCGCCCGGTCTTCAAAACCGGTGAGGGGGATGAGAAATCTCCCTGGTGGGTTCGATTCCCATGTTCTTCCGCCAATAATATTTTTCCGGGGAGCAGGCGGTTTCGCCTCTCCCCGGTTTTATTTGACACTCATCGCTTTTGCCGCCAACCGCGCACTTGCTTGTCCGGCTGCTGTGACAAGTCAGGCATGATTTGTCAGGAACTGGTAACGGCTCCTCTGTCAATTGCCCATTGAATCATTCCTTGTATGCGGTTGTGTAGCGAGGACATATCGACGGCGGGATCGTTTATGTCCACTTCCCTGGCTTGTGCCAGGCGGTGTTGCGCCCGTTGAATCTTGCCGGCATACAGATTCAATTCGGCAAGAAGGATGAGCATTTTTACATCGTCCTTCTTGAGTTTAAGGGCGTGTTTGACGGTATCGATCGCCTGCTGCAACCTGCCTGACGTCATGTAAGCCAAAGAAAGATTCATGAGTATTCTTGGTTCTGGCTGATGCGATGCCAGATAACTCTCGTACAGTTCAATCGCCGATTGCGGCATTTCCAGATCCAGATAGATGGCGCCGATCGTTACATACGGCTCGACATAATCAGGATTGAGCGCCAGTGACTTAACTAAGTGCAGTAAGGCCTGATCATACTTCCCCAATCTATAAAAGGCCTTGCCCATCGCATAGTGTGGCCTGAACTTGTTCGGGCTCTTCTTCAGAGTGTCGCTCCAGACCGAGATGCGGCTATGGAAAATATGGTTTCGCTTGACTGTCAATGCCCCAAAGACAAGCGACACCAGGCATAGACCAACAATAACCGCATTCCTCCAGAATATGCTGTCAATATTTACCACATGGTGCAGGTAGGCGACAATACCGGTGCAGAAGGCTATAGACGGCAGGTAGCTGTGATGCTCGAACATCAGGTCCGACATGGGCATGAAGGATGAGGATACCGAAATTGACAGGGGAAACCAGAAGATGGAGAAACAAGTCAGGTCGGTGCAGATGTTGCGTTCACGTCGTCGCAGCAGTCGCACACCCGCCACTACAAAAGCGATCCATACCAGGATTGAAATGATAATTTCAGGGTGATACAGGCTTTGGTAGAGTGGATAATCCGGATCAAAGTTTTGATTGTAGGGGAGCACCAGCAGCCTGAAGTAGGAAAGGATGGCGCGCAGCTGTGTGATTGCATACTCGGATCTGCTGTAAATTCCACCGACGAGATCCGTTGCGGAGGATAACAAATTTTGGTTGTTGTCGATTTCATTGGCAAGATTGAGCAATATCAGGGGAGTCAAGCTCATGCTGGCGATATGGGGCGATAATCGTATAAGAGTTTTACGAAGGGGCTTGTGCAACAGGATGGTATCGACCATGACAAGTGCTATCGGGACCGTCAGTACAATTTCCTTGGTCAGCAGCCCCAGAATCATCGCCACAACTGACGCGACGTAGACGAACCTTCTGACGACAGCGGAACCATCGCTGCTCGACCGCAGGTATAACAACATCGTGGCCAGATAGAAGAATGTGCCGAGTGAAGTGAAGCGCTGTGTGATATAGGTGACCGACTGGGTCTGCAGTGGATGAACGAGAAAGATCAATGCCGCGAATAACGGTATGGTTAAATATCGGTTCGCCCCGTTTTCATCGCTTCTGCGGCGAATTATTGACAAGAGCAGCTGATAGAGCATGATCGCGTTTGATATATGCACTGCAATGTTAAACAAACGGTAAAATACGGGGCTTTTGCCCCCCAACAGGTAGTTCAGGCTGAACGACAGATAGGCAATTGGCCTGCTGGCAAAGCTGGTAGCCAGCTCAGGGTGTGAGAGCCGTGGCACGTAGTCCGATAAGAACTCATCGATATCAAGTAATTCGAAAAACATTTCAGGATCTTTGATCAACGGATTCTTTATTAAAAAGAAGCGGTCGTCAAAGACAAAGGGGTAGTGCAGCGTGAAACCATAAAGAGCGGCACCAATAATAATGAACATAAACCAATGCAAGGAACGCTGGGAGAAGATGTGCGTTAGCTTGTCATGCATGTCGGGAGACTCCTTTGGCATGCTTTACTGCAGGATTGCCTTTAATGAGAGCACCTTGGTGAACACAACCGGAATAGCGGAATGGTCTGAAACATACGGCGTGGTTTACCGCTTTTTCGATTTCTTTTTGCGTACAGCCGCTTTCTTGGCGGCCCGGCTTTTTTTATTGCGAATGATCTGCTTTTTACCGGATGTTTTGCCTGATTTACGCAGTTGTTTTTTCACGGGCCGAGAGCTGTTATCCAGACTGCTTAGAAGCAGTTGCGGCCCGGCAAGAGCGGGGTCCGCTTTTTTTGCTGCCGCCAGCATCTCCCGCGATTCGGATAGAAGCCCGGTTTTCATATATGTCCGTCCCAGCGCGAACAACATTCTGGCGTTATCCGGTTGCAACTCGATTGCTTTTTTGTATTCGCTGACAGCCAGGCTATATTCCTTCTTGAATTCGTAAACTATTCCCAGGCGATAGTGGCGCTGCGGATCGTCGGGAGCCTTGTCCAGCCACTTTTTTACAAACGTAGTCAGGTCGTCATAGCGTTTCTGCTTGACATACATGGTGATCAGCGCATTCCTGGCCGCCTCATCCTCGCTGTTGAGCCTGAGAACCTCCCTGTAATGGTGTTCGGACTTGGCAGCCTGTGCTCTGAGCAGATAAATTCTTGCCAGCTCCCTGTGCCCCTCGATGTTTTCAGGATCCAGTTTGACCGCCGTTTCATACTCGTTGAGAGCTCGCTTCTGATCCCTGGTCCGATCATAGACACGGGCCAGATTCAGGTGATACAGGGGATTGTCTCCTCTGAGACGGATCAATTCCCGGTATTGACCGGCCGCTTCGGTGAAGCTGCCGCGCCAGGTAAATATCTCTGCCAGTCGGCGATGAGCGTTGACATTATCCGGTTCATTGGCAATTGCCAGGCGATACGCGTCTATGGCTTGATCGAGTTGCCCGATACGTTCATGAAGTAATCCCACATCATGGAACAGTGAGCCATCCTTGCTGCCGGACTTGATCAGCGCCGTGAATGTCACCATGGCATCGTCATCGCGACCGGCGGCCATTTGTGCCTTGCCAAGGTTATGCTGTATTTCCGGCCAGGCCGGACGCCCCTTGAGCGCCGTCTGGTACGCGCCGATGGCCTGACCGTATTCGCGGGCCTTCATGTACTGGTCGCCTTTGAGGGCAAAATCTTCGGGATCTATGGTTACATCCACACCTGCCAGAAGGTATTCCCTTCGTGCCGTTTCCCGGTCGCCGTTTTCCATCAGTACTTCTGCCAGCAGACGGTGCCCTTGTTTGTCCGTGGGGTTGGCGCCAATGTATGCTTGCAGCTCTTCAATCGCCTGGTCCAGACGGCCGGCTTTGCGCCAGGTATCGGCAAGCCCCAACTTAAACCTGCCTTCCTTGGGTCTTAGTTTTTTCAGTATGAGAAATTCCTCTTCCGCCTTTATGTATTGCCCAAGCTGAAGATACGCTTTCGCAAGCCCTTCATGGATTGACGCATCATCCGCATATGCTTTCAATGCTTCGCTATAATGAAAGACCACCAGCGACGGGGTCGTGCCGTCACACAGGATTTGAGCCATGGCCAAGTGATAGCGTGGATCGGGATGCCCCATCAATCCTTGGGTCAGTTCGACCGATGCTTCTTCGTTCAGGCCGCGGTCATGCAGAATCAGTCCAAGATTGCCGTGGGCCTCTGCGATAGTGCCGTCTTTTTCCAGCGCCTCACGATAAAGGGATATTGCGGCATCGGATTTTGAGACTCTTTCCGCCTGCAGGGCTTTGATGAAAAGTCCGGCACCCCCATTTGGACATGATTTGAGTATGGATTCTTCCTGTTTAGTGCGCTTGGCGGGATCTGTTATGGTTGAAAGCGTATTGAGGGTCGTACGTGCTTCCTGGCAGGTGTCTGGCCTCCCCAGTCCCCATCTGAAGCCGCAACAGCATGCGATTAAGGTGATCAGCGCAACTGAGCGTAACAGGGAGGTGTATGGATGTTTCATAGTTCTCTCCAAGTGAATGGCATGAAACGATTCAGAACTTCCCTGACCTTGTTGACGAACGTGTTGATCCGGCTGATACCGTTGTCTTCAGGCTGCTCTTCAGAAGGTGACCAGACCTGTGTTACTGCCGATAGCGCGACATTCTTACGTGAGCTGGTCTGGCTGTATTTATCCGTAACTCCGCAACAGAGAGCCCGCTTCCATTCATTCTCGTTTTTTGGACTCCATCTGCCTTTATATTCCTGATATGACAAATCTCCGCCAAAATTCATCTCGCTGACATCGATTGCCGTTGCATTGCCCTGTTTGTCCAGGTGAACTTTTTCCACGTAGGCCACATGCCAATATCTTCCGAGGTCGAAAATGGCGACATCGCCTTCCGATACTTCCGGGACTTCCCTGTTTTTGAGTGTTGTGATTTCCGTCACGTCATTTGGAACCGGAAATGAGGGTATCTTTGCTTTGACATAATCAACGCAATATCCGTCCCTGATTACCCAGTCATTGCAGTTACAGCCGGCATGGCAACTCGTGCGTAGCGCAGCGATTACAACTGTTGTTGCAATTATCAAAAATGGTCTCATGCTTGTACGTTCCATATTATTGTTTGATTATCTTCTCGCCTCAAATAACCATATTTTAATCAGCAAAGCTTCCACCTGCCGGACAAGGAAGGGGAAGCTTTGCTGATGATGCAACGCGAGTCATGTAGATAACCGGGAAGCGCTATTTTACAATAACGAACTCATCGCGACGATTTTTAGCCCAGGCCGACTCATCACTACCCTGAACAGCCGGTTTTTCTTTGCCGTAGCTGATAACGGAAAGGCGCTCGGGCTTGACTCCCATGGTGACCAGGTATTTTTGGGCAGCTTTGGCTCGACGTTCGCCCAGCGCCAGATTGTATTCCGCCGAGCCGCGTTCGTCGCAGTTACCTTCGATGCGGACTTTTACCGATCTATCCTTCATCATTTCCGCCGCATTTTTAGACAGTATGTCACGTGCGGAATCGGATACGTCGGCGGAGTCGAAATTGAAGTAGATCTTTTCCAGAGCCGACTGCAGTTGTTCTGTAGAAGACGATTTCTGGGTCTGTTGAACAGGAAGCGGCTGGTCAGGCGTTTTTGTTGGGACAGGCGATGAAGCGTTTGACTGAGTGGAAGCGGTTGCAGCCGTTTTATCCGAACCGGCCTGCTTTACCGCCTGCGTCGGCGCAATCCCTTCATCCTTCTTGACAACTTCCTGTTTTGCACAGCCGGCCGTGATGAATACGGCAATAATAAATACGAAAACGGCATAAAACGGTACGCGCTTCTGCATGGTAAAACTCCTTGAAATATTTGATTTTAGATGAAAACAGGCAAACTTCGACGTCTGATCCGAAACAGGTGAATTTCCGGATATGTCTCTGGATAAGGCTATGCGAGAGTGATTGATATCGGGGGCGCTCGTGGAGGTAATGGGCTTGGCGACAACAGCGGTACGGACGAATGGTGCGGATATGTTTCCGGGATGTACTCAACCGTAACTGGTAAAAGCGGGGTGGGGGGCGTTGCGATTACAGGGTCTATGTGAATTTTTACGATGGTTTTCAGTACTGATTGGGCCGGTGTTTTGTCAAGAACCGCGCGCCGCATCGGTTTGGGTTTGTGCGGACGGGTCAGGTCGGGAACCCGTATTCCGGAAAAAACAAGAAACAGCGGGATCATCAGGATAATGAAACGGATCCATCGACTATGCTTTGCAAACGTACTCATCGTGTCAACGTATCAGACTATTTGGTTCAATGCAAGTTGGTTGAATGTGAAACACAATTCTGACTCAGGTTAAATCGAACGGTATGAAATGTTTTTAACCAGTCACCCGTTACCGAGCATTTTTTTCATTTCCAGCACATTACCTCCGTTTGTCCGGCGATACTCCACCGAGTCCATCATTGATCGGATGATGTATATTCCGCGCCCTTTTTCATTCAGACTGCCGGGATCAAAGCATGGGCTCGGTATTGAACTCAGGTCGAAACCGCTGCCGGTGTCATAGACACGAATTGATATTTCACGGTCATTTACATTGATCCGGACATGCACTTCTTTGTTCGGGTCGGTTGCATTGGCATGTTTGATGGCATTTACGATCGATTCGGTGAGCACAATGTTCAACTGGCTGGCAAGAATCTCACGGTCACAGACGGTGACATCGAATTCCCTGGCCATGTTTTCGCCGATCTTTCCTATCAACCCCAGATAGCGGGTCTGGTTTGGAATGGTTATTTCAAGGGCTATCTTCTTTTTCATAGCAGCCTCGCACCGGAACATATCTTCAGCGATTCTCCAACGCATCGTCAACGGTTGCGTATATATCAAAAACCCGATGAAGACGAGTCAGTTCAAACATTGATTTTACCTGGGTCTGAAGGCCGGAAAGTTTTATTGTCCCCTGGCGTGTCGAGGCGTTTTTGAACCCTGAAACCAGAACCCCCAATCCGGAGCTGTCGATGAATCTTACTTCTTTCAGATCGACAATCACGTCTTTGGTGCCGGTTTCAAAAAGGTGATTCAATTCCGATTTCAGCTCTTCCGAGTTATTTGCGTCAAGACGTTCTTCTCTTACAAAAACGACAACTATTCCTTTGTTGGACTCGGTTTTAAGATTCATGCTGGCTCCTTATTTCAATTTATCTTTAATACCACCAGAGAGATGTCATCCTGAAACGTTCTGGAACCGGTAAAAGCTGACGCCGCGTCAAAGATAGAATCAATGATCTCTCTGGCCGATAAATGTGCCACACTCCCAAGATGAGCGCAAACTTTTTCGTTTCCGAACATTTCACCTTCGCTGTTAAAGGCTTCCGTCAATCCATCTGTATACAACAGTAGCACATCACCGCTGACAAGTTCAATGTTACGCTCTTCAAAGATAACCGATGGTTTGACGCCGA
Source organism: Geobacteraceae bacterium GWC2_55_20 (assembly GCA_001802125.1). GTDB lineage: Bacteria > Desulfobacterota > Desulfuromonadia > Geobacterales > Pseudopelobacteraceae > JACRCG01. The sequence continues at coordinate 43,557 of MGZK01000031.1, forward strand.
TTATCAGACCTTCCGTATCAAGTTCAATGCAGGCGCTTGACCCGGAGCGATGGATGATGGGGTGGTTGTGCCCGGCGTTGGAATAGGAAAGTTTGCCGCTTGCGGAATTGTATTTTGCATAGAACATGGATATGAATAATTCGGCCCTGGTAAGATCATCATGCAACTGGCTGTTGAGGATGTTCAATATGGAGCTGGCGCTGTAAGCCGAGTTTACCTGGGCTCTCAGAAGAGTACGAACCTCGGCCATGATCAGCGCGGCTCCGACACTGTGTCCCGAAACGTCGGCAATCATCAGGTCCACAGTATTTTCATTGCGAAGAAAGAAGTCATAGTAGTCACCACCTACATGGGCGGCGGAGATGCATTTTCCAGCCAGCTCGACTCCGAATATTTCCGGGGCGTTGTCCGGAAGTAGTGAAATCTGTATCTGCTGTGCTATTTCCATGTCGCGCATCACACGGGCATTTTGCAGCAGAGCCCGTTCCTTTTGGTCACGTTCACGGTCTTTTGCATGCATTTCATGAACGATGGTTATCGCCTGCGCAAGTTGCCCGCAGAGGCTGGACAGCAGATTGATGAACTCCTGGGTGAACAGGCCGGCGATCGACTTGGAAAATACCGAGAGTATTCCAACCGCCTGTTCGCCTTCCCTTAAGATCGGAATGTGTGCAAATGAAATAATGCCCTCCGCCAGAGTGCGTTCCAGTGATAGTGTGTTTCCTGCCAGCCTGGCGTCGTTCGTGAAGTGAGCATTTCTGTCATGGTAGGCCATGTCGATATAAGGTGCACTTTCGGTATACCAGTGATTCTCGTTGATAAGTCTCCGGTTTGATCCCTGATAGCTGGTAACGGAAATGGAGCCGTTTTCATTTTTGAGTTGTATGATGGCCGCGTCGAGCTTGAATTCCTTCAGCAGCAGATTCAGCAGATCATCCATGATGATTTGCAGATCGAGTGTGCGATTGATGATTTCGGAAGCCTTCAGCCTTACGAATAGTGATTCACGGCTCTGGTCGAGAGATGCTCTTACCGTGCTGTAAATGTCGTAGACCGATTCCATGCGGGAACCCATGTCGGACAGAAAACTGTCCACGATCGCTCCGGCCGCGGCAGCTCCGACGGAGCCCGCCAATGTTTTCTCGGTATGCCGCTTCAGATTCGGAAGTTCGAATTCCGAAACGGCTCCATCCGAATTAAGTTCGCGATTGTTCGCATACAGGCTGATGGCGTTCTGCGCCTCCGTTTCCCCGATAAACTTGGCCATCAGTGTCACGAACTGTGCTTTAGTGACCGGTTTTGAAAGCCGTTTTTGTTCAGTCTGCCGATAGCCGCGTTCCCGCTCGAAGACGGCTATGTACTTTGATACCTGATCGCGTTCATTGTCTGTCTGCTTCAACATTAGCGAGCATGTTATATAGATGCTTATGTTGAACAGCATGCTCCAGAACAGTGAATGACTCCAGAGATCCATCCCCGAAAGACCGAACAGGGCGGTGGGCCTGAGCAGGGTAATTCCGAATGGACCTTCCGTCAGCAGGTCAGCCGGCAGCCAGCCGGACCTGCTGAATGATGGCAGCAGCAGCGTGTAAAACCAGATCATGAATCCTAACAGGATCCCGCCGATAGCTCCGGCCTTGTTACCGCGCCTCCAGTAGAGACCGCCAAGCATGGCCGGCATGAATTGGGCCGCGGCCGAAAATGAAATCAGCCCCATATTGACCAGCATGTAAGAATCGCCAACGATGCGGTGATAGAAGTACCCCATCATTATGACCAGAAATATGCCGAAGCGTTTGAGATTGATCAGCAGCACCGGGAACCAGACACGCGGTGTGCATCGGACAATGATCGGCATGAAGATGTGGTTCAGGAGCATGGTCGATATGGCCACGGATTCAACCATCACCATGCCGGCGGCGGCGGAAAGACCTCCCAGAAATGCCAGTTGGGCAATGGCGCTGTTGCCGGTGACGAGCGGTATGCTGATAACGAAAAAGTCGGCGCCTTGATTGCTGCCGGTCGTCAGGATACCTCCCAGAGCAATCGGCATCACAAACAGGTTGATAAGAAACAGGTAGGCCGGAAAGAGCCACATCGCAGTGGATATATGCTTTTCATCGGAATTTTCTATGACCATCACGTGAAACTGCCGGGGCAGAAGCATGATTGCCCCCATTGAGAGGAACAGCATCGTGAAGGTGGGAATGCTGTCCGTGTTTCTGCTTGAGGTGTCAAAGGTAAAAAGCCGGTCAAATGCAGCGGGATCAAATGCCTTGAAACGCGTGAAGATGTCCGTAACGCCATCAAACAGAAAGTAGGTCACAAAAATACCAACACCAAGAAGGCTGATCAGTTTAATCAGGGACTCGAATGCAACCGCCGCGACCAGCCCTTCATGGCGATCGGACGAAACCAGTTTGCGTGCGCCGAAAATGATGCTGAAGATCGACAGAATCACAGCCAGAATAAGGCCGGTTGGCAGTTTCGCGCCTGAACCGAGCCGTGTGAGCGGGATGTCGTCGGCCTGCAACCCGCTTACCAGGAAAAAACTGTGGGAAACCGCCTTAATTTGCAGGGCGATATAGGGCATGATGCCGAGCACCGCGATAATCGTCACCAACGCGCCGAGCCAGAGCGATTTCCCGTAACGCAGGCTGATGAAGTCGGCAATCGAAGTGATGTTGTTCTCTTTACTGATCTTGACGATGCGACGAAGCAGGAAAAGCCAGGAAAAAGCCGCCAGCGAAGGTCCGAGATAGATCATCAAGAAATCTATCCCGGTGGTGGAAGCCTTGCCGACACTGCCGTAAAATGTCCAGGATGTGCAGTATACCGCGATGGACAAGGAATATACGATGGGATTGGAGACGATGCTGCGGCCGATTTCCTTGCGATGGTGGGCATACCATGCCACCAGAAAGATAATCGCGGTGTAAAGTGCGGATATGGATGTAGCGTAGACGATTCCGGTATTCATTCGTCTTTTTTCTCGTCGGGGTTCTTGGTGTGTGAGGAAAATGACCGCATGAAGAGGTAGATGACAAAGATCGAAAAGGCCCATCCGATTGTCAGATAGAGCAGCATCAATGGGAATCCGAACAGTGTGACCGGTTTGTTGAAGATGCGCAGGAACGGGAAGGTCATCATTATTATTCCCAGGACAAAGAATATTATCCACGATTCTCGCAGCTGCAATCTATGCATCACTCTGGAAAACAACCGTTTGATCATTGCTTCAGTTCCTCATATATTCTGCTGGCAAGACATTCGGTGGAACTCATCGAATCGAGGGTGATAATTCTGCCTTCGCCCGGCCCGGGTGGTTCAAATTCCGCCTGCTGTTGCCAGAGGAGTTCGATTCTTCCATCTGAAACGGATACTCCTCGTTCGGAACGCCGGATCAGTCTCCGCTTTTGTTCCTCTTCATCGCAGGATACCGAGAGGATCACAAAGTCAGCGCCATGCCTGACCGCCAAAGCAGCCAGCACGGAGCGGTCGGAGGCCCTTTTGAAGCTGGCGTCGATCAGAACCGAGCGGTTTGCGCGAAGTTCATTTCCAGCAAGCCGTTTCAGTTGGGCATAGACATCCTCGGTGACCGCTTTGTCGTACAACCCCTGTCCATACCGTTCATGAACCGATACACCTGGCATTTTTCCTGAACAGAATTTGCGGATTGAGTCGGAGTTATAAACTGAAATTCCCAGTTCGAATGCCAGCTGATCCGCCAGTTTGCTTTTGCCGCTCCCCATGGTCCCGCAGGTTATGAAAAGGGTCGGGCGCAATCGGCTTCTTTCGCAATAACCCCTGGCAAGCCGGAAGTAGCGTATGGCGCGTTCTTTTGCAATTTGCTTCATGCCCGTATCAATTGTCTCGTCGTTCAGAAGGAAACTCTCAACCTTTCCTCGAATAAAAGCCCTGTAAACCTTGTAGAAACCCGCAAGTTTCTCCAATTCAGGATCGCGGGATAATTTCAGGTAGGTTTTCAAAACGAGAGCCGACAGATCGCTGCGACCGTGAAAGTCTAGGTCCATCAGCAGAAAGGCGATATCTGCGGCTGTATCACAGTAACGAAAGCGTTCGTTGAATTCGATGCAGTCAAAAATATACACCCTGTCATCAACCAGGCAGATGTTTTCAAGGTGCAGATCACCGTCGCATTCACGGATGTAGCCCTGTTCCATCCTGCGGGTGAAGAGGGACTCGTTGGATTTTGCAAATCCCTCAACCCATGAACGTATTGCCTCCAGTTCGCTTGAAGGAAGAGTACTGGTTGTGTAACACTGCGCCTGTTCGAAGTTCTCGTTCCAGTTGGCCAGAATTTTGTCAATAGTTCCGAAGCCGGATATGTATCGCGAGGAGGCGATCCCGGCATGGAAGTCGGCTATTACGCCCGCAATTCTTTCGATCATCGCCGTTGTCACGCCATCTGCATCAATCAGTCTGTCCAGCATCCGCTCAGCAGGGAGCCGTTTCATCATCACGGCATAGTCCAATACCGTCCCGCTGCCGTTAAACGATGCACCGTCGCCGTCCGCACGGAGTTCGATAACCCCTTCGTAGATGTCGGGACAGAGGCGCCGGTTGAGACGAACCTCCTCATTGCAGTAAAAATGGCGCTTTTCGAGTGTGGAAAAATCCAGAAAACCGAAATCCACCGGTTTTTTAATTTTGAAAGCGTGGCTGTCGGTCAGGAAAATCCATGATACATGTGTTTGCACCAGTTCGACCGTAGCGGTACGAACCGGGTAGTTTGCAGGAATCATCAACGATTTCAGTGTGGTAGGTTTCATGGTGTCGGCTCACGTTCATTTGAAGAGTAACATCAAACCGGCCTGTCCGCAAGCGGTCACATGTCTTGAATATCGTTTGACCACGATAACGATTCATGTTAGTTTTTGAAACCAATTTACTCAGAAATGGAATGCTTCGAAATGTCGTTGCGCCCGATCATACTTCTGTCCTGCCTGCTGCTGGCTTCTTGTGCCACCAGCATGCCCCAACCCGAAGATAACTCTTCAGCAGTCCACAAATCATTCGACAGCCATTCCCGCACTTTATACCTGTATTCACGCGCCAGGCTTGCTTCCCATGATGGTGATTATCCGTCCGCATTGAGCTTGCTGCGCGAGGCTATTGAACTTGATCCCGGTTCCGCGATGCTGCATGCCGAAGTAGCGGAAATCAAGCTGAAAATAGGTCAGGTGCCTGAAGCTCTGGAATACATCGAGAAGGCGATCAAGCTTGATCCCGACTATCGTCCTCCCTATGTCATCGCCGGCATCCTGATGTCATCGGCCGGCAAGGATTGGGAAGCGGCCGATTATCTGCGCAAGGCGGTCAAGCTGGACCCCTCCAAGGAAGATGCCTACCTGCATCTGGCACTTTCGCTGACGAGGCTGTTCGAGTATGAAGAAACCGTGGCAACGCTCAAGTCCCTGATAAAAGTGAACCCGGATTCTGTTCTGGGCTATTATTACCTGGGAAGAACCTACAGTCAGATGAAACTGTATCGTGATGCGCTCGGTTACTTCAAAAAAACACTCGAATTGCGTCCGGAATTTGACCAGGCCGCGATTGACATGGCTGCCACCTATGAGTCAATGGGTGATTACCCGCAGGCCATCGAGAGCTATCGTGCCCAACTCGGCCGGGATGAAACCAGGGGCGCGGTACTGCAGCGCTTGATTCAGCTGCTGATACAGCAGCGCCGTTTTCCGGAGGCGCTCGAACACCTGAAAAATGCCGTGAAATCAGGTCTTGGTGGTCAGGAAACCCTGCGCAAGATCGGACTGGTTCACCTCGAACTGGAACAGTTTGACGAGGCGATTGCCGTTTTCGGTGAAATTCTGGAGAAAGACTCCTCCGCCCACCATATCAGGCTCTATCTCGGTATTGCATATGAGGAAAAAGGGGAGCTTGACAAGGCCTATGACGAGTTTATAAAAATTCCAGCTGATGTAGCTCCTTATCCGGAGGCGGTCGGCCATATCGCCTTCATCCTCAAGGAAAAGGGCGACAATGACCAGGCCATCGAAATACTCAAGAAAGCCATTTCCACCAATGCCGGGCATGTTGAGTTGTACCTGAACCTGGCCGCACTATATGAATCCATTGGCAACGTTGACGGCAGCCTGGCATTTCTTTTTGAAAACGAACATCTGTTTCCCAAGGAATCGCGTTACCAGTTCCGTATCGGCGTGCTGCTGGACAAGCTTGGCAAACGCGCGGAATCCATCGAACGGATGAAGAAGGTGCTCGTTCTCAACCCGCGTGATGCACAAGCGCTTAACTACCTGGGGTATTCATACGCCGAGATGGGCATCAACCTGGAGGAAGCTCTCAAACATATCCAGCTGGCGGTTGAAATACGTCCCAATGATGCCTTCATACTGGACAGCTACGGCTGGGTCAACTTCAAACTCAAACGCTACGATGAAGCGGTCCGGCTGCTGGAGGATGCCTTCAGCCTGGTGGGTGACGATTCCACCATTGCCGAACATCTCGGGGACGCCTATGCCGCCCGGCGTGAATTCAGGAAAGCTCTCAAACAGTACCGCAAGGCGCTGGAGATCGACCCTGACCGCAAGGAACTGGCGGACAAGATTCGCAAGTTCAAAGGGGAGCATGGTGAAAAATGAGTGTCTCAACGGGCAGATGCCTGCTGTTTCTCCTTTTGTGCCTTTGCCTGACAGCCTGCGATAGTTCCGGGACTCACCAGCCCACAATCAAACGAGTTGAATCCACAACGCCGGTCACCGGCGATTCCCTGGTCGAGGGCACCATCGGTGAGGCTTCGACCCTGATCCCGGTGCTGGCCTCCGATTCCTCTTCCCATGCCGTGGCCGGCCAGATCTACAACGGGCTGGTCAAATACGACAAGAACCTTAAGATCACCGGTGACCTGGCCGAGTCATACGATATCTCTCCCGACGGCCTGACCATCACCTTTCATCTGCGGCGCGGTGTCAAATGGCACGACGGCGCGCCTTTCACCGCCAGGGACGTGCTCTACACCTACCGCGTCATCATCGACCCCAAAACTCCCACCGCCTATGCCGAGGATTTCAAACAGGTCAAAAACATCTCCGCGCCTGACGTCCATACCATCCGGGTGGTGTATGCCACGCCATTCGCGCCGGCCCTGGCTTCGTGGGCAACCAACATACTGCCGGCCCATCTGCTGGAAGGGCAGGATATCACCAAGAGTCCACTGGCGCGCAACCCGGTCGGCACTGGTCCATACCGTTTCAAGGAGTGGGTGGCAGGACAGAAGATCGTGCTGGAAGCCAATCCTGAATATTTCGAAGGCCGGCCCTACATCGACCGTTATATCTATCGCATCATTCCCGATACCTCAACGATGTACATGGAACTGAAATCCGGCGCGCTCGACCTGATGGGTCTGACCCCGGTGCAGTATGCCCGCCAGACATCCGGTCGCAGATTTACCTCCCTGTTCAATAAATTCCGTTATCCCTCATCCGGCTATCTCTACATGGGTTACAATCTGCGTCATCCTTTGTTTGGCGACAAGCGCATCCGCCAGGCGATGACCGCCGCAATCAACAAGGATGAGCTGATCCAGGGGGTGCTGTTCGGCATGGGACAGAAGGCTCACGGCCCGATTGTGCCGGGGCGCTGGGCCTACAACCCGAATGTCAAGGATATCGCATACGACCCGAAACATGCCGCCGAACTGCTGGCCGAGGCCGGCTGGAAGGAAAAAAACAGCGAAGGGATCCTGGTAAGGGATGGCAAACCGTTCAAATTCACGATCCTGACCAACCAGGGCAACCAGCAGCGCCTGATGACCGCCCAGATCGTGCAGCAGCGCCTCAGGCAGGTCGGTATCGACGTCAGGATCCGCATCGTGGAGTGGGCCGCTTTTCTCAAGGAGTTCATAAACAAGGGCAATTTCGAGGTTGTCTTGCTGGCCTGGAATATATCTCAGGATCCGGATATGTACGATATCTGGCACTCCAGTAAAACCAATCCGAGTGAACTGAATTTTGTCGGTTATAAAAATCCCGAGGTGGATCGATTGCTGGTGGAAGGGCGTGGTACCTTTGATATCGAAAAGCGCAAGCGGGCCTACTTCCGCATCCAGGAGATCCTGGCAGACGAGCAGCCCTATACCTTCCTGTATGTGCCCGATTCTTTACCGGTGGTAAGCGCCCGCATTCGCGGCGTGGAACCTGCTCCGGCCGGTATCGGATATAACCAGATCAAGTGGTACGTACCGAAGAATGAGCAGGTTTACGTGCCGTGACTTTCTAACGTTCAATAACGCTAGTGAAAGTTGCCAAGAGTGCATTCATTCAACAGCAGAGGGGGAAACGGACAACCGTTTCCCCCTCTGCTGTTGAAGCTGTTGGGTGATGTCTTGCTAGCGAACCAGCTTGAACAGGTAGGCGAAGGTGCCGACCACCGATAAACCCGAAAGCATCGCGCCGGCGGAGCTCATGGTTGTCGCAATCTTGACCATGGCGCCGTCAATGCCCTCGGATTGGATACTGAAATCAAACTCCTCCACCAGCGTTTGCCATGCAGGATCCCACTGGTACATTTGCAGGTAGAGTTCCGAGCCTTTCCAGATCACGATGAAGAAGAACACCAGTACAAAGGAAAGTATGCCGTTGGCGATGGGAGAACCCTTTATTTCGTGATGTATTTTTAACACTACAAAAATGTTAACTATGGACAGGAACAGCCATACGGTATTTTCGGCCATACGGTAGTTTCTGAGCACGAACAGGCTGGGCTTGGGATTGAGGGAAACGAACACAATTCCCAAAATAATGGCGCCTAAGGTAGCCAGATAGATGGTTCTCTTTGACCCGGTGATATCCAGGGTTTTGGTAAACAGGAAATATTCCTGGAATCCGTGGCTGATCAACAGGATTGAAACCGCGCCGATGATGGTGTGCACGGCGGTTACCCTGAAATAACTCGATGCATATGGGTTCAGCAGGTAGGCCTGTCCCCAGAAGATCAGGAAGAAACCGATCGAGACGCTGGTCCAGAGCCTGGCATTTCCATAACTGAAATAAAAGCTGATGATAGCCGCGATAAACCAGATAAAAATCAGCACCAGGTCGGACACATTATAGATGACCGGATTGTAGATTTTTGGCAGAAACGGGATGATTGTAGTCAAGTACTGAAAAAAACTCGTGAAATCCATAAACAACTCCTATCTGGGTATGTGAATTAAAGTTTTTCTACTTCCAGGGAAATGGCATTGCGCATCTCCTTGATCTTATTGGCACTGGCCAGAAGTATTGAACTTTTTTCCACGGCGTTTAGAAAATCACGCAACTTGGATTCGTCCTTCAGTGCCTTGATTCCGCCTGCATTCAACAGTTCCTTATCCACAAGAGTCTTGCCAAGCTTTCCAAGACTTGCATTCGCGATTGCAATAATTGCGGACTCAACTTCAGTGCTGTTTGCTGTTACAGGCGGCGGCTGGACTGTTGCGGCGGCAGCCTGTGGCTGAAAAATGTTCGCGGGTTCGGATGCTGCAAAAACATCTCCCTTTGCGGCTGCCCACAATGATCTGATGTTCACCTGTAGCGACAGATCCTGGTTCAATCCGTCAGATCCCCTGATGGCCATCAGGTCAACCGTTGCGCCGGGAAGCGTGGCAATCTGCTGCACTCTGGCCGGGGAACTTTCGATTGCATCGGCTGTGTCATCAAAAAAACCGACAGTTTCACCATCCCGATAGAGGATCATGCCAACGCTTTGATCCGTTGAAATCTTGAGCGTGGCTGTCATGCGCTCATTTTTGATCCTCTCCCTGAGATTTTTGAAATCGATCATTTTCAATTCTTGCCGGTCAAGAACCTTCACGCCGCGAAGCAGCGCCAGCACTGCTTGATTGACTTCTTTTGTAAAACCATAAACATTAAAGCTGCCGCTGTCGGTCAGGATTATCTGATCAACCAGTGCACGCAGAGCATCGGCATCTCTTTCCTCGATCTTGTTACGTCGCATGAGAACGCTGATCAGCTTGCCTTCTTCATAGATCAAGGCACAGTCCGAAGCGGGAAAGTCAAATATGGCACATCCGGTTAGTTTGCCGTTTTTCAGTTTATCGAGCGCTTCAGGGAGTTGCAGTTTGGCGATCGGGAAATTTTCGACCAACGGTTTTCCTTTTGGCAGCAGAAACATGATGAATTCCTTCTTGAATGGAGTCGCGGAGAGTTTCCGCCATTCGGACTACTCACAGGTAAGAAAAGAGGAAGAGGGACTGTGTAGTCAGGCCCTCTTCTCATAAAAGACTCTATGGGGCTGTATCAGCAGCCGGCGGTCTTTCTGACATAGGTGATAACCTTGGTTCCTTTGTCAAAACGGATACGCAGCTCATCGCCTACACGGATTTTTTTGTCTTTCAGTTTTTCCAGCGTGGAAGCGTCGCGCACATGCAGAACTACACTTTCGTCATTCTTGCGATCCTGCATGGTTATTTCAGCTGCATTGCCTCGCATCTCGATTGACGAGATAGTGCCGACCATCTTGGATTCAGCGGCAAATACCAGTGAACTCCATGCGGATACCATCAACATTACCAGCATAACAATACGAATCTTCATGTTTTCCTCCGTGCTTGCCGACAAAGCGGCAGGATTCTTTCTTGTGGATATTCTGCGTGTCTTATAAGCAATGTTGAAATTGACCGGAATTTGACGCTAAAAGCAATCGGTCATTCAGTTATATGGCGTAATCATATTGGCATTGCGCCGAACTGCATTCATTTGAATTATTACGGCCAAGTACCCAACAGAGATTCAATGCGATTAATTTTATCAGTTGCATGTTTTTTATTTCTAATTAAGCAATATATGTGCCGCTGTCGGGTGGTCCGCGCATATTGCTTAAATACTCGATAAAGCAAACAAAGTTGTGTACTGCCATCAATTGATGTTTTTTGCCGTATACTGTCCTGTGTCCATACTGGAAAATTTTCGGCCATCGAAGGTTTAACGGGGGTGTAAATTGTGCTCCGCGACTGTGTAATAGTTATTCCATAACTGTGCCAGCGTCAAGCAACCATTTATATATTAGCCTATTCTATTTATTGCATGCCGTTGCCGTGCCTGTCGGCGGCCTTCATGATTGGATTGACAATCCGCCGATGTACATGTTACGCAATGTTCGTTTTGGCTGCTGACATAGGTGAATTAAGGATGTCATGACGACTTATCTATTAAAACGCATACTGCTGCTGATTCCGCTGATGTTCGGCATCACGCTGATAACCTTCTCGGTTATACACCTGGCACCCGGAGAGCCGGTGGAGATGCAGATGGCGATGAATCCCAAGGTCGGCAAGGAGGCTCGGGAGCGGTTGACCAAGTTCTACGGCCTGGACAAGCCGCTGCACGAGCAGTATCTGAGCTGGGTCGGCAAGCTGGCCCGGCTTGACCTGGGACGTTCCTTTTCGCCCGACGGCCGCCCGGTCAAGGACAAGATCAAGGAACGCCTGCCGGTCACGATTTCGCTGAACATCATCGCCCTGATCCTGGAGTTCGGCCTGGCGATACCGATCGGCATCCTGGCCGCCACCCGCCGCGACACCTGGCTGGACAAGGGCATCACCGTATTTGTCTTTGTCGGTTTTGCCGTGCCGACCTTCTGGCTGGCGCTGCTTTTGATGTATCTCTTCGGCGTCCGACTGGGGTGGCTGCCAATTTCCGGACTGCATACGCTGGGGAGCGATTCCTGGGGAACCCTGCACTACCTGTGGGACATGGCCAAGCACCTGGTCATGCCGGTGATGGTGGCCTCCTTCGGCAGCCTTGCCGGACTCTCACGCTACATGCGCTCGGCCATGCTGAACGTGATCAGCCAGGACTACATCACCACGGCCCGCGCCAAGGGATTGCCGGAGCGGGTCGTGATCTACAAACATGCCCTCAGGAATGCGCTGCTGCCGCTGATCACGCTGCTCGGTTTCTCGATTCCCGGACTGATCGGCGGCAGCGTCATTTTTGAAACCATCTATGCGATACCGGGCATGGGGCAGCTCTTTTACCAGGGCGTGATGTCGCGCGATTATCCGGTGGTGATGGGAATCCTGGTGATCGGAGCCTTCCTGACGCTGCTCGGCAACCTGATCGCCGATCTCTGCTATGCGCTGGCCGATCCGCGCATCCGGCACGGGGAGGGGTAGGGCATGGTCTTCAGACATTCCTATTTATACTCCATCTTCTGGCCGCGCCTGAAGCGCAACCGCCTGGCGCTGTTCGGCGGAGCGGTGGTGCTGGCGCTGTTCCTGATCTCCCTGGCGGCGCCGTTGATCGCCCCCTATGACCCCAACGCCATCAACGCCTGGAAAGTGCTGTCGCCGCCGTCATGGCAGAACTGGTTCGGTACCGACGAGCTCGGCCGGGACGTGCTCAGCCGGGTGCTGTTCGGTGCGCGGATCTCGCTCAAGGTCGGTTTTGTGGCGGTCGGCATCGCGGTTACGATCGGTACCGTGATCGGGCTGCTCTCCGGCTATTACAGCGGGGCGGTGGATTCCGTGCTGATGCGGCTGGTTGATATCATGCTCTGCTTTCCGGCCTTCTTCCTGATCCTGGCGGTGATAACCTTCCTGGAACCGTCGATCTGGTACATAATGATCGTGATCGGCCTGACCGGCTGGATGGGGGTGGCGCGCCTGGTGCGGGCTGAGACCCTCTCAATTCGCGAGATGGACTACATCATGGCGGCGCGCTGCATCGGCTGCTCCAATGCCCGCATCATCTTCCGCCACATCCTTCCCAACGCGGTTTCGCCGGTGCTGGTCTCGGCCACTCTGGGCGTGGCCGGAGCCATCCTGACCGAATCGGCGCTGTCGTTTCTCGGCATCGGCGTCCAGCCTCCCACCCCCAGCTGGGGCAACATCCTCACCTCAGGCAAGGACTACATCGAATTCGCCTGGTGGCTGTCCCTGTTTCCGGGGCTGGCCATCCTGGTAACGGTGCTGGCCTACAACCTCTTGGGAGAGGGCATCCGTGACGCCCTCGACCCGCGCGTCAAACGCTGATGGCGGTAGATCCGCGCCGGATCAGTATCCTCAACGATATCCCGGTTTCTCCCGGTCCGGTGGTTTACTGGATGAGCCGCGACCAGCGCGTGGCGGACAACTGGGCGCTGATCCATGCCCAGAAGCTGGCGCTGGAGCGACAGGCGCCGCTGATCGTGGCCTTTGCCCTGGCCCCGTCCTTCCTGGGGGCTACCATCAGGCAGTACGGATTCATGCTGAGAGGACTGGCTCAGGTCAGGCAACGCCTGGAACGGCTCAATATACCCTTTGTGCTGCTGCAGGGGGATCCTCCCGTGCAGGTCAGCCGGTTTGTCCGGCAAAATGCCGTCGGCGCGCTGGTGACAGACTTCGATCCGTTGCGCATCAAGCGTGCCTGGCGTGAAAAGGTGGCTGCCGATACAAACGTGGCCTGTATCGAGGTGGATGCCCACAATATCGTGCCCTGCCGGACCGCATCACCAAAACTGGAGTTCGGCGCCTACACACTCCGCCCCAAGATCAACCGGCTGCTGCCGGATTTCCTGACTGACATTCCCCTGCCCGTGCAACATCCGTACACATGGAAGAATCCCTCCAGCTCACCTTTTGACAAAGGGGGGAGCATTGAACTGCTTGTCGAATCGCTGTCGATGGATCGCAGGGTAGGGGAGACGTCGGTTTCTCCTGGGGAAGCTTCTGCCCACAGGCATCTGCACGATTTTATCTCAAACGGCCTGTCCCGTTATGACGATCTGCGCAATGACCCCAATGCCGGCGGGCAGTCGGGGCTTTCACCCTGGCTGCATTTCGGCCAGCTGTCGGCCCAGCGGGTCGCATTGGAGGCGGCCAGGGCGGCGGGAGGAAGCGCATCCGGCGATGCCTTTTTGGAAGAACTGATTATACGGCGGGAGCTTTCGGATAACTTCTGCTGGTATAACTTGAACTATGACCGGGTCGAAGGCTTTCCGGAGTGGGCCATGAAAACCATTGCGCAGCATTGCCATGACCGGCGGGAATACCTCTGTTCGGCCGAACAGTTCGAGAATGCCGCAACCCATGACCAGCTCTGGAATGCAGCCCAGATGGAGATGGTCACCAGCGGCAGGATGCATGGCTACCTGCGCATGTATTGGGCCAAGAAGATCCTGGAGTGGACCGAGTCGCCGGAAGCGGCACTGGAGACGGCCATTTATCTCAATGACCGCTACCAGCTGGACGGACGCGATCCGAATGGCTATGCCGGCATCGCCTGGAGCATTGGCGGAGTGCATGACCGGGCCTGGGGCGAGCGGCCGGTGTTCGGCAAGATCAGGTATATGAATGACAGGGGCTGCCGTCGCAAATTCGATGTGGACAGGTATGCAGGCATGTGGCTGTTCAGTCGAACTGATCAGCCCTGACAGAGCTTTCCCGGTAGGCGTCGAAAAACACCATTACGATTGCCAGGACCACCGGCCCGACCACCAGGCCGGCCAGGCCGAATGCCAGAAAGCCCCCCAGCACGCCGAAAACGAT
>MGZK01000032.1 GCA_001802125.1 Geobacteraceae bacterium GWC2_55_20
AGGAGTTGCTGCACAAACAACATTCCAGCCGTTTGTTTGTCCACCGCATCCTCCGCCTGTATGACCATAATGTTGTCTTCATGGTCAAGCCTAATCAGAAGCGTTACTGGCTCCGTTCCATCGCCCTTCGTGATGCCGACGAGACGTTAATTGATCTCTTGGAGCAAGGGTTTTGAACACAGGGGCAAACTATCCAATCGAGCGGCTGCAAAAGGGCATGGGGGCGTTCAGTGGTCCGGCTCAGAATACTCAATTCAATCAAATTGTTGAGCTTATCAAAGTTGCCATGCCTTTATTCGCGGCATCAGCCCAGCAAGAGAACATCAACAACGAAAATGGGTTGAACAGGCGTTTGGCGCGATTTATTACTAACATTGCCGACAATCATGATCTTCCCTATTTCGCTCAAACCGAGAGCATGGAAGACGAAACGCGTGGCGATAGTCCGGCAACAGATTTTGGTATTCACCTCAAGATAGACGATATTTCGGTCGACCCACCAAAGATTGCCTTGTTCGAAGGGAAGCGTCTGTCTGGACATACCGGGTCATCCCGGCGACGAGAATACGTAATCGGGCACGAGAAAAATGGCAGGCATGTTCCCTGTGGCGGGATAGAGCGTTTCAAATGCTCGCTTCATGGACGTGACTTCAGATATGCGGGAATAATCGGCTATATCCAGGAGGAAACACCCGACTATTGGTATCAGCAGCTCAATTCATGGATATCCGAGTTAACCTCGCAGGAGGAGGCCCCCAGGTGGTCACATGAAGAGCAACTTTCACCAATCTGCACCTCTGAGCTACTGAGCGAATCTGCATCAATTGTCATCAGAAAAGCTGACAAACTTCATTTGACACACCTCTGGATTAATCTTGTTTCTTAACCCATGCCCATATAAAAACACTTCGACATCCCCTTCATCTCCTCGCTGGCCCTGCTTAAAACAGAGATTATTGCATATCCCGTAAATCGGAAATATTTATTGCCAGATCAATAATTAATCAGTAATATTTATTACCATTATTGCCATAGCCACAACAACGGATTACCCATGCTCGAAACCATTAAAAGCATCATCCTGGACTTTCAGGAATCCGAGCCGGAAACCGGTGTGCCACGCCATCTGCGGATCGAAACACTCCCCGGCAAGGCGACGGTCTGCATCGGGGTGCGCCGTAGCGGCAAGTCCACCTATATGTACCAACAGATGCAGGGGCTGCTGGCTGTCGGGGTGTCACGCCGCAACATCCTCTACCTTAACTTTTTTGACGACCGTCTCCATAAATTGCAATACGATGGGCTGGGATTGATCATCGAGGCCTATTTCTCGATCTATCCCGAGAAAAAAAACAGTGAAACGGTCTACTGTTTCTTCGACGAAATCCAGGCGGTTGCCGGTTGGGAGCCGTTCGTGGACCGCCTGATGCGCACGGAGAAATGCCAGGTTTTTATCACCGGCTCGTCGGCGAGGATGCTGTCGAAGGAGGTCGCCACCCAGATGCGCGGCCGGGCCGTGGCTTGGGAGATGTTTCCCTTTTCGTTCCGGGAATATCTGGACTGCAAGAGAATTGCGACCGGCGGATCGTTCTCCACCAAGAAGCGGCTGCTGGTACAGAAGGGGTTCGAGGAGTTCTGGGAAACCGGTGGCTTCCCGGAAGTGTCGGGATTAAACCGTAATCTGCGAATCAAGGTTCATCAGGAATATTTCAATGCCATCCTGTTCCGCGACCTGGTCGAACGCCACGACGTCTCCCACCCCAGGGCGGTAAGCGACCTGGCGCACTGGCTGGCGGACAACATTGCCTCTCTCTATACGCTCAACAGCCTGACAGGTTATCTGAAAGCACTGGGGCACAAGGCCCCCAAATCCTCGGTTTCAGACTATCTGGAGTGGTTCGAGGACGCCTATTTCCTGTTTACCGTGCGGCTGTTCGATGCCTCCCTTTCCCGCAGCAACGCCAATCCGAAAAAAATTTACTGCATCGACCATGGGCTGGTCAGATCGGTTGCGTCGGGAATCCTGACCAACAGCGGCCACCTGTTAGAAAATCTGGTCTTCACGGCGCTGAGGCGGCTCTGCCCCGAAATTTTCTACTACCGGACCAGAAGCGGCCGTGAGGTGGACTTTATCGTGCAATGGCCGGACCGCAGCCGGCAGTTGATCCAGGTCTGCGAGTCGATGGCCGAGCCTCAGACCAGAAAGCGCGAACTGGCGGCCATGAACGAGGCCCTGCAGGAGATGGGTCTTACATCTGGCCGTATCGTGACCCGTTCCGAGGAAGAGCAGATAGCAACGGGCGCGCGAACGATTGAAGTGATGCCGATCTGGCGTTTCCTGCTCGATCTGCCGGAACAGTAAAAACAACTCGCCATGGTACAATAACCACATGAACCTCCGCCGCCTGAAAGCCGTTGCCCGGAAAGAGTTCCTGCACGTACTGCGTGACCCGCGCAGCCTGATGATGGGCATCGGCATGCCGATGATGCTGCTGTTTCTGTTCGGCTATGCACTGACCATGGATGTAGACCGGGTGCCGCTGGCGGTGTGGGACCAGTCGCAGACTGTGGAGAGCCGTGAGTTTATCAGCCGCTTCTCCGGTTCGCGCTACTTTGACCTGCGCATCTCCACCGACAACTACCGCCAGATCGAAGAGGCCATCGACCGGCGCGAAGCGCTGATCGCGCTGGTGATCCCGGCCGACTTTTCCCGTCGGCTCTCAATGGGCGAAGCAGCAGTGGTCCAGACGGTCGTCGATGGCAGCGACCCCAACACCGCCACCATCGCGCTGGGTTACGCCGAGGCCGCGACGGCTACTTTTTCCCGCGACATCATGCTGAAACAGATGCAAAACATCTCCCTCAGCAGGACTGCGGCCACCCTCTCCCAAGGAAAATTACCGGTCATGGAGCTGCGGCCGCGGGTCTGGTTCAACACCGACATGGTCTCGCGCAACTTCATCTTCCCCGGCCTGATCGCGGTGGTGATGATGATCATGGCCGCCATCCTGACCTCGCTCTGCATGGCACGGGAGTGGGAGACCGGCACGATGGAACAGCTGATCGTCACGCCGGTTACCGCCACCGAGCTGATCTTCGGCAAGCTGACCCCCTATTTCTGCATCGGCATTCTGGACCTTCTGCTCTGTGTCGGGGTGGGAGAATTCGTCTTCGACGTGCCGCTGCGCGGTTCCCTCTGGCTGCTGGCGCCGCTCTCGATGCTGTTTCTTTTCGGCGCGCTTTCATTCGGGATTTTGATCAGCATCATCACCAAAAGCCAGCTGCTGGCCAGCCAGGTCGGAATTGTCACGACGGTCCTGCCGGCCTTTCTGCTGTCCGGTTTCATTTTCCCGATCGAAAACATGCCGTTGCCGATCCAGGCCGTGACCCATATCGTCACCGCCCGCTACTTCGTTTTCATCCTGCGGGGGATTTACCTGAAGGACGTGGGGATCGGCGTGCTCTGGCCGGAGGTGCTGTTTCTGGCCGGCTTCGGGGTGTTGGTGATGACGGCGGCGATCAAAAAGTTCAGAAAGAAGATCTATTAGCCACAGAGGAACTGTGTCCTCTGTGGCAAAAAGGTACTAAAATGTTCGAGCGTCTCCGTGCCATGCTGATCAAGGAATTCATCCAGGTCTTTCGCGACCCGCGCATGCGGATCGTGCTGTTCGTGCTGCCGGCGCTGCAGACGGTCATCTTCGGCTATGCGGTCAACATGGATGTGAAAAACATTCCCACTGCGATTCTTGACCGGGACAACAGCAGCGAAAGCCGTGAGCTGGCCGCCATCATGGCCTCCTCGGGATACTTCCGGGTTGTGCGCCATATCAACCGTGACGACGATGCACGCAAGCTGCTGGATCGCGGCACCGTACGGCTGGTACTTCATATCGAGCACGGTTTCAGCGAACAGCTGTTGCGGGGAGAGGTTGTGCCGGTGCAGGCCCTGCTGGACGGCAGCGACTCCAACACGGCCGGGGTGATCATGGGTTATCTGGCGCGACTGGCAAGCGACTACAACAGTCGCCTGCAGAGCACGTACGCCACCAGACTGGCGGGCCAGCCCCCCCGGATCGGACGGGTGGAGCTGGCCAGCCGGGCCTGGTTCAACCCGAACCTGGAAAGCCCCCCCTTCTATGTCCCGGCGGTGATAACCAACATCCTGTTCGTGATCACGATGCTGCTCTCCTCGATGGCGATTGTGCGCGAGAAGGAGATCGGCACGATCGAACAGGTGATCGTCACCCCGATCCGCAAGGGTGAATTCATCCTGGGTAAGACCCTGCCCTTCGTGCTGATCGGCTACATCGATGTTTTCCTGATCAGCGCGGTCGGGGCGCTGGTGTTCGACACGCCGGTTCGGGGCAGCCTGTGGCTCCTGTTTCTGGCCACGACTCTCTTCCTGATGAGCTCACTGGGGATCGGGCTGCTGATATCCACCGTCAGCCATACCCAGCAGCAGGCGATGATGAGCGCCTTCTTCATCATCTTTCCGGCCATGCTGCTGTCCGGCTTCGCCTTCCCGATCGAGAACATGCCCGAGCCGGCGCAATGGCTGACCCTGCTGAACCCGCTGCGCTACTACATGGTGGTCATCCGGGGGATTTTTCTGAAAGGGGTAGGGTTGGAGATCCTCTGGCCGCAACTGGCAGCGATGACCATGATCGGCAGCGTGGTGCTGCTGGTGGCGGTGGGAAGATTCAAAAAAACGATCGGGTGAAGTATTGTCGTTTAAATCGCGCCGCTCTTTTTCAGTAGCGCGGCCAGCGCTTCGGCCAGCTGCCGGTAACCGGACGCGTTGGGATGGATGTAATCCGATTTGAGCGAACCTTTGCCCAGTATCTTTCCCAGCGCCTTCGATTCGATCGGAATGCCGGATTCGGCGGCCAGCTCCCTGTAGAAAGCTGGCGGTTTCAGGGAAAGATCGGGTGACGGAACCGCTACCAGCACGACCGCGACGCCCCGCTCCCGTGCCATCCGAATCATGCCCCGCAGATTGTCGGCCGCCTGGCGTTGGTCCATATGCCGCAGCAGATCGTTGCCGCCGTGGCACAGGATCAGCAGGGCCGGCCTGACGCTATCCAGCACTTCCGGCAAGCGTGCCGCCCCTTCGGCCGTGACCTCGCCCGGGATCCCGGCATTGACGACTTTCCTGCCGATCAAGCCCCCCAGAATTTCCGGATAACTTTCTCCGCCGCCGGCGCCGGTGCCGGCGGTGATGCTGTCGCCAAAAGCCAGCACCACTCCGTCGGCCGCAAGAGGAGGCGATTTCGCCCCCTGACTGCACCCCGTCAACAGCGGCAGAATGCAGACAAGAAACAGCTGGATCAAGATCGATGATTTTCTCACAGACAATCTCCGGCTATAACAGGATCACCAGCACCACGCCCCCCGCCACCACGGCCAGGTTGCAGACCGCCGAAACGCCATGCAGCTTGGAGAACTGCTGCCGCAGAGGATCACTCTTGGGCGTTGTTTCAAAGGATACGATCCGGCTCTTGATGTCAGCCGCCTTCGGCTCGACGTAAAATGCCTGGAAAGACGTAACCGCCAGCATCAAAACCAGGATCACACCGGCAAGTTCCAGGCGACCGCCGCGCTGCAATAGACGACTAACCAGCGCAATTGCCCCGCAGGCCAGACCCCAGCGGAAATAACCGGGGAAAAATGTGCCCACGATCCGTCCGGCCGTGTCACGACTTTCGGTTTTAAACAACAGCGGTGTCAGCACGAAGGTGAACAGGGCGCCACCCCCAACCCAGAGTGCGATTGCCAGACGATATATGGTTTCCGCGTATTTCATCAATTTCCTCCTGACCAGGTTAACAAAATTTATTGGATTTAGCTCCAGCGACGATCAGATGTCAACTGCAAATCCTGACTAAAACAGACATGGCAACAAGACTGAAAGCGGTGATTCAATTTATCAGTATGCAGTTAACATACGGTTGATCTTTCGCAGTGAATTTTCTTTGCTTTATCGGAACATTATTTGCAGCTTTTACTGCCTGAAACAGGTATTTTTGCATGTTATTACCTAGTATTCTAATGAGTAATTATGCAATTGACCTGGCACAAACCCTCATTAAGAATGATCTTGTTGAAAATCCCACTGCTGAAGAGTACAAATAGTTCGAAAGGAGTCAATCAATGAAGAGAATAATTGTTGCATGCCTGCTCTGCTGCATCATGGTTTCACCGGCCTTGGCCGCACTTAAGGTAACCGGTCGTGGCGAGGCACTGCGCTTCGATCCGGCCGAATTTACACCACAGATGAAAGCCAATTATGAAATCTTCAAGGTCAAATGCACCAAGTGCCACTCCCAGCAAAGAATTGTGATCTCATTCCTGTCCGGACACATGCCGGTCTCGGGTCAGACTTTTGACATGGACTCACTGAAATCCATATCCTTCAGGATGTATCGCAAGGCGATGAACAAGCCCGAAACACTGATCACCAAGGAGCAGATCAAGCCCATCCATGCCTTGCTCAAGTACATGATGCAAGAATCATCACGCTGATAACCCAAAAAGGAGTTAACTACATATGAATATTTTACATGTGATGATAGCCACCGCTTTTCTTTCAGCGCCTTTTGTTCCTGCCAATGCAGACGAGATCAGGATCGAGGGGGGAGCGGCCGCCATAGCAACGGTTTTCTCTCCAATCAAGGAAGCCTATGAGAGCAGTACCGGCGACAAAGTAACCATCGTGCTTTCCAACCCGGCAAAGGCGCTTATATCGCTCGAAAAAGGCTCCGTGGACATGGCTTCACTGAACCTGCTTTCATTCGACGATGCCATCGGCAAGGCCAAGGCCCAGGGGGTCGCAATCGATCCCGCTTCGCTCAACCGCACCGAAGTGGCCACCAGTTCGCTGCTGGTTTTCTTGAACAAGTCAAACAAGATAAGCAAGCTTGACAAAGAACAACTCAAGGCAATTTTTACCGGCAAGGTCACAAATTGGCGTGATGTCGGTGGCGATGATGGTGAAATCACGGTTTATTGGGGCAAGGAAACTCCCTACCTCAACAAACTCTTCACCAAGACTATCCTGGATGGCGAGAAGGTAACCGCCAAGGCAAAACCTGCCGGCGACCACTTTCAGCTGAGAGAGATCATCCTGGCCAACCCCGGAGCAATCGTGATCAACACGAGCGGATTGATTACCCCGGCGACAAAGGTTCCTGACATCCCCCCGATGAAGCTGCCGATTCTGGTGTTCACCAAGGGAGAACCTTCGGCAAAAGTTCTGAAACTGCTCAAGTATTACAAAGATGAATTCGGGTATATGGACGAATAGTATTCCAACACAGATGAATCCAGCTCAAACTGAACAAGGCCGAAAGGAAATTCCTCTCGGCCTTGCATAATTTACAGTGGGTTTTTCTTGTCAGGCGCAGAATCAACTTGCTACATTTCCGGGACCGCCATCGGGTACGGAGATGTATCGGGCCGGTCCAGCTCTTCGATGTATTTCAGGATGAATCGTTGTGCGACGTCAACCGCGCGCTGGATTTCCCATTTTTTCAGATCCCGTTCTTCCACCAGATTACTGATTCCACGGATTTCCAAGCAGTCCACTCCGTAGCGCAGACAGACCTGAGCCACCGCAGCGCCCTCCATGTTTTCCGCGATCACGTTCCAGCGCCGGGACAGCTCCGCACCGCGCATGCTGGTGCCGCTGCAGGTCGAAACGGTGGCAAAACGCCCCCGCATCAGGAAAACACCGTAATAATCGGCCAGCTGCATGGCCTTTTCGGAGGCATGTTTAGAAAGCGGTATCGTGTTGAAGCAGAGCCGCCCCCCCAGTTCCAGCACAGGAAGCGACATGAAACGCAGGTCCTGCCATCCCTCTTCCACCAGCACCCCTTCATCCACCAGCACCTCGTCACTGGCCACCACCAGATCGCCGATCGAAAGGCCGCTGCCGATATAGGCTCCGGCACAGCCGATGCTGACCACCAATTGGGGACAATGACGTTCAATCATCACGGCCGATGCGGCGGCGGCATTGATCTTGCCCACGCCAGCGGTGCAGACGACGACACGCAGGTTTCCGAGCATGCCCTCAACGGACTCCATGCCATTCGATTTAGATCTGACCGGCTGAGCCAGGTAATTTTCCAGCAGGAGTGTCTCCAGCGGCACCGCCGCGATAATCAGGATAGGTTTCATAAGACTCCCAAGGTGATTGCTTCGAGGCCGCCCGGCAAATCTCCGGCCGGGTTTGCCAGCCATTTACCCAGGACTTCTTCCAACTGCCTCACCAGTACCGGCTTGGTTATAAAGTCGTTCATACCGGCCGCCAGACACTGCCGGCGAATTTCCTCCAGGGCATTGGCGGTCAGCGCTATCACCGGTATCGAGTGGTTCCGGACTGACGATTGCGGGTCGCGGATCATGGCGGTGGCCTGGTAGCCGTTCATCTCCGGCATCTGGCAATCCATCAGAACCAGATCATACTCCGCCGATTCCAGCGCCGACACCGCCAGTGAACCATTTGTCACCGCATCCACCCGGTATCCCAACGAGGCGATCATCATCTTGATCACCCGCCGGTTGGTGGCATGGTCTTCCGCAAGCAATATCCGTCCTTTATCAACCATGGCGCCGGATACGATACTCTTCGTTGTATTCTTCTCGGCCCCATTGCTCAACTGTTTTCCGGCACAGGACTGTTTTTTCAGTTCCACCGTGAAGCGGAATGTCGATCCGGCCCCTTCGCTGCTCTCTACCGAAATACTGCTGCCCATCAATGCCGTCAGTTGCCGGCAGATGGAAAGTCCCAGGCCGGTGCCGCCATATTTGCGGGAAGTGGAACCGTCAACCTGGGTAAAGGGGGCAAAGATGGCTTCAAGCCGGTCACGGGGGATACCAATACCGGTGTCCCTGACCGAAAATTCCAGGGTCGCGCTCCGGGTGGTCTGCGATATCAGTCGGACGTTGACCTTGATACTACCGCTTGCGGTGAACTTGATCGCATTTGAAACCAGATTGATAACAATCTGGCTCAAGCGTGTGCTGTCGCAATGCAGATAGGCCGGCACATCCGCTTCAATAACGCAATCAAAATGCAGGTTCTTTTCGGAGGCCTGCAGCCTGAGCAATGCCAGGGCATCGTTCATCAGATATGACAGGTTGAAGTCCTGCGGATGCAGCTCCAGCTTGCCGGCCTCGACCCTGGCAAAAGTCAGCAGGTCGTTGATCAGCTCCAGCAAGAGTTCCGAGCTGGTCCGGATGATGCCAACATATTCGCGCTGTAAAGCATCCAGACCGGTATTCCGCAGCAGGTCGGTCACTCCGACCACCCCGCTGAGCGGTGTGCGCAGTTCGTGGCTCATGTTGGTCAGAAAGTTACTCTTGATCCTGTTGGCCGTTTCAGCAGCCTCTTTGGCCTGGCGCATTTCCTGCTCGGCGAGTATGTGGGTCGTGATGTCCTGACAAAACACGATCAGGCGGTCTTCACCCAGCTTGACGACCTGCAGGGCACCCCACATGGCGGAATTATCCTTGCACCTGAAGAGAATCTGTCGGGAACGGACGCCATCGGAACCGGCGGACTCAAGATGAACTTTCAACGTATCGCACCACCCGGAATCGGCCAGATCCTTAATCGCTTTACCAATCATCTCCCCGGCTTCGTAGCCGAGCATGCGGGTCATGGCCCGGTTGACTTCCAGGCAGAAACCGTTCAGGTCCATGACCAGCACGCCCAACGGCGCGTTCTGCATACAGGAACGGCACATGGCCTCACCGTGCCTCGGGTCTTTGCTGCCACGATTTTTCAATAACTGCTCAAACATGAGAATACAACTCCAATATCACAAAGCGGTTGCGAGAGTTGCCGTATCGCATCCGTTGCCTGAAAACCGGCCGGAACGTTTGATGAACGCATCCAGGTCTTCCGGTGTGTCAATGTCATACCACTCCGGCAAAAGTCCAGCCACTGCACCGGCAGAGCCGGCGGCAGCAAGGCTCTGCCGGAAAACATGACTGGTGCTCCAGTCAATCCCGTGAAACAGCTGTGGATAAAGCCGCTTGAGACCGAGCAGGTAATAGCCGCCATCGGCGCTGGGTCCGAGGACCGCGTCGAACCGCCGATCCTCCAGCAATTCAAAGGCATCCAGGATGTATGCATGCGGCAGGTCGGGAGTATCGCTGCCGATTATGCAGCAGCTCTCAAAGCCGTCAGCAAACATTTCCTCGAAGGCGGCTTGCATGCGCTGTCCCAAGTCACCCGGGATCTGCCGGCGAGAGCCGCATCGGTAGATCTGCTCCAGCCGCGGAAGTGATTTTTCTTCACAGTCCCAGTAAATGACTGTTTCGACGTCCGTCAAGCGGCGGCTGAGATCCAGCACATCCCGCAGCATGGCCCGGTACAGCTCGACAGCAGCCTGATCGCCGATGGCCGCCGCCAGGCGGGTTTTGACCCGGCCGGGCAAAGGCTCGCGGGCAAAGACAATCAACCCTTTCCTGGTCAACGCCGGTCCAGTTCCACCGCTGCAAAGGCCGAATGATTGTGGATAGATTCGAAATTCTCGGTTTCCACCGAGAACCAGGTGATATTGTCCAACGCCGCCAGGCGGGAATAGGCCTCGCGTACCATATCCTCGACGAAACGGGGGTTCTCGTAGGCATGTTCGGTAACGTACTTCTCGTCCTCACGCTTCAGCAGCGAATAGAGCGGACTGCTGCCGCACTGCTCGATCAGCTCCACCAGATCCTCGATCCAGATGAAATCACGGTAGCGCACCCGTACCGTCATGATGCTGCGCTGGTTATGGGCGCCGAAGCGTGAAAGCTCCTTGCTGCAGGGACAGAGCGAGGTCAGCGGCACCCGGACGCCGAGTACGAAATCCAGCGAATCGGTCATCGAGGCGCTGAATTCGCAGGTGTACTCCATCAGGCTTTTGGCCCCCGAAACCGGGGCGGCCTTGTCGATAAAATAGGGGAACTGAATCTCCAGGTGGGCACTGGCCGAACCGAGTCTGGACTTCATCTCCTCCAGTATCGTTTCCAGCTTGTCCAGCGCGATCTGTTCGCGGTATTTGTTGAGGATTTCCACGAAACGGCTCATGTGGGTGCCCTTGAAGTGGTGCGGCAGATCGACGTACATGTTAACCCTGGCCACGGTGTGCTGCAGGGTACGGTTCTTGTCCATCACGACGATCGGATAGGTGATATCCTTGACCCCGACCTTAGAGATCGGTATCCGGCGGTGATCAGGGCGTTTCTGCATGTCGGGCATGCTCGGCTTTGCCGGTGAAGCACTGATTCTTGGCATGTTGAAGTTCCTGTAAAAAATATGATCTGTGCGGTTCAAGCGGTGATGGTAAAACTATCGAATTCACCGGTGTAGCTATCCCGGCGGACATCCAGGCGATCCACCCTTGCGGCGGCCGGACCGAGCCGGCACCACTCCACCAGCGCCTGCACCGCGGAATCGCTCCCCTCGAACAGTCCTTCTACGGTCCCGTCCGGCAGGTTTCTGACCCAGCCGGACACACCCAGTTCCAGGGCCCGGCGGCTGGTATAATAACGGAAGGAGACCCCCTGCACCGAGCCGTGAACGATTATGTGCACTCTTGTGTTCACGGTTTTTGCTCCGGAAGCTCCAGCACACTGAAGATCTCGCTCCAGATCCCGTCGCGTCCGTCCCTGGAAAGCGCCGAAAATGGGAGCAGCATGCCCTTGTCGCGCTTGATCGCGGCGGCAATCACGGTCTTCTGCTTGGCCTGCTCGTTCTTGGAGAGCTTGTCGCACTTGGTCAGCACGATGATCGGCGGGATGTTGTACATTTCCAGCCAGCGCAGCATCTGCAGATCGCCATCGGACGGCACGCGGCGAATATCCAGGATCAGCACCACCGCCTTGAGGCTTTCGCGCAACGACAGGTAACTTTCGATCATCGGTCCCCACTGTTTGCGCAACGCGGGGGGCGCCTTAGCATAACCATAACCGGGCAGGTCCACCAGGGTCAGGATTCCGTTGATATCGAAAAAATTGATCAGCTGCGTCCGGCCGGGAGTCGAGCTGGTGCGGACCAACCCCTTGCGGCCGGCCAGCACGTTGATCAGCGATGACTTGCCGACGTTGGAACGACCCACGAAAGCCACCTCCGGCAATCCGGGCGGGGGATAATCCTTGGGTTTGGCCGCGCTTTTTATGAATTCTGCCTGGTTAACATCCATCTAGGTTATCTCCTCTTCGGACTGCATTATAGTATTCACTCTCCTACCGATACAAGCTTTAAGCGGAATCAGCGCGATACAATTCCCGGTAGCCGGTTCAGGACGGCGCTTTTCAGCTATCAGCGGACTGTATTGCCCATTCCCGCAGTGTTCGCACACGCTCGACCACCGGTGGATGACTGTAATAGAACTTTGCGTAAAACGGATGCGTGAACAGGTTGGAGAGATTTTCAGCGGACATTTTGACCAGGGCCGAAGCCAGATCCTGCGGGCGGCCGGTAAGATCGGCGGCAAAACGGTCGGCCTCACGCTCGTGGCAGCGGGACCGCCAGGCGGAAAACGGAGTTAGCGGGAACAGCGCCAGTGAGGCGACAAACCCCAGAACCACCATCCTGGCCGGCAGTGAAATATCGCCCGGCAACCCCAGCAGATCCGGCAGTCCCGGCCAGTTCAGCAATCCGAAAGCGAGCCACGATCCCGCCAGTGCCATCACTTCCGCCACCAGCAGCCGTTTCCAGATATGCCCCTTCTTCCAGTGCCCGATCTCATGGGCCAGCACCGCCACGATCTCGCCGTGGCTCATCTGCCGAATCAAGGTGTCGAATAGCACGATGCGCTTGACCTTGCCGATCCCGGTGAAGTAGGCGTTGGAATGCCGGCTGCGCCTGGATGCGTCCATCTGCAGGACCTTGCCCGCCTTGAGCCCCGCCTTCTCCATCATCGCCCGGATTTCGTCCTCCAGACCCGGTTCACTGACCGATTCGTATTTGTTGAAGAGCGGCTCTATCAGATAAGGGGAGATGAACATCATGAACAGGCTGAAAACCGCCATGAAACCCCATACCCAGAGCCACCAGTGCAGCGGGCTCCAGTATATAAGCCAGAATACCACCGCAATCAGGAACGACATCAGCACGGCTCCGATGGCCTGGGATTTCAGCAGGTCGGCTAACCAGAGTCGCGGGGTGGTGGTGTTGAAGCCATAGCGGGCCTCGATTCTGAAGGTGCCGTAGAGATCGAAGGGGAGGCCCAGCAGGGTCTGGAACCAGGACAGCAACATGAAAAACAGGATCGCCGTGACAATCCGCGAGTCACTGATTCCGCCGATGAAACGGTCATAAAGCGTGATCACCCCGCCAAACAGGAACAGCACCAGCAGCGCATTGTCGAACAGGGAGTCCCACAGCCCCAGCCGGCTAGATTCGAAGGTATAGGCGCTGCTCTTGCAAAGCTTCTCTTGATCGATGTGCCCCTCGAAGCCGTCCGGGACTTTTGAGCCGTGCTGTTTAAGATGTTTGAGATTGATATGACGCAGCCAGTAACTGAAGGCGGTTATGGCGGCGAACAGGCAGAACAGCGTGAGTTTCATCGATTTTGTATCCTTTTGCAAAAAATAAGGGCGAAGCAAGCCTCGCCCTTAAAAATTAATTTCGGCGGGATTTCAGATAAGTTTGATAACTTCCCGGACACACTTGTCAATCCCCTCATAGGCTTCGGAGATGCGGTTGGCCAGCATGTAGGCCGGGGTCGAGACCAGCTTGTTTTTTGCATCGATCACAAATTCGGTGACCGGGCAATCCTGGTGCCTGGCGCCGGTTTTTTCAATTTCGGAGGCGGTGCCGGCATCATTGCCGATGGTCAAAGTCGGTGCGAATTCCTTGCCGAGTACGGCGGCGATCAGAACCGGCGCGATGCAGATGGCTCCGATCGGTTTGCCGGCCGCGGCCATCTCCTTCAACAGGCGCGACACCTGCGGGTGGACCGCCGCCGCCGCTCCCTTCATCGCAAAGTCACACAGGTTTTTGGCCGCGCCGAAGCCGCCCGGAAAGATGATCGCATCCAGTTCTCCGGCCTTTACCTCGGCAATGTCGCGGATGTTGCCGCGTGCGATACGAGCCGATTCGACCAAAGCATTGCGCTTTTCGCCGCTCTCCTGCATCGCCAGATGGTCGGTAACCGGAAAATCCGCATTTGGCGCCATGCAGACCGCTTCCGCACCCTGCCGGTCAATGGCCAGCAGAGTGAATACCGCCTCGTGAATCTCGCTTCCGTCCCTGACACCACATCCTGAAAGTACTACGCCGATTTTTTTCATGTCTGTTCCCCCTGCAACTGTAAATTGATTTACGGACCGGATCCGTAATTATTGCTGTCCTCCAGAAGTGCCTGGCGGATGGCGTCATCGTAGGTGGTCAACTGTAACGGGATCAGATCTCGGATAGAGTTGTCCCGGCAGATCACTTCATTTCCAAGCCCTTCGATCAGCGGCATCGAGACGGAAGGGGGCACCGGGCTGAACAGCGCCACCCAGTACGAGGAGAGCCTGGGGGTCAATACCGGCACCGGGATGATAAACAACCTCTTTCCCTCCAGCATGGCAAATCGTTCCATCATTTCACGGTAGGTCATGACCTCCGGCCCACCGATGTCAAAGGTCCGCCCGGCGGTACGTTCATCCGCCAGACAGCCGGTGAGATAGGAGATCACGTCATCCACTGCTATCGGTTGACATTTTGTCGAGACCCAGCGCGGAGTGATCATCACCGGCAGGCGTCTGACCAACCCCCTAACCAGTTCGAAGGAGGCGCCGCCGGCTCCTACTATCACGGCCGCCCGGAGAAAAGTCGTGGAAAATTTCCCGGCGCGGAGAATGTCCGCCACCTCCAGCCGGCTTTTCAAGTGTTCGGAAAGTTGATTGCCGGTTTCCCCCAGCCCACCCAGATAAATTACCCGTCGCACACCGGCCCTCTCGGCGGCCCGGACAAAATTCCCGGCCGCCTCGCGATCACGGCGCTCAAAGCCGGCCCGACCGCCGGCCATGGAATGCACCAGATAATAAACGGAATCGATGCCGTCCAGTACCGGCTCAAGGGTAGCCGGCACCAGCATATCACCGGTGACTCTTTCAGCACCAGCGGCTATTTGTGCATTTTGACTGCGTACCATGCCGCGTACACAATGCCCACTGTCAAGCAGAGTTTTTGTGAGCCGTCTGCCGATGAATCCGTTTGCGCCTGTTACCAGGACTTTTGCTCTTCCGGTTTGCATGGCAGTGATTGTGCCACAACTCTCGCAGAAGGCAAGAGTCAAGATGGGAGGATGGATTTCAGTATGCGTAAAGCGGGATCAGGGCGGCCAGCAGGACCAGCGCGGAGGGGACGATCAGCCGGCGGTAGACCAGGGCGATATCGGCCCGGAAATATTCGCAGGTTAGCACATAGCAGAGATGCACTGGGGAGAGCATCACACCGGCAAAACCCGATCCGAAGGCCAGGGCGGTCAGCCCCGGAGATGGCGCCGGACTCCCCATCAACGGCAGCAGCAGTGGAAAGGTGATGCCGACGAAACCGACCGTCAGTCCGGTCATGATTCCGGCAATGAACGGAATCAGAATCAGCAGCAGGTACACCGGCATGCGCGAATCCGTAAAATAGCCGGAGATGCCCGCAAGAGCGCCGGTCACACGCAGAACTTCCTGAAACACCATGATTCCGGCCACCAGGAACAGAGCCTTGACGGAAATGCTTTCGCGAATATTTTTGACTATCATTCGGGGTGTATAGCGGTGGACAGCATACAGCGCAACGACTGCTCCTCCCAGCGCCAGAGGCGACCTGATCCGGAAAATCACCACCAGCATCAACGCCAGCATGATCGGGGAAATCATTGCCAGAAATGTCAGAAACTCACGACCGCGGTGATTTCCCGAGGAGACAGTGTTTTGATGACCGATGCCGCGAAAACAGAACAAAGCTCCCCAGAAAATCACCGAAAGGGCATAGGGCAGGTTGGCGGCAAACAGCGTCCGTGTGGAAAGCCCGGTCAGGCCCGCCGTCAGGATGATTCCGGGATAGAGCGGAGATATATACTCCCAGACATGGCGATACCAGTAGTTGATAAACGCCTTCTCTTCCGGAGTCACATCGGCTTTTCCGGTGGCTTCGTCGACCATCGGCGCCGAAAAAATCGCGCCTCCGGGAGAGGGGAGCATGCCGATCATGGCCGGCATCGCGGCCATAACCACCCGCCGGTCCGAGAGTGTGGCCGACAGTGATGCGACCATCCGTTTCAGCATTCCGGTGTTCCGCAGGATGTTCTCCATAACCATGGTCAGCACCAGGGTCAGGGTCATTTCCAGCGATGTGGTGGCAAAAATAGCGGTGTATGTTGCTTTGAGGAAATCGGCGGGAGGGGTCAGGTAGATAATTGCCAGCGCAAGGGAGCCGATCGGCATTACCGCCGCCATGGAAACCTTGCGGCGCAGCAGGATGATGATCAGAATCAGGACCGCGGATGTTTTCAGCAGGTCTGGCATTGCATTCAGACCGCTCCGGCTTTTCTGTTGAGCGAACTGAAAACCATGTCAAGCACCGCTTTCTGGCGGGCTTCGAACTTGTTCAGAACAGCCAGGCAGGTTCCCATCGGGCAGAGCCCGTGCAGAAAATCCGCATCCCGCCCGGAGAGTATCACGATCCGGTTCTTGTCCATTCCCGTCTCAACAGCGAACTTGAGCAGTTTGAGCCCGTCCATGGCCGGCATTTCCAGGTCGATCAACATCAGATCGTAACCGCCGGTTTTGATCGAATGCAGCGCCGCAACCGGATTGTTGCGGATCTCCACCTGCAGGAGCGGGTAGTTTTCGCGGATATAGTCACCCAGGAACCGGGTAAAGGCCGGGTCGTCATCGATTAACAGTATTCTTCCCATAAGAAGGCTACTATAGCCGATTCGACGCCATGGTGAAATAAAAATTTACTTGATCAGCCTTGTGGCGCCACCGATCACCGCGAACGGGATTTCTATCCCCATTTCACGGGCGATCCGCATGTTGATGATCAGGTCTATTCGGTGCGGAGAGAGGAGGGAGAGGTGTTCGGTCTTTGCGCCTTCCAGAACGCGGGCTACCATATCTGCCGCCAGATGCCCCTGCTCCTGGGGACTGATCTCCAGCGAAACCAGAGCGCCCTTAACCGCGGCATCCGGCATGGTTGACACGACCGGAATGTTCCGGGCCTTGCCCTTGGACACGACTCGATCAAACTGGCGGCTGACGGCAGCGCTCTCGGTCGCCACGATAACTTCAGCCTTGTCGAGCAGCTTGTTTACAGCCGCGTCGAGATTGGCCGGAGAAGTAACACTTGCTTCAATTATCGTCAGGCCGAGCTGTCCGGCGTATTTTTTGATATCATCCAGCTGACGCTGTGAACCTGCTTCACGGGGGGTGTAGAGCACTCCCACCTTGCGATAGTGCCTGACCCCCTGCAGAGTTTTGAGCAGAGTCACCATCGGCACGCGTGAACTGACTCCGCACATTCCTTTTACGGGCTGATCCGTTGCGAACACATCCACCGATACCACCGGAATTCCGTTGGATTCGCGAAAAGCGGTCATTGCGGCCGGCGCTCCATAGGCAACTATAAGGTCAGGATTATATGCATTGAATTTGCGGACGGTATTGGTCCATGAGAGCTGGTCCGGATTCGGGGTTTGCAGGATGATTTCGGTGCCGGGCGCGGCATAGCCGCGTGCCGCTATCGCTTTGACAAATGCCCGGTGAGCTTCACGATAACGCGGCTGGTCGCTGCTCATCATTGCCGCGATAACCACTGCGGCGAAGGAATTCAACGGTGTCATCACAGCCAGCATGATCATGCCCGCCAGGGCTATTTTTCTTACGATACGCGTCATGTCAACCTTTACCAGCGCCCGGTCAGGGCCAGCAATGTTTCGTGAGCAGCGCCGTCCAGGCTCGGCTGTCCTGCATTCAGCATCCTGAAACTGTAACCGAGCGAACAACCCAGGTGTTTGCTGATGCGCATATCCGCACGGCTGGTCAGTGAGGTTGCGGTAGAGACCAGTCGTGCCTGGTCGCCAATTCCGTCTACTGAATATGTTGTTGAATTGTTTGTATCGCCGGAAGCCGAAAAACTGATGTCCGAGAAGGTCTGCTGCAGCGCCAGGGACAGGTCGAGTATGCTGGTCAGCGCCACGACCGTATCCAACGATAATACATGGGCGGTCGAGCTGTAGGAACCATAAGCCCGGATTGGGAGTTCGATCTCATTTTCACCGAAATAGGTATAAATGCTGGCCTGTTCGGTATGCAGTTGTTGAAAGGAGTAGCCGGCGTTGACCGTGACCCGCTGCATCGGACTGAACCAGGAGCTGCAGTTGACGGAAGTGGAGAGTCTCTCCACCGGCAACACCGCCTGTTCATAACTACTCTCTCCCTTTTCAAACCGCCCCAAATAGCTGGCTGTCATTCCCCAGCGTCCGCCGTCAGTATAACTGATCAGCGCCTGTCCGGTGTGGCGCTCCGCAAAAGAGGACTGATAGGCCGGGTTGTCGGTTTCGGCGTAGCTGTAGGAGGCGTTAAGTTTCACACCGTCAAGCGGCTTCCAGATAAAGGTCGCTTTCCCGGTATGGGTCTGGCGGCTATCGTTTTTGGTGGCGTTGGGTACGCTTGATTGAAGATCCGGCAGATCATCGCGGGATTCGAGTTCCGCGCGGTATTCGAAGCGGTACACGACTTTAAGTCGCGGCCTGTAGCTGGCCGACACGACGAGCGTATCCTTCACCGAGGAGCTTGACGGTCTCACCGCCAGGCTGGTTGCGGAAGGAGGCACTGACAGCGGTGAATAGAGCGTTTCGGGAGATTCCCGGTCGATTTGCAGGCGACGGTACTTGACGGCCAGCATCAACTCCTTGAAGGGGGTGTAGCTGAGATCGCCGGCGGCTGTCTGCAGTGTATCCGTTGGAGCGCTGGAGGGGCGGGCGTCACCACGGTCCGTAGCGGTTTCATGCCGGCTGATCGAATAGAGCGCGCTGGTGGTCAACCCGCCGCTCAGGTCACTGAAAAGTTTGAAGGTGTGCGAAACCAGCCGGCTATCGTTGATCACATCGTGGGCCAGCGTGTCGCGAGCAGCAAACTGATAGCGGTTGTCCGGCGCCTGGTTCGAAAAATCGCGGATAGTAAAGAGATAGGCCGCATTGACCGGGCCGAGATGGGCGTCCAGTCCGATCGATCCCTCGCGGGTTACGCTGTCGATCGGAATCGAACGTGTGGCACTGCTGTTGGGGTTTCCATCAAAAGCGTAATCCGAAAAACGGAGCTGGGTCGTCCCTTCACGGCTCAGCTGCCAGTAGTTTAGATTCAGGTGGATCGGATTGTTCCCCAATTTGATGCGATTGTCGGCGCGGGTGATGACAGCCCTGGCTCCATAGTTACTGCCGCTGTCCAGTTCGCGGGCAGTGACGGGGGCTGTGCCAGAGGCGATGGAAACGGGCGGAGTCCGTTCCAGGTTATGCCAGAGCGAGGTGCTCTGGATTTTCAAACGGTACAAGCCGGAATAGTCCAGCACCAGTCCGGCATTGTAATCATCGGCGTGCAAAAACTGGGTTTCAGCCAGAAGTTTCAGATCACTGCCGACCGTGCCGACGGAAAAACCGCCGCTGACACCAGACTTGAGTCTCAGATACGGCGCGGCGGCGGCCGGATTGTCAACCGGCGATACAAAACGATAGCCGGCATAGGCCGCGGCATGCTGATACCCTTCATCATCCGCGACAAAATCTTCAGCAATCAACGGATCATCATAATCGGTTGTATCATCACAAAGCGCCGGATGGGCCGCTGCCAGAAGGGCCGCGACCACCAGGGGCAGTCTGAGGAAAAACAGGTTTGGCGGAATTTTGTTGAAGATCCGTTTCATCGGTTATCTCCGCAGTGATCCGGGAACGAAAGTTCCGGGGGCGTCCGGTGTATTAGAACCATGTATGGCAGTGTGACAATCGGTGCAGCGATTGGCAAAGAGCCTCTTGTCAGTCGAGCTCAACACGTTGGGATGTACCGGAGTGTGGCACTGGATACAGAGAAACGGCATCGCCGCCGACAGCAGGCGCCGGTTGACCGAACCGTGCGGCTGGTGGCAATTGATACAGTTCTCGGTCACGTCGCCATGCTCATAGACAAACGGCCCGCTCTTTTCCATGTGGCAGCGTGCGCAGAGCTCACGCGTGCTGTTCCCCTTCAGCATTTTGGGGCTGGTGGAGCCATGGGCCTCGTGACAATCGAAACAGTTCTGTTTGCGCTCATGCATCGGATGGTGTGATACCAGGCTGAACTGGGCTTTGACATCCGGATGACAGCCATAACAAAGTTCAGCCATCTTGTCGCGGTTGACCTTCTGCTGGGGACCTTCGTGCAGCTTATGGCACGTAGAACAGCTCAGGTCATTCAGCGCGTGCGCACTGGTATTCCAGTGTGAAAGGGAGGGGGTGGAGGCAAGACTGTGGCATTTCAGGCAGATCAGCGACTGCGCCTGCGGCGGAAGGGTTTTCAGGTTGATCAGCTTGGTAGTGTCGCAGCGATTGCCCTTCTCGCCCAGCAGCTTCACATTCTGCTCGATCTTCGCTATGGCGAGGTTGCCGGGACCATGGCACGACTCACAGTTCACCAGCGGAAGACCGGTTTCCGGCTTGATCTGCTCGCCATGCACGCTCAGCCTGGAAAATTCCCTGATTTTGTCATGGCTATGGCATTTGGATACACAGTTGTCGTCGCCGACATAATCCGCATCCATACGTCCGACAACCATCTTTTCGTACTCGGATACGGGCAGCAGCGGATAGGGCTGTTTCAGCGCCGTACAGGCGCTCAACAGCGCGATTGCGGAAAATATCAGTGTTAATAATCGACGCATTAAATTCCCTCTTGCAGACTACGGCCCGTTGATCCCCTTGGTGGTGGTGCGGATGAAGCCTTTTACAAACGGGTTTTCGCTGCTCTTTATCTCCCTGGGCGTTCCTACCTCGACAATGCGCCCCTGGTGCATCATGGCAATCCGGTCGGACAGGTACAGGGCAAAATTAAGATCGTGGGTAACTATGATCGTGGTGGTGCTGGTACGGCTGCGCAGCGAGACGATGGTTTCAGCCAGTTCATCGGTGGTTACCGGGTCCAGCTCGGCGGTCGGCTCGTCATACAGAACCAGATCCGGTTCCATGGCCAGAGAGCGCGCAATGGCGACCCGTTTTTTCATGCCCCCTGAAAGCTCCGACGTCCGCAGTTCCTCTTTTCCTTCCAGCCCGACAATCGCCAGCTTTTCAGCAATGATTTCAAGAATGCGCTGCTCCGGATAAATCCGGTGTTCACGAAGCCAGAGGCCGATATTTTCACCGACCGTCAGTGAATTGAAAAGAGCCGAAGATTGAAACACCATGCTGCTGCGATAACTGCGGGGAAGCTTTCCATGCGGCTCTTCATTAATGAGAATCCGGCCACTGTCGGCTGTTTCCAGGCCGATGATATGTCGCAGTAGTATGCTTTTGCCGGTACCGGAAGGTCCGATGATGGAAAATGTTTCTCCCGCCCTGACTTCCAGGTCCACATCCTTGAGCACATGATTGCCGCCGAATGATTTATTCAGTTTTTCAATACAAACAGTAACGCCGTGTGGTTGCATTATTTATTCCAGTTTTACATGCGCGCTAATTTGTCTCGATTAATTTCAAAACAGGTACCAGGAACGGTTGGTGAAGTATTCCCGATGTTTGTAAATAAAGCCGGAAAGCAGTAGTATAGCAACCATTACCGATATGTTGCTCATCATTATTCCCTGGGGATCGACCTTGTCGCCGACCAGCTTCTCAAGCTCCGCGGATGTAATCCAGAACAGGTTTGTCAGTGTATTCACCAGTTCAAAGGCGTTATAACCGAGCAGCAGGTACCATGTCAGGGTCTGGCGCTTCATCAGCCCCAGAAAGAGGTAGAGGCAGATCAGGCTATCTACGAATACCAGCGCTTCGGCGGCTCTTCCCTGGTAGATGGTCCCGAAAAAAGGGAACGGGTGCCCGAATGTTGACATGGTCAACAGGAAGAAGAACAGATACAGCCCCCCCAGAAGCACCATCCCCAGAGGCCGGCGGTGTTCTTGCTCGTCGTTGTCGATTTCCGTCATGGAGTCCTCGCGTTTCCGGCGTTTTTCACGATTGCTTTTTCTTGCGCATGTCGCTGACAGCGACACATAGAAAGATCACCACCAGCACTCCGCCGCAGAAAATCCAGTCAGCCAGGCTGAATCCGAACATGCTCAACTCCTTTTGAAAGCTTGCGCCGCTTGATCCATCAGTCCGATTTTCTGATAGCAGGTGCCCAGCAGATAGTAAATCTCGTTCATTGGAAACTGTTCCGCAAAAACGGTGTCGGACAGGACATCCTCGATAATTGCGACCGCTTCGTCGTTTCGTCCGGCATGCTGCGCCTCTACCGCCACGGCCAGCGCCGTCAGATAATCCAGCGGGGGAACCATGGGCAGCTTGCCTGTCAGGATACCCGCGATCCTGGATTCCACCCGCGCCCGCTCGGACGGTTCGAATTGCTGCAGCGCGCCGCTCCAGATTTCGGCCGCCTGTTGATAGCGTCCAAGCACATAAAGCGCTTCTCCATACTCATAGATCGCATGCCGGTCGTCAGGATTCAGTTCCAATGTTTTTTTGAGAAATTTTTCAGCGTTGTACCAGCTGGATACGGCCTGGTGCAAGGTCGAAATACGGGTGCCCTTGTCCGTAAAGGTGCGGGCTATCTCCAGGGGCAACCCGGCGTTGGCCGGGTCGAACAGGGTCATGATCTTCAGAAAGTTGATCTTGCGATCCAGGTAAGGAGTGTCAACCTCCTTTGCATCCAGCATTATGATCTGGCCGCCCAGGTCGGAAACGATGTGCGGGTAAGCCTCTTTCAGCAGCGCGGCGTAATCGGCCGCAAACGCACATTCAGGGTTCTGGCGCAAGGCATGGTAGACTCCGCGCCCCACCATGTCGTAATCGGGTGATCCGCAGGTTTCCGCAGCCGGATAATCTTCATCAATCAACGGAATGGGAGGCCGGCCTTCCCAGGCGATATCAACCAGTCCATCCCTGCCGGTCAGGACATAGCCGGCTGGAGGAGTAAAATAGCGAATGCCGTCAAGCGGCGTTGGTGCAAACTGTTTGCTGTCGTTCATCGTTTCTCCTGTTCTCTGTCCGGAAACATTTCCACTCCGGCGTTGACTCCGATTACCTTGTAGATCTGCACATCATCCCATGGTTCATCCATGATGCCGTCATGAATGGCCCAGCTCCGGCCCCTTACCGTGCGTTCCATCCCCGGCATGCGGAAAGGCGTGGAACCGTCCAGACGTTTATGGTAGCGCCCCCCGGGCCGGAACTCCCGGTCAATCTCCCGCATCAGCCGCTTACCGCGCAGATAGTCGAAACCATACTTTTCATAGCGAATGGCATTGTCGTAGGAAAGCGGCTCAGCCACGATCATCTCTATACCCAGAGCATCGGTAAAACGCTCCAGCAAGGGGAAAAATTCGGAAAACAACTGCAGGCCGCGCCTGGTCTGGTTCGGAAACAGTCCAGCCCGCATCGAGCGCAGCTCTTCGGCAATATTACGGCCATGGGACGCGAACCAGTTGATTTTCCCATGTTCATCCACATCCACATCAAAGCGCGGCGCTGACGGGTCGCAGATAACACAGAAGCAGAGCTCCAGCTGATGGAACTGTGTATCGGCCAGCTCAAGAAAAAAAACCGTGTCACTGTCATCCGGCCGTTTTCGCACTTCGATTCTCACCAGCGCCAGGCCTTGGGGGGCGATAAAGGCAACCAGACGCTCCCCGGCGGCGTTACACGGTGAATCACCGCAAAGCCCCACCAGATGCCGAAGGCGCTCCGGCAGCAGACCGGCATAAAGCCGTTCTTTTTCCGCCACCTTCAGGCGGTTGATTGCCCGAATCGAGCGGAGCGGTGCTCCGCTGGCGTCCAACAGCTGACTATTTCCGGGTAACCGAGCCATATCGACCAATAATACCTGGGAAAATGCTCTTTTTGATGCGGGCAATGCTTGTTTCCACGGCCGTCAGAGCCAGATTGCGGTCCTCTTCCGAGGCCCAGTGCATCGCATCCAGCAGAACGCGATGGGGATATCCCAGCGGTTTTATTCGGGACATGAAGGCTCCGGGCAGGCGCGGGTTTAGCTGCCGGCCGTTCATTACGGCCCAGGCGATGGTCCAGGCGCGAGCCGTGTTCATCAGGTCGTATCCGCCTCCGCCCAGGGCCACCCAGGGTATTTTCAGCGCTTTCAGCTTTCGCATGATGTAGCTGTAACTGTGGGTGGTTATCTCCAGACGGGTGAGCGGGTCGGTGCGAAAAGTATCCGCTCCTATCTGGGTGACGATCACATCCGGGTCGTAAGCCGCTATCAGCGGGTAAGCCACTTCGTCGAATGCTTTCATAAACAGGGCGTCATCGGTGTGGGCTATCAACGGTACATTGACCGAATACCCCTTGCCGCGCCCCTCTCCGATCTCATCCTCGAATCCGGTGCCCGGATAAAAGTAGATGCCGCTTTCATGCAACGATATGGTCAGAACCCGGTCGCTGTCGTAAAAACCTTCCTGCACTCCATCCCCGTGGTGGGCGTCGATATCAAGATAGACTACCCGGCGGCCACGGGCAACCAGCCAGTTTATCGCCACCACGGCATCGTTGATGTATGAAAAGCCCGATGCCCTGGCGCGGTGGGCATGGTGCCAACCTCCCGCCAGATTGAAGGCGATCTCGAAGCCTTCCTCCTCCACCAGCCTGACAGCCTCGAATGTTGCTCCGGCTCCCAAGGCGGCGCAATCGAAAAGCCCCTTGAATACCGGACAATCCGCATCGCCGAGTCCGTATCTGAAATCCGCGCGCGGTTCGTCGGAAGCGCTGAATTCCCGAAGACGGTCGATGTAGGCCGGATCGTGAAATGTCAGCAACAGTTCGTCACTGATCGGCCCGCAATCACGAATCTCCATGTTTGGCAGATCAAGCAGCCCGTATGCGTCAAACAGGTCATATGCCAACCGGTTGCGCTGCAGCTTGAACGGGTGTTCATCGCCATAACTGAAATTGCCGAAAAGCGGCGAGTAAATCAAGGCAGTACGGCGGGGGCGCATATGGCGTGCCTCATGGCGGCAAATTCTGTGAGCAGGAAACATTTTTCCAGCCTTATCGCGGAAAAAAGCCTTCACGGCAAGCCGGGTTTTTCAGGATTGGGGGATAATGCACTATTTGGAGAGTCACGTCCAGAGTAAAGGCAATTTATCCGGAGGGTTATGCGTAGAAGGACAGCGGCTGGAATACTTCGGCGGCAGCTGGAGTTTTCGATGAGGTTCCTGGCATTGCTGGAGAGGAGATAGTTGAAGAACTCTCGGGCGAAGTTCCGGAAGACGCGTCCGCAGCGGTGGAAGACTCTTCTGTTCCGGTTGCCGCCGCTGCAGCCGCCTCCTGCCGGGCCTGTTGCTGCTGAGTGGAGGCCTGTGCGGCAACAGCGCGGTCCTGGGGTGACGGGTCGGCCGGCGCCAGGGCTGCCCGGATCACCTGCTGCATGCGGCTGATGGTCTCCTGCGGGGTCTTGCCGGGAGAAACCTCGATCGGCACTTCACCGCCGGTGACATAACTCCTGCCATCGGGGCCACGGGTATAGGTATAGGAAACAGGTCCGGTCATCGTGCCCCCGGCCGATTTGTGGGCGGCCTCGTGGGCCTTGACCTTTGCTTCGATCGACTTGAGCCGGGCAATTTCGGCCTGAACCTGCGCATCCTGTTCCTGGTCACTACCGCCGGCGGTTGCGAGTGGAGCGCTGGTGGAACTCTTTTCGCTGCTTCCGCTCCGGGATTCTTTACCGTCTTTCGCAGTAACGGCCACATCTCCGCCAGATTTTTGTAACGATGGCGAATATGGAGTAAACTCCGCCGCGCCTGAGACGGACTGTTGAACCCCCAGCTGCCGGCCGGATTGTTCAGAATAGCCCCAAGTCGGACGCCCGGCGCCGCTGTTGACGACGCCGACTCCGCTCTCCCGCATCAGGCGAGCCGCATAGCCGGATCGATCCGGCGAAGAAGCATATGTGGAGGAGATGGCTTCCATCCGTTACCCCATGTTTCCCTACTTTGCCGATTGAGTATACTAAATCGATATCGTGTCAGGCAACAGGAATTTTGTCGCATATCCGGTATGATAGCGAATATCCCGGAACAGGCGCGGGGCCAGCGGAAATGTATGCAGGCCCCGCATGGTGACGCTACCGGCATGTTACCGGGCTTAGATCACATCCTGAACTGAGCCACGATCCGCTTCAGCTCCTCGGCCATTCTGGCCAGCTGGCTGGCGGCTCCGGCGGTGTCCTGTGAGCTGTGCGATGCGCTGCTGACAACCCCGGTGATCTCGTGCATGCTCTTACTGATCTCGTTGGTGGTTGCGGTCTGCTGTTCGGCCGCGGTGGCGATCTGGTTGATCTGGCTGGTCACGTCGCCAACCTGGCTGAGGATCTCTTCCAGCGCCTTGCCGGAACGGGCCGCGTCCTCGGTGCCGCGTTCAACCTCGTGGACACCTTCCTCCATCGCGGCTACCGCGGACTTGGTCTCCTGCTGAATGGCCTTGATCATTTCACCGATCTCACGGGTGGCCTTGGTCGTGCGTTCGGCCAGGGCGCGCACTTCATCGGCAACGACCGCAAAACCGCGGCCCTGTTCGCCGGCCCTGGCCGCTTCGATGGCCGCATTGAGCGCCAGCAGGTTGGTCTGGTCGGCAATGTCCTCGATGGTTCCGACGATGTTGCCGATCTGTTCCGAGCGGGAGCCGAGCGATTCAACCGTTTTGGCGCTCTGCTGAACCTTGACCGCAATACGCTGAATGCTTTGAACCGCGTTGCTGACAACTTCCGAACCGCTCATGGCGGTCTGGGTGGCGCGGTTGGATATTTCAACGGTCCGGATGCAGTTCTGGGCAATCTCCGCCGATGTGGCCGCCATCTCCTCGCAGGCAATAGCCACCGAGGTTGATTGCGAAGCAGCCGTTTCAGTGCCTCCGGCGATCGTGGCAGCGGTCATGTTGAGATGCTCCGCCGACGAAGCCACCTCAATCGCATTATTGTTGATACGGGTAACGATCTCTTTCAGGTTGTCAAGAAAGTTGTTGAAAGAGCGTGCCAGCGACCCGGTTTCATCTTCACGTTCGACCTTCAGCCGTTTGGTCAGGTCGCCGCCGCCGCTGGACATCTCTTCCAGGCTTGCGTCAACATAACCCAGGGTTTTAGTGATGCCGCGACTGATCAGATAGCAGAGCGTCAGCATGAACACTGCAAAAACGATATTCAGGCTGACCAGAATCCATTTGACGGTATCCACGTCTTTTTTAACGTCATCAACATAGATACCACTTCCCAGAACCCAGCCCCAGGGTTCAAACTTCTGGACATAGGAGAGCTTGGTGTAGAGCTCGCTGGTCGTACCGCCGCCGGCCTTGGGCTTCGGCCATTCATAGTTGACGAATCCCAGGCCGGCCCGTTCAACCACCTCGTTGAAGGTTACAAACAGGTTCTTGTTATCGATTTTCTGAACTGCGCCGGCCAATCCGTCACTCATCGTGGTGGCCTTGTTGAATTTGGGATCATCCAGCACCTTGCCGTCCAATGATGGCACGGTCGGATGCATGATCATCTTCGGCACCGGCTTACCCAGATCATTGATCCATACGTACTCCTTTTTTTCGTACCGCAGCTTTGAAATACGTGCCGCGGCATCCTTCTGGGCCTGTTCCAGCGGCAGCCTGCCGGCCTTCACCTCAGCGTCCTGAAACTCTAATATCCCCATGGCCACCTCGACGATATGACGGGTGGCATCTTGTTTTTCCCTGATGATGCGAGATTCGATCAATGGCAGCAGGTATGTAAACAGGCCGATCATCATCACCGCAACACTGATGACCGAAATGGACATGATCTTGTACTGAATGCGCCAGTTTTTGAATTGGGTGATTTGCATGCTTTGTCTCCTTTGGGCGGTCTGGGAATTATCCGAAAAGTGAAAAAAGTTTATCTGCTATTTTTTCCGTTCCAAGTATGAAGTCGATCATGCCGGTCTCGGCGGCCGCCTTGGGCATGCCATAGATCACACTGGTCTTCTGGTCCTGGGCGATGGTAACCCCACCCAGTTGCTTGATGTGCGCGATGCCTGCCGCCCCGTCACTGCCCATGCCGGTCAGGATTACTCCTGCCACTCTCTGACCTGCCGGCGAGGTGAGTGATTTCA
The DNA here is from genome assembly GCA_001802125.1 of Geobacteraceae bacterium GWC2_55_20. Classification (GTDB taxonomy): domain Bacteria; phylum Desulfobacterota; class Desulfuromonadia; order Geobacterales; family Pseudopelobacteraceae; genus JACRCG01. The sequence goes on from MGZK01000032.1 coordinate 28,307, forward strand.
TTGCCACATCGATCGAGGGGCGCACGGAATTGACCTTTTCGCCATTGGACAGGTGAAAAGATCGATTTCCCACCAGATGCAGGTGCAGCCCGCCCGGAGCCAGGAAAACATTGCCCGATTGAAGCGTCTGCCCCTCACGCGCAAGCATGACCGGCATCTTTGAGACCCTTGCCAGCGAGGTTACAAAGGCCTGGTCGATCAACGGAGTTATGTGCTGGACGATCACAACCGCCGCCTTCAATACCGGCAGGCGCGGAAACAACTGCTCCAGAACCTTGAGGCCGCCGGTGGAAGCCCCGATCATGACAAGGTTGCATTGCGGCATCCGCTAGGCTCCGCTCTGGATACGATCCAGAAGTTTCAGGTACATCCGGATCGAGGCTATCAATTCCGACGGCTCAAAGGGTTTGATGATATAATCGATCACGTTCTCCTTGAGCCCTTCCAAACGTTCGTCCGGGACATCCATCGCCGTCAGCATCGAAATGATATTGCCCTGTATCAACCCCTCTTTTTTCATCTCGCGGATCGTCTCCCAGCCATCTTTTCCGGGCATCATCACATCCATCAGGATTAAGCCCCGAAACCCCTCCCGCAGAAGCCTCAGACAGTCGCCGGCTTCGGCGACGATCAATGCGCTAATCCCCTCGGAGTCGAGCAGTTCGTGCATGGTTTCCCGGATACATTCTTCGTCATCAACCACCATGACCCGTGGAAAATGGGAGTCAGAACCCTTCAAAGGAACCGCTTCGATCATTTTAAATCTCCCAGGATATTCACAAAATAAGCATGCTTTGTAAAAGGGGGTATAATATCAGAACCGCAATCAAATATCCGCACAAAAATGAGTATAATAAACCATGGTTCTAACAGATTGGTAATTAATCTGCTGTCATGCAGACCATTTTTAGTGTAATAGATAATATGCATATCCATATTATTAAACGACAAGTTAAAACAGGGGCAATAGACAACACATGGAATCCATCTATCTGAAAACACTGGTGGAAGTTGTAAAAGCAGGCAGTATTTCGAAGGCTGCCGACATTCTCTGCGTCACCCAACCGGCCGCTTCACGACGCATCAAATTCATTGAAGAGCAGTATGGCTACCCGCTTCTGGACCGCAGCGGCCAGACGCTGGCTCTGACCGATGCCGGCAAACTGGTATTCGAAAAAGCCATCAAGCTGCTTGAAATCGAGCAGGAGCTGCTTTCCGGCCTCAAGTCGATGAGGGATAACAAAAGCATCGCATTCATCTGTACGCCCACCTTCGGAATCATCCACCTGCCGTCGATCATGCGCGAATTCATGATGGAACACGCCGACCTTGCCGACCTCTCGTTCATGTTCGACACACCCGCTAAAATAGTGGAGTCCCTGCGGGACGGCATGTATGACCTGGCCGTAATTGAGCATTGCGAAAGCGTTGATTTTTCGGACTTGACCACGCTTGACCTGCCGGGTGACGAGATGATCTTTGCCAGTGCTCCCGCACTGGGGATACCTGCCGGAGACATCACCCTTTCCGAATTGTTTTCTTTCAATATATTCATACGCAAGGAAGGCTGCTGTTCGAGAACGCTTCTGGAAATCAATCTGCGCGCCATCGGCAGGGAACTTTCGGATTTCAGGAGCTGTGTCGTGGTTGATGACCTTCTGATGATTGTCCGGGCCACACTGGGTGGACAGGGGGTATCGTTCCTTCCCCGCGACCTTGTACAGGACCAGCTTGAAACCGGTCTGCTTCGTGAACACCGTATCGCAGGATTCCGCCATCATCGCAATCGCAACCTGATCATCCATGCCGGTTGCTGCCGGAAACCCGAGTCCCCGATCAGCCACTTCATCGACATAATCACCAACCGCTTCGATTTGCCAGCTTACAAGACAGGCTGACCAGCCCACATTTTTGCGATTGGTTTACAAGAGCAGGGGGTTCCGGACCGGAACCCCCTGCTCTTTTTTTACCCATAAAAATTATGCATGACCCCATGCAAATGTCTGACTTTACTAAGCTGCTATTTAGTCTTAGCATAAACACATCAAAATATATCAATACGCGCATACAGTAACATGTCGGTTGTACGCACATGAAAGACCAATGCTTGATAACGATAACGCTGCAAAGGGGAGCTCATTGTGACAGCTAAATTTTCACGCAGAACGTTCTTGAAAACATCGGGACTGCTATCGGCAGGAATCGCCGCCACCACAATGCTCCCCGACAGGTTTCTCCTCTGGGCCGAAGAACAGGGCATGCTCACTTCCACGCTGATACCCACCTACTGCGAGATCTGTTTCTGGAAGTGCGGGGCAATGGCCAAGGTGATCAACGGCCGGGTTGTCAAACTGGAAGGCAACCCGGCCCATCCCGGCTCCCGCGGCAAGCTCTGCGGCCGTGGCAACGGCGGCACAGGCCTGCTTTACGATCCGAATCGGCTCAAGACACCCCTGATCAACACCGGCGCCCGTGGTGAAGGCAAATACAAAAAAGCATCCTGGGACGAAGCGCTGAACTTCACCGCGGAAAAGATGACAAAGATCGCCGAACAGTATGGCCCGGAGTCCATGGCTATCTTTACCCACGGCACCCCGACCGACCATTTCCTCCCGCTGATCTCCGCGTTCGGCTCACCCAATGTGGGCATGCCCTCCTTCGCCCAGTGTCGCGGCCCGCGCGATGTCGGGCTGGAGCTGACCTTCGGTGAAAGCATCGGCTCGCCGGAGCGTCTGGACATGGCCAACAGCAAGGTCGTAGTCCTGTTCGGTTCGCACCTTGGCGAAAACATGCACAACTCCCAGGTGCAGGACTTCTCCGAAGCCATTGCCCGTGGCGCCAAACTGATCGTTATCGATCCGCGCTTTTCGATTGCGGCCGGCAAAGCCGAAAAATGGCTGCCTATCCGGCCGGCAACCGATATCGCGCTGCTGCTGACCTGGATCAACATCATCATCTCCGAGGAGTTGTACGACAAACAGTACATCAACAGTTACGCCAATGGCATGGATCAGCTGCGCACTGCCGTCAGCGGCTACACCGCCGAGTGGGCCGCCGGGGAGACCGATCTCAAGGCCGCCGATATCATCGAAACGGCACGGATGATGGGCAAAAGCGCCCCGGCGGTCTGTATCCATCCCGGCCGGCATGCCACCTGGTACGGTGATGACGTTCAGCGCACGCGGGCACTGGGCATCCTCATGGCATTACTTGGGAGCTGGGGGCGCGAGGGCGGCGCTTTCTTCGCCACACAGGCCACCTTTCCCAAGTTGGACTCAAAACCGTATCCCGAGCCGTCCAGAGAGCCCCTCAACCTTGGAGGATACCCGTTTGCCGGAGGGGAAGGGGTTACCCAGGCCATCCGCACCGCCACCATCAGCGGCGCACCGTACCCGATCAAGGGGTGGTTCGTCAGCGGCACCAACCTCCTCAAATCCTTGCCGAACCAGAAGGAAACCATCGAGGCGATCAAGCGGCTCGACCTGCTGGTTGCCGTGGATGTCATGCCCTTCGACACGGTCATGATGGCGGATGTGATCCTGCCCGAGTGTTCCTATCTGGAGCGGCACGATGCGCTGGCGGTCGGCAAGGGCAAGTCGCTCACCGTATCGCTGCGGCAGCCGATCATTGAGCCTTTGTATGAATCAAAACCGGGCTGGTGGATTGCCAAGGAGCTGTCAAACCGCCTGGGACTTGGCGATTACTTCCCCTGGAACACCTATGAGGAGAAAATCAAGAGTCAGTGCTCACTCTGGGGGATCAACTACGAAGAGTTGAAAAAGGTCGGCACCATAACCATCCCGAACACGGCGAAACCGTTCATCACTGCGCTGAACCCACCCCAGTTCAAAACCGCATCGGGCAAGATCGAACTTTACAGCAAGGAGCTGGAAGAGAAGGGTTTCGACCCGATCCCCCGCTATACAAAACACCCGTTGCCTCAATCCGGGGAATTCCGGTTGATATATGGCCGCCACGCAGTCCACACCTTCAGCCGTACCACCAACAATCCGGAACTGCATGAGCTGTACCCGGAAAACGAGGTCTGGATCAATACCTCCAAGGCCAGCGACATGGGCATCAGCAATGGCGCCTATGTCACGCTGGTCAACCGGGACGGCATCAAGAGCACTCCCATCAAGGTCAAGGCCACCGAACGCATCCGCGAGGACTGTGTCTATATGGTGCACGGCTTCGGAACCACCAGCAAGGGGATGGATAAAGCTTTCGGCAAAGGCGCCGACGATCAGCAGCTGGTAACCAGATATGCCGTGGATCCGATCTGCGGAGGGACCGGAATGAGGGTTAATTTTGTCCGTATCGAGAAGGGAGCTTCACATGCCTAAGTATGCGATGGTGATAGATCAACGCCGCTGCGTTGCCTGCATGGCCTGCGTCGTGGCCTGCAAGAAGGAGAACGACGTCCCGCCGGGGGAGTTCCGCACCAGGGTCGTAGAACAGACCGAGGGTAAATTTCCCGAGCTGCGGATGGAACTTCGTTCGGAGTTGTGCAACCACTGCGACAACCCGCCTTGCGTTTATAACTGCCCGACCGGGGCTTCCTATAAAAACAAGGAAAACGGCATGGTGCTATTGAAGTCCTATCGCTGCGTCGGCTGCAAATCCTGCGTGGCGGCCTGTCCCTACGATGCCCGTTACATCAATGAAGAAAAAGGCTATGTCGATAAATGCACCTTCTGCGCGCACCGGGTCAAGGAGGGCAAGGAACCGGCCTGCGTCGCCACCTGCGTTGGCAAATCCCGCATCTTCGGCGACCTGGATGACCCCAAGAGCCTTGTCAGCATAGCACTGCACCAGAACCACTCGGAGGTGTTGCTGAAGAGCGTCGGCACGATACCACGGGTTTACTACATCAAGAAATTCAGCAAACCGGAATAGGAGCGTAGCGCATGGAAATCACGGTTACCGGATTGAACGCCATCTCAAACCCGCATCTGCATGCCTGGGACTGGCGGGTATCGCTGTATCTGTTCCTGGGGGGGCTCTCGGCCGGCCTGGCGATGATGAACTCCGTACTGCATGTCCGTAAGAATGGCAGACTGGCCGAAGGTGACAAGGCCTCGATCAGCGCGCCGATGTATGTGCCGATCATCCTTAGCATCGGCATGTTCTTCATCTTTCTGGACCTGGAGAGCAAGCTGCACGTCTTCTGGTTTTACCTGACCGTTCAACCGTTTTCGCCGATGTCGTGGGGTTCCTGGGGACTTTTGGCCTTCTACCCGATCAGCATCATGTATGCCCTGGCCATGTTTCCGGAAAACAAACGCAGTCTCCTGGCCTTCCGGCAACTGCAGGAACTCTCCATCTGGATGAGCCGCTACAAGCTGCAGCTCGCGGCAGCCAATTTCGGAATGGGCCTGTTTATCGGCATTTACACGGGAGTACTGCTAAGCGCATACGTTGCCCGTCCGCTGTGGAACTCGGCCCTTTTGCCGATAGTTTTCCTCACCTCGGCCATGTCCGCCGGCGCGGCCTTCATGATCATAATTTCCTCTCGCAAGCAGGTAAAGCTGTTCTTCACCAAGATCGAAATCTGGATGATACTGGCTGAGATGGTAATGCTGCCTCTGTACTTCTACGGCCAATACATAGCATCCGATGCGCAACGCGAATCGATCATGCCATTTTTCACCTTCAACCATGAATATTTCTGGTACGGCCTGGCCATGCTGTTCCTGGTGATGATACTGCCGATAGCGCTGGTGATGAAATATATGGAAATCACCGAAGAACATGGCGAGGAATTGACCTCGGCCGCTCTGTTCAAAATGAACCTGAGCGCACTGATGGTGCTGGCGGGAGGGCTGGTGATACGGCTGTCATTTGTCTACGCCGGGCAGTTAAGCCACTTGTAGCTTATATCAAATTGATACGACTCGGACACATATCCCCCGCCATCAGCATGAAGAACGGAATATGTGTCCGATGATTTCCACGACCCAATCCCCTCGAAAGCCATTGCCTCTTCCCCCTGCAACCTAGAAATCAGTGCTGCCGCGACACATATCCTCGATCAACTGACAACGTATGAATCTTGCCTTCAGGTTTATCTCCCCTTTCCCGCCGGCGTGCTTATTACTGATTACCTCCTCAATTTATGGGATAAATCGTTGTATTCCATATTTCTGACAAAACGGTAAGGAAAACGTCAGTTGAATTAGACCTTGTAGGGAGTATGCTTACTCTCACAGGGGATGATATGCGCATACTGGTAGTGGAAGACGAACGTAAAATAGCCGAAGCCCTCAAGAAAGGATTGGAGTCAGAGGGGTATCAGGTGAAACTTGCTTTGAGTGGAGAAGATGGTTTTTTCTGCCTCACTACAGAAGAATATGACCTGATGCTGCTGGACCTGATGCTGCCCGGTCGTGACGGCATCGAAATCCTCCAGTCCATCCGTAAAAAAGGCATCACTACTCCGATTCTGCTCCTGACCGGTCGAGATACGGTTGAAGATCGAGTTCTCGGCCTGGACAGCGGCGCTGATGATTATCTGGTAAAACCGTTTGCATTCCCCGAGTTGTTGGCCCGCATCCGCCTGCTGTTGCGACGAGGTCAGCAGGAGCCGCAGTATATCCTGAAAATTTCCGACCTTGAGATCAACCTGCTGACGCACCGGGCAACACGATCCGAACAGCTTTTGGATCTGACCGTTAAGGAATTTGAGCTACTTGCATACCTGGTACGCCATCAGGGACATGTTGTCTCACGTGAGATGCTGGCCCAGGATGTCTGGTTGACCCGTGAGCGGTCTACCCCACTTGACAACGTCATTGATGTGAACATTGCCAGACTGCGGCGCAAGGTAGATGGCCCTTTTGAATTGAAGCTGATTAGAACTATCAGGGGAGTCGGTTTTTGCCTTGGGGAGTCGGATCATGGCTAGCCGATTAGGAGTCAGGGCACGTTTCACCCTGCTGTATGGTATGGCGATGATGGTCACAGTCGTCATGATGTGCGGCGGAATCTATTTCTTTGTGCAACGGGCACTGCTGAGACAGGTTGAAAACCATCTTCGCAAGGACTTTTCCACCATCAGCGAATATCTCAAGCATGATCCGGCAGCTCTTTCAAAAGTGGCAAATCACGGGCCTATCCTTCTGTTCAGTGTGCAGGACGGACTCCAGGCTCTGGTCTCCTCGGATGATTGGATACACGAAAAACTTGAGCAGATCGTCGTTGGTCAACACGCGGAAAACAAGCCGTTTTCCGTTCGTGCCGCAAACGGTAAACATTACCGGGTTCTGATTGCCACTGCCGCGCAGGCTGACCGCTCCTACCGGATTGTTGTTGCACATGACGAAGATTCGGTAAAGCAGACACGGAAAACGCTGGCGCTGATCATCCTGTTGACCCTGCCAATTGCTATAACAATCTCACTGGCCATAGGCTACGTGATTGCAGGTCGTGTACTTGCACCGATTATCTCCATAACCCGCAAGGCTGAAGAGATCAGTGCCGAGAATCTTTCCGAACGCCTGCCGATTGGCGAAAACAATGATGAATTCAGTCGGTTGGCAACAGTATTTAATCAGACCTTTGCTAGAATCGAAGATTCATTCGACAGATTACGCCGTTTCACGGCAGATGCCTCCCATGAATTGCGTACTCCGTTGGCAGCAATTCGCAGCATTGGTGAAACCGCCATGCACACGCCTGAAGAGCAGCTGAACAGCCGCGAAACCATCGGAAGCATCCTTGAAGAAAGCGATCGCTTAAGGCAGTTAGTGGACGCGCTTCTTATGCTCTCTAGAGCCGATGCGGGTGAAGTCGGGGTGCAGCGTGAAATATTAGACCTGGCAGAACTTGCAAGGGATACCGTTGATTTCATGTATGTCCTGGCTGAGGAAAAACATCAATCGATAAAAATAGCCATACTTGGCGAAGCAATCGCGAAGATTGACCGGGCAAGCGTTCGCCAGGCGATTACCAACCTTCTGGACAATGCCATCAAGTATTCGCCGGCAGAGAGCGACATTCTCATCAGTATCGGGGTTACCACTCATAATGAAGCCTTTATTGAAATTGCCGACAGCGGGATCGGAATTCCCGAACTGGATCTTCCACATATATTCGACCGCTTTTACCGGGTGGATAAAGGAAGGTCCCGTGAAGTGGGAGGCGCGGGCCTGGGACTCTCAATAGCCAAGTGGGCTATAGAAATTAATGGCGGCAAAATCGAGGTTGAGAGCACAAGCAGTCAAGGCAGCGTCTTCCGGGTAGTTTTCCCTGAACTATAGATCTGCATCAGGCTTTCTTGCATATGGAGGTGGAAGAAAGCGTAAGTTTTAAGATGGTCGTATAACTACACAGATGAATCACACCAAGAAAGGAGCAGTATGATGAAAAAGCATGTTGTTGTAACCGTAGTAGCCGGCGCCCTGATGCTGGGGATGACCGTTGTTGCCAGTGCAGCCAAGGCGCCACAAAAAGAGTACACCGGTTCGGAATCCTGTAAGAAGTGTCACGCAGAGGAATACAAAACCTGGAAGGAGAGTTATCACAGCAAGATGGTGCGGAAAAAAGATGACGGCATCCTGAAAGGTGTGGTGGAAAAGTGGGCCGCTGACGGACCGACCAAGGGGAACGTAACCGGCAAGGAGTTCAAACTAGGTGATGTGGAATACGTAGTCGGATCCAAGTGGAAACAGCGCTTCCTGGTCAAAAACGACCAGACCAACGGCCTGCAGTTTCTGAACAAGCAGTATAACAGCATGAGTGGCAAGTGGGAAAACTACGGTAATAAAAACGACTGGGGCACCATCTGCGGAACCTGCCACACCACCGGCTACCGCATAGTCGAATACGATGCCAAGTTCGGAAAACATGGCAGGACGGTCAAGGACACCTTCAGCGAGATGAACGTTGGCTGCGAGGCATGCCACGGTCCGGGCGCCAAACATGTAAAGAGCAAATCCAAGAAAGACATCTTTACTTTTGCCGGCAAATCAAAGGCCGAGCAGTCAAAGGTCTGTGGCTACTGTCACAACCGGATCGAGAACGAGAAGTTTGCGACTGCACAAGGGAACCCGAGGGAAGACCTGCCGGCACCCAAAGTCGGCGACACTTACAAGCCAGGCGATGACTGGACCAAGTGGTATCCCGAGCATGCGGTGATGCCTGGCATTCAGCCTGAGGACAAGGTCGATGCTGACTATACTGGTGACCTGAAGGGACTGTTCATCAAGGATGAAAAATCCAAGGAAATGGGTACCTATGATGCTGCCAAGCATCACCAGCAGTATCAGGAATTCTTGCAGTCCAAGCATTACAAGAACGACATCCTGAGCTGTACCAGCTGCCACGGCGGTCTCCACGGTTCAAAGAAGGCTCCGGCTAAAGACGCCAAGGTGAGTTGTGCAAGCTGCCACGATGCTTCGTACACAATAGAAAAATATATGCCGGGTACCGGCAAGACAGCCGATAATCTGTTTGTGAGAGCCCACACCTTCAACAAAAAACAGACCCGTCCCGGCGGACCGACTGCTAAGGGCGAACCTGTGTATAACAAGTAAGTAGCTGGTTGACAAAATCAAAGGGGCGGGGGCAACCCCGCCTTTTTTGTGTGAACGGCTCATATTTACCGGCAGGTAGGTTTCTAATTCCTGCTGGCACTACCAACGATGTTCGCGGCTACCGCCTATGACATCTACAAAAACCATGCTCTCTTTAACTTTGGAGATTGGCAGAACATTATGGTCGGCTTCATCACCTCATTCATTTTCGCAGTCATCGGCATCAAAGCGCTGCTGAAATTCATCACCAGCCATACATTCGTACCATTCGGCATCTATAGGATCGCGGTTGGTGTCATCTTCCTGATCTTCTTTACGTAGCCAGCCACGTTCGTCCCGGAACGGAGACTGCCATGGCAACAGCCGACCAGACTAAAAATGTAACAGTTCCGGAAATTTTTCTGATATTCCTCCGTTTGGGACTCACCTCTTTCGGTATCTCGTCCTATTGCAAAAATACCAAAGAAAAAGGCGAGACTAATGGTCTGTTCTCTGCCGTGTTATTTCTTCCCCCAAAGCGGATCGTCTGCAAATTGCATCCAGATCCGCTCTTCCGGGTTCTGTTCGTAAAACTCATCCTCGGAAAAAGAGAAGCGGTACGCTGAAACGTACTCGAACACGATCCGGTAGGCAACGTTAACCTGCCGGATCATATCCGGTTCAGCCACGTTGCCGGTATCCGGGTGATGTCGTTTTACCAGTTCCCGATGCCTGGCTTTGATCTCCTTGAGCGTGGCACGCTCTCCCAAGCCCAAAACCAGTAGCGCATTTTGTATTTCGACATAAGTCATGTTCAGATCTCAGTGGGTCCAGTCGATTATCTTCGTATCGTGCCCAAGCCTTTTCTCAACCGCTCCCTTGATTGCGGCGAAGTGCGGACAGGGATACCCGATGGGGTTGCCGTTCTTCATGCAGGAGGCGAATACAATGGCCTCCGCCCCCCGGTCAACCATCATCCTGGCCCTGGTGACGGCTTTTTTGCCGGAGCAGCCGCCACACGAGAGAAATCCGATGATCTCCACCGGACCGGTTTCCTCGAAAGCCATGGTCCCTTCCTTGGCTATTTTAAAATCGGTACTGCCGGGACACATGTCCTCGGTCAACTGACAACGGATGATTCCTACCTTCATGCTTGTTTCCCTCCTTCTGTCTTATGCGCCCGTATAATCACAAATCCCCCGCTGCCGTGACCTTCCCGGACAGTCAGATCAGTTGTTTCTCCCGGAACCAAAGTCTGGCGGTATTCGAAACCGGAAAAACCGGCTTCGTTCAGCAGCGCCTCAAGTTCGCTCACCGAATAAAAGGTCGCGTCGCGGTAGAACCGGCTTTGTGCCTTTTTCTGGCCGTACTGCTGCCCCAGTTCGCTCTCCCGGTCGATGAATCCGATGACAAAAACCCCATTCGGTTTGAGAATGCGGCAGGCCTCCCGAAACGCCAGGGCTACATTGTCCAGAAAGCAGACAACCGTTACCATGACGGCAAAATCAAAACTGGCGTCAGCAATCGGTAGATTTTCCGCGACAGCTTCCAGAACCTCGATCCCCCGTTGTCGTGCCAGTCCGGCCATGCATGGCGCTGGCTCCACTCCGATGGAAATGCCAAGCGGAGCCGCAAAGCGGCCGGTACCCACGCCTATCTCGACCCCGCTGCCACCGGCAGGAATGAAGCTTCGCACAGCCTCCAACTCTGCCCGATAGAGGTCGGAATGTATCTCAAACCAAGCATCGTAATCATCAGGCTGCTCATCAAAAGCTGCTGTTTTGCCCATCTTGGTTCTCGGCCGTCTCGCAGAATGTAGGAGGCTCATCTGGAAAGTGGTTTTCTGAATAGTAATCCGTAGTGGTACGGCTGCAGGTCGTAGCGGTTCCGTTTTTTGAAATGGAAGCCGGCTTCTCTTCCCCACTCGATACACTGTTCCGGCCGGGGACGTATCTCCATCGCCGGACCGCGTGGCGTCGTGGGGTCGTAGTTCCAGTGAATCACCGCCAGCATGCCGTCCGGCTTGAGTACACGGAGGGCTTCTTTCATCAAGGCCACCGGCTCTTCGTGATGCAGGATATTGAAGAGCAGGGCGGCGTCCATCGAATTGTCGGCCAGGCCGGTACCCTCGGCTACAAAATCGCGCAGTTCTGCCCGCACATTGGTAATGCCGGCCAGATCGCATTTTTGGCGGACTACCTCCACCATCTCCGGTTCAATGTCCAGAGCATGGACGGTTCCCGCGGCAATTCCGGCAGCGGCCAGGGTGAAGGTTCCATAACCGCAACCAAATTCCACCAGGTCCATCACTCCACGGTCGAGACCGAACATGGCCAGCACAATGGCCGGGTCAAAAAAACCGGTCCACATCTCTTCATCGGGCATGCCGCTGTCACGGACTTTCATGATTTGCTCCATATGGATAATTTCGACGCTCTTGACTGGCGTTTACCGGACACAGCAAGTACCCCCTTCCGAATGTTTTTCCCGGTCGAGCTCATCCTTCGATTTTCGAATGGCCGGCTCACCCTCCTCAAGCAGCGCAATTACGGATGAAGCCAGCTTCGGACGGCTGACATAATAACATCGCTGGGAACCATCCTGGGCAAAGTCCACCAGACGGGCATTTCGCAGCACGGTCAAATGCTGTGAGATATTGGCCTGGGACGCCGGCAGAATTTCCTGGATGTCGTTTACGCACTTGGTGCCTTTAAGCAACTCGGCCACGATCTGGAGACGGGTCGGATGGGCGAGCGCCTTTAGGAGTTCAGACCATTCATTTACAGAATTTGTATCCATGCGGACCCCTTAAAAACATATTCGCATATCCTAATATCACCAGGTCCGGGAAAATGCAACCGACTATTTTCCCTGCTGATACATTTTGATTGGCGTCACGCCACAGCCTAAGACCGCCAATCTCTTGGCAAATTCAGGACAACGGTCTCCGGCACTGTAACGAATTGATCCGCTTACACCTCTTCCTCTACATCCTTCTTCTCGAACCAGCTGTAAACCGCTGGAATGATCAGCAGCGTCAAAATGGTTGAAGTAACCAACCCCCCGACCACAACGGTCGCCAACGGTCTCTGTATTTCCGAGCCGGCACCGCCGGCAAACAGCATCGGCATCAGGCTGAAGATTGAAATAGAGGCGGTCATCAGTACCGGCCGCAGGCGATCAAGACTCCCCTTCCTGATGGCATCCGACAGTTCAAGTCCCTCTTCCCGCAGTTGCGAGATGCGCGACACCAGTACCAGACCGTTCAGCACCGCCACGCCGAACAACACCACGAACCCCACCGAAGCGGGCACGGAGAGGTACTGCCCCGAGAGGAAGAGCGCGAAGACGCCGCCGATCAGGGCGAAGGGCAGGTTGGAAATAACCAGCAGCGCCAGGCGGATGGAGCGGAAAGTCGTGTAAAGCAGAAGCAGGATCAGGGCGATCGCAACCGGGCCGATGATCATCAGTTTGCCCATGGCCCGCTGCTGGTTTTCGAACTGGCCGCCCCAGGTCAGGTAATAACCGGGAGGCAGCTTTACATTGTCTTTGATCTTCTGTTTGGCTTCGGCCACAAAGCTGCCGATATCCCTGCCGCTGACGTTCATCTCCACGCCGATCCTGCGGATGCCGTCCTGTCGGCTGATCTGCACAGGACCTTCGACCATCTTCACTTCGGCCAGCTGTTCCAGCGGCACGTTGATGCCGGTTTTAGTGGTGATCAACAGGTTTTTGATCGCTTCCAGCGAGTTGCGCTTCTCTTCCGGCAGACGCACGGTGATGTCAAAACTCCGGTTCTGTTCATAGAAGCGGGAGGCGGACTTTCCGGCCACCGCGATTTCGATCACCTTCTGCACGTCGCTGATATTGAGTCCATAACGGGCGATCCTGGCCCGGTCGATGTTGACCGTCAGGTAGGGCTGGCCGGAAACCTTTTCGGCGTTGAGATCGGTCCCCCCCCGGACGGTGGAAAGCACCCTGGCTATTTCAGTAGACTTCTCGCTGAGAACGTCAATATCGTCGCCGAACAGCTTGACAATCAGCTGGGCGCGGGTTCCGGCCACCAGCTCGTCAATCCGGCACTGGATCGGCTGGCTGAAACCGAAACTGATCCCGGCCACCGATTCCAGCGATGTACGCATCTCGTTGATAAGCTCTTCCTTGGAGATGTCCCGTTTCCATTGGTCCTTTGGCTTGAATATGCCCACATAGGCGGTCTTGTCCACCCCGCGGGTGTCCATGGCAACGCCGGTCTGGCCGGTTCGTCCCACGATAATATCCAGCTCGTCGAATTTTTTCAGTTTTGCCGCTGCCTGCTGGTTCACCTCCATCGCTTTTGCCAGGGAAACGCCGGGCAGCATGGCGATATCCATGTCAAACGAGCCCTCGTCCATGGCCGGGATGAACTCGGTGCCCAGCTTCGTAACCAGAAACAGCGATACGACCAGGAAACCACCGGCAACGCCAAGAATCACCTTTTTGCCGTTCATGGCGTATTCCAGCAGTGGCAGATAAAAGCTCTTGGCGTGCTTCATGATCGCGCTCTCCTTCTCCGGATGCGGTTTCAGAAACAGGATGCAGAGCACCGGAATGACGAAAATGGAGAGAAACAGCGAAGCCAGCAACGCGATTGCCACCGTGATCGCCAGCGGCCCGAACATCTTCCCTTCGATCCCCTCCAGTGACAGAATCGGAATAAAGGTGATCGCGATAATCAGTTCGCCGAAGATGCTCGGCTTGCGAACCTCCATCACCGCCTGCAACACCGTTGACAGCTTGGGATGCTTTCCACCCTCCTCGCACAGATGGCGCTGCACGTTTTCCACCTGGATGATGGTGGTGTCGATGATCATGCCGATCGAGATCGCCAAACCGCCCAGTGACATCAGGTTGGCGCTGATACCGGCCAGTTTCATCACGATGAAGGTGGCCAGTAGCGACAGCGGCAGCGCGATCAGCACCACCAGGCTCCCCCGGATGCTGTTCAGCAGCAGATACAGCACGATCAGTACCAGGACGGAGCCTTCGATCAGGGCCTTGTTGACCGTGCCGACACTGGCGCTGACAATATCGCTGCGGTCGTAGTAGGGCACGATTTTGATGCCGTCCGGCAGCATGTTGTTGCCGTTGATCTCTTTAACCTTTTCCTTGACCCGGCGCACGACATCGCGGCTGTTTTCCCCGCGCAGCATCATGGCGATGCCGCCGACCGCCTCATCCTTACCGTTCTTCATCGACGCGCCCATGCGCACCGCTTCACCGACTTTGACCTGGGCCACATCCCGGATATAGGTCGGAGTGCCCCCCTGGGATTTGAGGACAATGGTTTCAATGTCGCTGATATCCTTGATCAGGCCGACGCCGCGCACGATGTACTGGTCCGTACCCCGTTCCAGCACATTGCCGCCGACGTTTTCATTGTTGCTGCCGATGGCGGAATGGACATCATCGACGGTTATGCCGTATTTCAGCAATTTTTCCGGCGACACTATCACCTGGTACTGCTTGAAGTAGCCACCATAGGAGTTGATCTCGTTCACTCCGGCAACAGATTTCAACTGCGGGGTGACGACCCACTCCTGGATGGTCCGCAGGTTGGTCAGGTAGGCGATTTTCTGTTGCGGATCATCGGGCATCTTCCCTTCCAGCGTGTACTGATAGATCTCCCCCATGGCGGTGCCGATCGGCCCCATGGCCACCTCAACCCCTTTGGGAACCTTTTCCTTGGCCTCGGCCAGACGCTCGAACACCAACTGCCGTGCAAAATAGATATCCACATTGTCCTTGAAGACGATGGTGACGATCGACAGGCCGAACTTGGTGACCGAGCGCATCTGCTCGATATCCGGCAGTCCGCGCATGGCCATCTCGATCGGATAGGTAACATTGCGCTCGATCTCGATTGCGGAGAGTCCATCGGCGTGGCTGACAACCTCGACCTGGATGTTGGTAACATCGGGAAAGGCATCGATCGGCAGTTTCAGATAGGAATAGGCCCCAAAGACGATTATGAGAAGGGAGAGAAAGATGACCATCCCCTTCTGCCTTAGCGAATAGGATATGATTTTCTCTAGCATCAGTGGTTATGCCCCTCCAGCTCGCCCTTTTTGACCTCGGACTTCAACACGAAACCCCCTTTGATTGCGTAGCGTTCCCCCTCCTTGAGCCCGGCCGTTATTTCAACCAGGCCGGCCGCTGCACGCCCCAACTCGACAGGACGCTGTTCGAACTCGGTGCCGTTTTCGGTGACGAACAGCAGCTTTTTGCCGTCCAGCTCCTGCACCGCCTCTTCGGGCACCGCCAGCACCGGCGGCGCGTCGGCGGCCAGCGCCAGCTCAGCCGTGGCAAACATCTCCGGTTTAAGTTTGCGCCCAGGGTTGGCGACCTCGATTCGTGCCTTGACCGTGCGGGTGGCTTCATTCACCAGGTCGGCGATATAGGTGATGCGCCCCTTCAGTTTCAGGTCCGGAAAGGCGCCGACCATGACCGTGGCTGTCTGTCCCTTACGCACCTTGGCCAGATCTTTTTCGTTGATGTCCACCAGCACCCAGACCGAGGAGAGATCGGCCACGGTGTAGAGACTTTTAGAAGGATCGGAGAGTTCGCCGACAATGGCATGCTTCTCGGTAATGATGCCGCTGATCGGCGACTTGACTGGCAGCAGCGGCCTCTTGCGGTTTTCTCCCTTCAGATCCGATACTGAAATGCCATACAGGGACAAACGTTCTTCATCGGTGTGCAGTTCGGTCTGGGTGGTCTTGTAGTCGGTCTCGGCCTGGAAAATGTCTTTTCTGGCCGCGATCTTCTTCTCCACCAGCACCTTGATCCGGTCCATGTTGGCCTGGGCCAGGGCCAGCCGGGTCTTTGACTGGTGATAGCGGTTGAGCGCTTCACCCAGCTCGACACTGTCCAGGGTCACGAGCGTCTGGCCGGAAGCGACGCTGTCGCCCAGAGAGGCCCTGACCGTGACGATCTTGCCGCTGATGCGCGGCGAGACATGGGCGATGCGGTCGGCATTGGCCTCGACCTTGCCGGTGGCGCTGATCACGCCCGCCAGTCGCTGTTTGCTTGCCGGGGCAACCACCACGCCGTTTAGCTTCTGCGCCTCGGCGGTCATAGTCACCGTACCTTCTTCCCCATGCTCGTCATGGCCTTCATGCTCCTCTTCCTTATGGCCTTCTTTGCCTTCATCATGGCCACCCCCCTTTTCCTCCTTATGGCCGGCCTCCTGCTTTTCAGCATGCTCGCCGCCAGCGCTTGTCAATTGGGTAAAACGATAGAAGAGGCCGCCACCCAGGGCCACGGCCAGAATTACCACGATGATGATTGTTTTTTTGTTCACTGCATCCTCCATATTGTTCGCACGCGATGTAGGGGCAAACCTTGTGTTTGCCCAATAACGGGCGATCACGAGGATCGCCCCTACGGGTCCATGAATTATTCCAGCGAGTCTCCCACTGCCGATTCCAGCCTTGTCAGAGCTGCCTGACGGTCGTGCAACGCCGTAAGATAGCCGTCGCTGACCTCGAAAAATTTCTTCTGTTCCTGGATCACGGCCAGAATATCGACTTCACCCAGGCGATAGGCCTCGCGGGTCAATTGCAGGTTTTCTTCCAGCTGGGGAATGATGTTTGATTTATAGAGTGATAGAACTTTTTCGGCATTCAGCAGGCCGGCATAGGCCGTCTCCACTTCCCGTTCAGCGTTTCTGATGGCAGCCGTTAAACGGCTTTCACTGCTGCTCTTCCTGGCCTTGGCTTCCTGAACACCGGCCCGATTCCTGTCGAACAGCGGAATGGGGAGCGACAGCCTCAAAGCGATGCTATAGGCCGTGTCCTTCCCCTCGATCCCGCCGATTTCCATGGCGGTCGTGTCCCGCCTGAATGCAAGGCCAGCGGTGAGGTTGGGAATCCCATCAGCCCGGGCCAGAGTTATGTCAGCCTCGCCCCTGTCTTTTTCGGCTTCCAGCGCTTTCAGGTCCGGCCGCTTTCCTTGCGCGAGCTGTTTCAGTTCAACCGGTTTCTTTGCCATGACGGTTCCGGCGTCAAACGTCCCGGCAATCGCAGGCGTTTCACCCGTGGCCAGTCCCATCAATGCCCACAATTTGGCCTGACTCCGGTTCAGCGTGTTTTCGACCTCAATCCTGGCCCCTTCGCTGCGTGCCAGTTCCACCTTGACCAGACCCATCTCCAGCTCCGGAATATCTCCGGCGGCCAGCCTCTCCCTGGTCACATCAAGCAGTTGACGATTGAGCGCAATCGAACGATCCGACAGGGCGATGCGCTGCTCTGCCAGGACCACATCGTAAAAAGACGTCTTTACCTCTTCGCGAAGCAGCCGCTCACGATCGGCCAGCTGCCAGCGGTAGATCTCCAGTTCCTGTCCGGCGATGGCCAGCCGCTTCTGCCGTTTTCCCGCCAGCAGAAATTCCTGCGACACTCCCAGCGACAGGTTGTTCTCGGAACTGCTGCCGGTCAGAGCGCCCGTGCCCGCCTCAAAATCCAGCGTCGGGTTCGGCAGGAGTTCCGCCCTGGCCTTGCCGGCATCACGGATGCCTTTTTCTTCACGATACGACTTGAGGTCGCCGTTATTCTGTAGCGAGACCTCGACAACCTGAGTCACCGAGAGCTTTTGTTGTGTTTCTGCCAGCAGCGGTGTTGACGATAAAACGAACAAGATTCCTGACGCCAGGAGCAAAGCCCGCCGTGCAAATACAGTCGTTCCCAAAGGAATAACCTCCTTTATTCAGTTTTGAATGATGAGATGAAAAGCGTTTGCAGACGTACCACAACCTGGAGAGAATACGGATCTGTCCCTGGACAGCGCGGACTGCTCCCGGCGCGGCGTTTTTGGCCTATTTCTGTGGGGGAATAAACTTGGAAAGGTAGACTTCGGGTAAAAACCTGAAAGGGTCGGACGTTTGCAGATCAAGAATCAACGGGTTGAAATCGAATTTAAACTGTTGAACAATCAGAGGCGCGTGACAGGCGCAGTTGAGGCAGTTGTCGCAACCGTCATAATCCTTATGCTGTTCCAGGGGAGAGCACGGGCACTGGTGAGGTTCGGCAATTTCCGGCGACAGTGTTTGATCGCCTGCAGCCGCAAGGTGACTCTGCATGGCATGCGCGCTTTCATGCACGCCATTGACCGTGACGGTCAGCATGACCACCAGCAGCAGCCGGGCAAAGAATTGTATCGGGATAAATTTTCGC
>MGZK01000033.1 GCA_001802125.1 Geobacteraceae bacterium GWC2_55_20
ACCATTTATGTCCAAACGGATCGGATATCGTACCCATGCGATCCCCCCAGAACTGGTCTGCAACGGGCATGGTCAGCGTTGCCCCGGCGGCAACCGCGCGGTCTACTACTGTGTCCACCTCTTCGAGATAGAGCATGATCGATACCGCGGTCCCACCAATTGTCTGCGGGCTGAGTGCATTCCAATCGGGACATTCGTCGCACAGCATAATCGGTGAATCGCCAATCATTATTTCCGCATGCATCACTTTGCCATCCGGTGATGTCAGCCGCATGCTTTCAGTGGCTCCAAATGCCTCTTTATAGAACTCTATAGCTTTGTCGGTGTTTGTAACAATCAGATAGGGGGTCACCGTATGGTATCCATCCGGGATTGATTTGATTTTGGCAGACATGAGCATATCCTCCTCATAATTTGTCTGGTCTGGCGCTAAAGTAAGAATTACCACTTCGTGATGGCTTATAAGACTATTTTAGTCTTTTTGAATAAAAATACAATATAGTTGGCACTGATGATGAGCATCTGTTGAAGGCTGCCTGGAATTTTGAGTACCAAGGGTAATGGAAACTAGAACCGGGAAGTGTGTTTACATATCATCAGCTAAAACAATAATGCAGAGACAGCCCCCGTGCCCCACTCTATTTGCCCTTCGAATTCTTCACATACAACGACTTACCCCCGGTAGTACTGGTCACACGCTCTTCCATTACGAAATTATTAGGATAGGCCTTGATCAGTTCACTGAGCTTCTTAAAATTATACAGGCGGGGATCAAATTCGGGGCGAAGCTTGCTGATATTGGTGCCGACCGGGCCGAGATTCGTCCAGCCACTTTCATCGGAAATGTCATCGATCACCTTTGCGATCATATCCAGCGGCACCATGGTTTTCATGGGCGCCGGAACTGCCGGCGGTTTTTCTTCGGTTGTGACAGTAGCTGCGGAAAGGCTGCCACGGCTCTTTGCCGCAGGTTTTTTCGGACTTATGGCGGGTTCGCTGACCGGAAGAGCCGGGGTGCGAAGAATCTCCGTGTAAATAAACTTGTCACAGGCGGAGACGAAGGGTGATGGCGTTTTTCTTTCTCCAAAGCCATACACGGTCAATCCCTCCTCCCTCAGGCGGGATGCCAAACGGGTGAAGTCACTGTCACTCGATACCAGGCAGAAACCATCGAAACGCCGGGTATAGAGCAGATCCATGGCATCGATAATCAGTGAGCTGTCGGTGGCGTTCTTCCCCTTGGTATAGGCAAATTGCTGAACCGGACTGATGGAGTATTCGAGCAGCACCTTTTTCCAGCTGCCCAGCTGCGGGGCGGTCCAATCGCCGTAGATACGCTTTACGCTGGCCACGCCGAATTTTGCTATTTCCTCAAACAGCCCTTCAACAATAGATGCCTGGGCGTTGTCGGCATCAATCAGAACCGCAAGGCGTTTTTGAGCTTCTTCCGGCTCCAATCGTTGGGAATAGCGCGGGTTGGGAGATTTGTTGTCCATGGTTCATCCTCTGAAAGTGATTTGATATGAAATGTCTGATGGGAACAGGTTGCTTTCAGGCTAAAACAGCCTGCCCCCCGGTGTCAACCTTCCAGCCTTTTCAGGAAAGCCGACACCATGGCCACATCCTGCAGCTCCAGGAATTCCCGGTAGCCGTCAATACCGTCGGGGTCAAGTCCGCGATAGAAGCGGGGCCTGGCGGTTTTCAACCCTGACAGGACTTTGCCGGTGGCATAATCCGCTGAACTCAGTTTGTCTGCACTGTACTTCAGGTCGAGTATCAGGCTGAACCCCAGCTGGAACAGCCTTTTCAGGTATTCGCCGGCAATAATTTCTGCTCCCTTGGATTCGTCCCCTTGGCTCAGGTACTCCAGTGCAATGTTCAAATAACCATACACCCGCTCCACTACCGAGCGCATCTGTTCCATGTCGGCCAGGTGGGCTTCATCGGCCACCAGTGCGGTATTGATCAGATAATTCAGCTCCATGCGAAACAGTTCCGAGTCTGCCCGGAGAATAACCCTTTCCAGGAACGTCTTGCCGGTCAATAGTATCCCGGGAAGAGTGGTTGCTTCAACCGATTGCAAGAGCATTTTGTTGTGGCCGGGTGTAAAAGTGGCCGAGCTGATACGGGAGTAGATCTCAAGCGCCTCGTCATGGGGAGGAAATCCTAAATCCGCAAGGCGTCCCGATTTTATGTGATAGCACTCCTCCTCTGATTCAATGTCGATTTCGCCGCTCACGCTTTCCATGAGCGCCGCATACAGGGGATTATCCAGGCGGCAGACCAGTTCCAGAAAGGTACCGATTATCGTGGCGTGTTTGGGGTTCCTGAATTTAATCAGGAACACATCGTCAAAAGTGTGATCCCAATCGGTCTGGCGTTCTTCATCGGTATTGATATCGCCGATGCCCCCCGCGACAATCAGTTCCCTCCCCAGGAAAAGGGAGAGGAGGTTGAAATCCAGATGCGGAAGCACTTCCAGGAAATGATCCTCACTCCCCAGCATAATATACCCCAGATACTCGACCGCCTTATCTTCCGAAAACGACCAGCGACTCCAGAGTTCCATATCCAGGATGAAAACGCACTGTTCCGGGCTTGCCAGCCCCAGCAGTTCCATCGCTTCAGGACCGCCGTTTTCCTTGAACAGCCAATACAACTCGTGCGGTTGCATGGCCCGGGCCAGTTTCTTGCCGTCCGGATCTTCCAGGATCAGAGCCATCTTTTCCCCAGGAAGCATCCCGTCAAGGTCGTTGCGCTTGTCTGCAAAAGGAAGTGTGCGGAACTCATCTTCACTAACCTGTACGCTTGCTGCCACGCTTCTGCCCGCATCTTTTCCGGTTATGTTGTTTTTCGACATATATGCTCCTCGTCAATCGGGATCAACCCTGTTTTGTCGCTTGTTGAAAATGTTCCCTGTTGACTATAAGGTGACAGTCTCCTGATTGATACCCTTTTTGCCCATTTTAACACCGATTATTTCATATTCATCGAATCGCCACCAATTGTCGCAGTTTAGTGATATCCCGCAAAGGCGGCGCCCCAAAGAGGCGATTGTATTCACGGTTAAACTGGGCAGGGCTTTCGTAGCCGAGTACGGCCATGCAGATACTCGGTTCGTACATTTTAATATTACTTGACCCCATTATCGCTGTACAACCAGTTTTCATCTATTCGCAGAATAAGGCAATAAATCGACAGGATCGTTCTATCTGCTTTTGAGATTTTTAGAGTAGGATACGATCATCAAGATGATAGTAATGAGCACGTGAAAGGAGAAATTAATGCAGAAACGTATATTAGGCAAAAGTGGACTTGAAGTTTCGGCTCTGGGACTCGGCTGCATGGGGATGAGTTTTTCGTATGGTCCGCCCAAAGACAGGCAGGAGATGATTTCTCTTCTCCGGACAGCCGTGGAACGCGGCGTCACCTTCTTCGATACGGCGGAGGTCTACGGCCCGTTCACAAATGAGGAACTGGTCGGTGAAGCGCTTGCCCCGCTGCGAGACCGGGTGGTGATCGCCACCAAGTTCGGTTTCGATACCAACGTCGATCCACGGGGGATGAAGGGTGGCGGGCCGGTCCTGAACAGTCGCCCGGAACACATCAAACAGGTGGCCGAGGCCTCGCTCAAGCGACTCAGGACCGATGTCATCGATCTCTTCTATCAGCACCGCGTCGATCCGGATGTGCCGATCGAAGATGTGGCTGGAGCGGTAAAGGAATTGATCCGGGAGGGCAAGGTCAAACATTTCGGCCTGTCCGAGGCCGGAATTGAGACCATCCGCCGCGCCCATGCCATACAGCCGGTCGCCGCAGTCCAGAACGAGTACTCGCTCTGGTTCAGACGGCCTGAAGAGGGACTGCTGCAGACCCTGGAAGAGCTGGGAATCGGCCTGGTTCCCTACAGTCCGCTGGGGAAAGGGTTCCTGACCGGCAAGATGAATGAAAACACCACCTTTGACAGTACCGATTTCCGCAGCACCCTGCCGCGTTTTACCCCGGAGGCGCTGAAGGCGAATCAAGCTTTGATTGATCTGCTCGGCAGGATCGCGGCAGAAAAGAAGGCAACCCCGGCCCAGATTGCGCTGGCCTGGCTCCTGGCCCAGAAGCCGTGGATCGTGCCGATCCCCGGCACCACGAAGCTGGAGCGGCTGGACGAGAACAATGGCGCAGTTGTCATCGAACTCGCTTCCGACGATTTGAGTAACATCGAGAGCGCCGCTGTGCAGATCACAGTTCACGGTGCTCGCTACCCCGAAAAACTGGAGCAAATAACCGGCCGTTAAAAAGGAAAAGAAAATGGCTAACTAAAAGAGTCTTAGCGCGTATTTTTCACGCAAGGGAAATAATTATGTGGGAGGCAGCATTGTAAATCTGCCCATCGGCAATACAGAAATAATTGCCAGGAAAATACAGAGTCTGACAGGTAGCGACCTGTTCAAGATCCAGACCGTACAAGCCCGGAAGATTATACGGAAACGACCAGAGTGTCACAGGATGAACTTAGTCAAAACGCCAGACCTGAGCTCACTGAAATGGTTGCTGATATGGATTCTTATGGGGTGATTTATCTCGGCTATGGCATGGACAGAAATATCAGGGTCAAACTATGATGAGTTGGAAACAGAGACAGTTGAGTTGCGGAAAGGCTTACAGTCACACCAGAAAAGTGGTTTGATACCTTCTTTCCGGCAATAGCCGCTACACGATGCCGAAATCGATCTGGACAGAAGTTAAACACACTATTCCGGAACTATTGTCCAACAGCGGAGAGCAAATTATGGCAACTGTAGCTGAAATTCAGCATATATCCGAGCAGATTCGCAAGGAATTTTCTCCGCAGAAAATCATCCTGTTTGGCTCTCATTCAGCAGGTAATCCGGATATTGATTCTGATGTCGATCTGCTGGTTGTTGCAGCGTTCCAGGGGAAACCATGGCGGTTCGCCGTTGAAATAAGGGAGCGCATCAATGCGGGAGTTCCGCTTGATTTGCTGGTGCGCACCCCGGAACAGCTTCAGGAACGGCTGGCAAAGCATGATATGTTTCTTACAGATATTGTGACACACGGTACGGTGCTCTATGAAGCCTGAAACAGTGGAGTGGGTAAGGGCGGCGGTGGCAATTCGTGACGTGGTTCGGGTTGTTTTGGGGTGTGGATGAATTAAATGTACAGTCTCCTGCATTATTTCCGGCGCTGATTTAGTTCGTGTTTTTCGTGCTTTTCGTGGACAACTGCTTTTTATAGCTTTATTGACTTTTTATGTTTGTTAATACTGTTGCGGCGGGCGCTGACGTGATTTTTTCTTTCTTCGACAAATACCTCAACGAATGCAACGTGGCCGGCACACCCGGTTCCGGTTTTGGCCCGAGCGAGGATGGGTACTTCCGCTTGTCGGCCTTCGGCCATCGCGAGAATGTGATTGGGGTGGTGGAACGCATCAAGAAAAACCTTAAGCAGAATTGAGGAAGGGCGGCCGATTGGCTGCCCTTCTTGCTTTTTGGACAGTGCAAACGTATACTCCCGTTAGGATGAATCAAGGGACGGATTATATGAACAGAAAAGATCTCGCTACTGCTCGCAGTTTCAAACATCTGGTACAGAAACGGTTTCATCCGCTAGACATTCGTGTGTTCGGTTCACGTGCTCGTGGCGATGCCGCAACTGATTCCGATATGGACGTGTTTGTGGTTGTCGAGCATGCGACCTCCGAAATCGAGAGATACATCAGCGATTGTGCCTGGGAGGCCGGCTTTGCGCGGGATGTGGTCATCGTCCCGGTAGTGGTCGGCAAGGACACGATCGACGGTCCGCTCAAGGAATCGGTGTTCATCCTTAATGTCTATCGTGAGGGCATAGAGGTATGACCGGGAATAGAAAGGCTCTCATCGAATACAGGCTCACCCAGGCACGTGACTCCATCAGGGAGGCCGACGTACTCAACCAATCCGGAATGAGTCGGCGCTCTGTCATGAATCGGCTCTATTACGCCATGTTTTATGCGGTGCTTGCGCTGTTACAGGAAAAGGAAATGGGGACATCAAAGCATTCAGGCGCCATTGCGCTTTTCGACCGGGAATTCGTTAAAACCGGAACGTTTCCAAAGGAGATGTCGAAGACACTGCACCGGGCATTTGAGTTGCGCCAGAAGGGCGATTACATGGAGGAAACAGAGGTAACTGCCGATGATGTCGCCGAGATCAGGCCTGTGACGGAGCAGTTTGTGGAATCTGCCGAGCGTTTTTTGCTGAAGGGCAATTAAGTATACTGTCCCTGAATCCTCTGGACGCTCAAGACCTTTAGAATTGTATGGAGACTGGCCTCGATTTTGAGTTGTTTCTTCGTGATAGCAACAAGCACGTAAACCGACACGGCAAACCCTATCTGGGCTTTGACTGCGTTCTCCGATGTGCCATAGAAGGTCTTGATCCGCAGGTTCTGCTTGATCCATCGGATGAACAACTCTATCCTTAACAAAAAAGGAGATGGTAATGACATGTCCGTATAAACAATGCCACTACCACCTCCCATTTTGAAACAGCTTTAACTAATTATCTTATTTGAATATATCGTGAAAATCGTAACCGCCCTTATGTGTGTAATAGATTGTGGGTGCTATGGCTACGATAAGAACTACTATCATTAGTAATGCAAAAATAATCACATACATCACCTCCAAGTTGTTATTTTACCACAATTCCATGTACTACTGCACGAACTAAACTGATGTACAGGCAGCTGAGGAGATCATTGACGAGGTGAATTACCCCGACTACAAGGCGAGCTTCAAAACATACAAAAGCACAGTCAATCCTTCGGATTGACTGACTTGACTTTGGCCTTTTACTAGATATTTGAGAAGCGAGAGCTTGCAACTCTCGTTTTTTTTTGGCTATTATAATCTAGTCCTATAACTAGATTTGGAGTTGAGGCTATGGGCTATCTGCGGCGGCAGAAGGTGCCACCATCAGCGATGAAAAAAAACGGCTGGAATGATTGCTTCCTTCAACCGGTTAACGGCGGTCATTGATCCGTCGAGCCCTTCATATAGCCCGCTTCTCGTGAAAACCACCAGTGGCACAAATCATAGGAAATTAGGGGGCGCTCCCCGTATTTCAATCAAAAGGCCGCCAATAGGCCGCCTTTCCTGTTTACCACCAAACTACAACTCTTATTTCTCCAACAACTTCCTCGCAAGGCCATGCAGCTCCGCGTTTGCCAGCGCGACCACCTTTTTCTTTACCGAACGGGAATAATACTCCTGTTCCGTCTTTGTCAGGGGCAACCCTTCCAGCCTCTTCTTAA
>MGZK01000034.1 GCA_001802125.1 Geobacteraceae bacterium GWC2_55_20
TGGTGTCAACAACTATTTTCCAACCACCGACTTTTCTCCGACCCAATCAGGAAAACTGACGCCCTGAAAGGAACCGATCTTCTATCATAAATAAAATCAGTCTGTCAAATGATAATTGAGACAAAGTAGATTATTATCAACTCTGCCGGTTACTGATCTATTTTTGTTCACTGACGCCGCTCAACTCCGGACGACTTTAAATACCACTGGAAATTAATGTTTGCATTCACACTACCTGATACTGTAAATAGTTCCGCCATGAATTATTTTAATCGCAATTACTTATCAAGACTTATCACCTGTCTGACAATTGCTGCTACAATTATGTCCGCGGACAATATTGCCTTTGCCGGTGTGCGAGATGAAGCGATCCTTGCTGTGTCAGGCCTTCATCAGGCTGATGCCGCCCGTTATTTTCCTGATGACATGAAAAGCCTTGACTCAACATTGGCTGACGCGGAACAGTACAACGAACGTGCAGACCAGTCCGGTGCCGAGAAACTTTACATGCTGACCCTGCAAAAAGCTCGGGTCATAGAATTATCATTGGCGCAACAGCATAGTTCTCCGTCCACCATTCCGGCATCGATTGCTTCAGAAACCAATCCGACCGCCCCCCCCACATCCCCTACCACTTCCAATATTGAAACTGAGCCTGACTACTTTCCCGATGAAGTCGTCTCTTCAAAACTTGTAGGCGGGGTTGGCACCTACACCGTAACCAGCGGAGACACCATACGCCTGGTAGCGGCCAGACTGGGCGTCACCCGCCAACATCTGATAAAGCTTAATAGACTGGACACAGCCTCTTACCTTAAGATTGGACAAAAACTGACTTATAATAATCGCAAGATCATTCCCAAGCGCATGCAGGACGGTATTGTTGTAAACATTCCCGATCGCACGTTATACTTCTTCCAGCATGGGAAACTCTCGAAATCAATGCCGGTTGCCCTGGGCACATCGGTAAAGAACCCAAAATATGTATGGCAGACTCCGGTCGGCAAATTCAAGATCACCGCCAAGCAAAAAGACCCCACCTGGTTCATCCCACCTTCGATAAAATCGGAAATGAAAGACTCCGGTAAAGAGGTAATTTCCATCGTCCCCCCCGGACCTATGAACCCGCTTGGCAAATATGCCATGAAGACATCGATTTCGGGGATTCTGATCCATAGCACCACAAAACCATGGTCGATTTACAGCTTTGCCAGCCACGGCTGCATCCGAGTCTACCCTGCCGACATGGTTGATTTTTTCAAGGAGGTTAAGATCAATACGCCTGGAGAGATTATTTACAAACCAGTCAAACTTGCAATAACCGAGACGGGCAGGATTTTCCTTGAAGTTCACAATGATGTGTACCGAAAGGGAACTAATGTTGTAGATGAAGCCAAAAGGATGATCTTAAATCAGAACATCTCTGATCGGGTTGACTGGAAAAAGTTTGGAACGGTTACACGGCAGAAGTTTGGAGTCGCAGAAGACATCACAATGTAACGAAACTCGGGGAAGCAACACCTAATCGTAAGATGTCGGCTCCGTGCCTTTTATGAAACACTCCATGACAGCTCCGGGAGTGTCCTCTTTCGCCAACTTGCCGGTGCGTGGGTTTATGAGTACAAACGTCACGTTCTCCGGAGCTTCAAAATCCTCGGATGGCAGCTGTGCTACCGCCTTCTGCATAAAGTCCCCCCAAATAGGCGCAGCCGCCTGGCCGCCTGACCCACCAGCCCCTAAAGAACGCTCCTGATCATAGCCAACCCAGACACCAGTGACCAATTGTGGGATAAACCCAATGAACCAGGCATCCTTCGCATCGTTGGTGGTACCGGTTTTTCCTGCCACCGGCCGCCCTATAACGGAAGCCCGGTGCCCGGTACCGCTGGCAACAACGCTTTGCATAAGGTTGGTGATTACGTAAGCATTTTCTGGTGAAATAACCGGAACCGGTACTGGAGGCTGAGTTTCCTGAAGCACTGTTCCTTCGGCGTCCGTAACCTTGGAGATGAAATATTGCGGAGTCAATAAGCCCTTGTTGGCAAAAACCGTATAAGCAGCAGTCAGCTCGAATGGAGAAATAGTTGCGGCACCCAAAGCAAGTGCCAGATTATCCGGGATAGGGGAAACAAAGCCGAACTTCCTGGCGTATTCAGCGGCATATTGCGCACCAATTTGCTCCATTATCTTGACACTGACAATATTAATGGAATACGTCAGCGCCTCCCGCATCGTCACCGGCCCACGAAAGGTGTTGTCGTAGTTTTTCGGTTTCCAGGTGCCTCCGGAGCCATCGGGATATTCAACTTCCGTATCTTCAATTATGGTAGCCGGTGAAAAGCCCTTATCCAGCGCGGCCGAATAGATGATCGGCTTGAAAGCGGAACCGGCGTTGCGCTTGGCCTGAATGGCACGATTGAACTGACTTTTCTTGAAATCATAGCCACCGACCATAGCCTTGACACCACCGGTACGCGGGTCTATCGAAACCAGCGCGGCCTGTACATCCGGCGTCTGATCAAGAGCGAACTGTGCGCCGTCCTTGCCAACCTCCGGCGAGACGACAGAGACATCAATCACCGAGCCAAGAGTCAGGCTTTTACTCCCCTTATCCGGCTTACCGTAGTGATCAATCATACCAATCTTGCCGGCCCAGGACATATTTTTCCGTCCCAGGATTCCCCTCCGGTCCCCCACCCTGACGAGAATCTCGCCCTTTTGCGGATTGAAGCCGACGACAACCCCCTGATAGGTTTCCCCGGTCTTGAGAACAGCGGAATCGATACCTTCCTCAACCTTGCTGCAAAATGCTTCCACATCGGCATCATTGAGATATTTAGTTGCCCCACGGAAGCCCTGACGTTTATCAACCTCTTTCAGCCCCTTGCGGAGACTTTCGAAGGCAGCCCGCTGCATGGCGGCATTCATCGTTGTGTATATCTTGAGACCGCCTTTATAAAGCTGGTCCTCACCATACTTCTGTTCCAGCTGTATTCTCAGATATTCGAGAAAATAAGCCGACTGTTCGTTGTTAACCTTTTTCATCGATTGAATAACAATGGGCGTTTTTCTGG
The DNA here is from genome assembly GCA_001802125.1 of Geobacteraceae bacterium GWC2_55_20. GTDB lineage: Bacteria > Desulfobacterota > Desulfuromonadia > Geobacterales > Pseudopelobacteraceae > JACRCG01. Next base: position 3,075 of record MGZK01000034.1, read on the forward strand.
CATGCTCAGCTTCGACAGGCGTGATGTAACCTTCCTTGACCATCCGATCGAGCACATACCCCTGCCTTTCGCGCGCTTTTTCCATATGCTTGATCGGAGAATACGCATTAGGAGCTTTGGGGAGACCAGCCAGCATCGCCATTTCAGCCAGGTTAAGCTGATCAACGTTTTTACCGAAATAGGTTTCGGCGGCGGCCTGAACTCCGTACGAGCCCCCTCCCAGATAGATCTGGTTCAGATAGAGATAGAGGATCTCATCCTTGGAAAGCCTTTCTTCCATTCGAGTGGCCAAAACAGCTTCCTTGATCTTGCGGGAAAATTTCTTTTCGGGCGTCAGAAGCATGGACTTGGTCACCTGCTGGGTAATGGTTGAGGCCCCCTCCTTTTTACGCATCGAGATAATATTTTTGATCGCCGCACGAACAATGCCGAAATAGTCAATGCCCTTGTGTGAATAGAAGTTGGCATCCTCGGCGGCGACAAAAGCCTGGATCAACTTTCTCGGCATTTTATTGACCGGCACCACTATTCTCCGTTCCAGATAGAACTCGCCCACAAGAGTGCCGTCATCGCCAAAAACCTGGGAGACGATAGGCGGTTTGTAATCCGCCAGACGATCCACCCTGGGCAACTTTGCCAACAGAAAAAATATATAGCCGGAAACGCCCAACAAGACGACAACCCCCAGTGTAATGACACACAACAGCAGGGTAGATATGAAGCCCCTGTTTCCTTGGGCCACCGGCGCTTTCCTATGCATACTGGAAACCTTCCTGACAATAATTAGATTTGCCTGACTACCTTTCAACTCAGGCCGTTTCGAGGTCCGAGCAAAATAACATATCGTTTCAGGAATTCAAGCTTAATCAGAAAATGACATAATCCTTGCCAACAGGTGATGAGCGCATATAATCGTGGATGAACGGGGCCAGACATTTCATCATCAACACCAACGGCGCGGAGAGCCCACAATGAAGATTTTTTCCGGCAACAGCGTTTCCACCACCTTTAATCTTATTTCATCACTGCTTCTGATCACACTTTTCCTGGCATTGGCACTGAGCAGCTATCGCCGTGAGCAGGAGCTGATAATAAAGGGAGCCGTAGACAATGCCCGCGCCATATCGCGGCAGATCATCGAGACCCGCGATTACCTGTCCAGGAACGTCACAAAAGAGCCTGAACAAAACCCCAACCTGATTCCACAGGTGGCCGCCACCAGCATAGCCAAACAGTTGACCGGCGGCTCGAATTTTTATGTGCGTCAGGTTTCGCTGCGTTATCGCAACCCGGACAATCGCCCCGACAGCTACGAGAGAGAAATTTTAAATAAATTCAAGGGCCCCGGTCAGAAGGAGGTCTGGCAAGTTTCCAAAGAAGGTGGTAAAAAATCCCTGCGTTATCTCCTGCCAATGATTGCGGATCAATCGTGCCTGGCCTGTCATGGCAGCTATGAAACGGCGCCCGGATTCATCCAGGAACGTTTCCCCAAAGATCACTTTTCATACGGCTATCAAGTCGGCGAAATCATCGGAGCGGTCTCGGTAGCTGTTCCGATGGAAAGCCTATACAGCCAGATCAGGCACAACCTGAAGCGGGACGTGATATATGATGGAATCGTAATGACCATTTTCATCATCATTACCGGCTGGATTCTGCACAGGACCATAATTACCCCGGTAAAGAAAGTCGCTGCAAGCATTTCCGAAGTTGCTCTAACCGGCAACTTCAGCCAGAGAATAGAGTTGAAGCGCAATGATGAGATCGGCGAACTGATCCATTCCTACAACATACTGATGTCCGAACTGGATCACAAGACACAACAACGGATGGAGTCGGAAGAACGCTATCGAAACTTCATCGAAATAGCCCAGTCACCTATCGTAACATTTATGTCAGATGGCAAAATACTGATCTCAAACCAGAAAGCGGAAAAGCTCTTCGGACTGACCAAGGAGGAATTGCTCGGACAGTGCCTGTTCGAATTCATGGTCAACGGGGATGATCTTAAGAATGCGATCAACGATTATTTCACAGCGGGAACCAGTGATCTGATCGGCACTACAACCAGGCAGAAGATACGGGATGTCTGTGGCAGGCTTTTTGATGTAGACATGGTAATATCGGTATCCCAATCCGACCAGAACCAAATGTTCAGCGCAATTCTGCGATCAGTGAAGGAGTAGGCAACGATTTTTGCGTGCCGTCAGCATTGAGATGTGATAGTAGAGTCAAGTTTATATTAAATAATTTTTCGGAGGAAATTCGAATGTGCGGCATTGTAGGTTATATAGGAGAACAACAGGCGACACCCGTGATCCTGGAAGGGTTGAAAAAGCTGGAGTATCGTGGATATGACTCCGCCGGTATCGCCACCCTATCATCCGGTGAATCAGCAATTCGCCGCAGTGAGGGCAAGCTGGTCAACCTGGAAAATCTTTTACGCGAACACCCGCTATCCGGCGTTATCGGCATCGGGCACACCCGTTGGGCTACACACGGCAGGCCATCCGAGATCAACGCCCACCCGCACAAGGCCGGGCCGGTCATCGTGGTACACAACGGAATCATCGAAAACTATCTGCAGCTTAAAGAACAGCTCAAACAGACCGGTCATATTTTCAAGAGCGAAACCGACACCGAGGTTATCGCCCATCTGATTGAAGAAAAGCTCAAAACCGAAAACGGTTTCGATATAGCCGTCCGGCAGGCACTGGCGGAGCTGCACGGCGCCTACGCGGTCTGCATACTCAACGAGAAAGAACCGGGTACACTGATCGCGGCCAAGCTCGGCTCTCCGATGGTAGTCGGCCTGGGAACGGGTGAATACTTCGTTGCTTCGGACATACCCGCCATACTGGCCCACACCCGTGAGATGGTCTTCATGGAAGATGGCGAGATGGCTGTTTTCAGCAATGGCGAAGTCTCCTTTTCAACAATAGCAGGCGAAAAGTTGAATAAAGCGGCCCGTCACATCGACTGGTCCCCTCTGATGGCGGAAAAGGGTGGCTACCGGCACTTCATGCTCAAGGAGATCCACGAACAACCCCGTGCAGTGCGCGACACCATTGCAGGACGTCTTCTGGAGAGCGATGGAGATGTCTATCTGGAGGATCTACCTTTCAGCGATCGCCAGTTGGCTGCGGTAAAACGGATCGTGATCATCGCCTGCGGCACCTCCTGGCACGCGGCTCTGGTCGGCAAATTCTATATAGAGGGCTACTGCCGTATACCGGTTGAAGTCGATATAGCATCCGAATTCCGTTACCGAAACCCGGTTATCAATGAGAGCACACTGGCAATCGTGATATCCCAATCAGGTGAGACCGCCGACACTCTGGCGGCACTGCGCGAAGCCAAGTCCCGCGGTGCAATGAACATGGCCATTTGCAACGTGGTCGATTCTTCGATCGCCCGTGAATCCTCCGGAGTGATCTATACCCACGCCGGCCCCGAAATCGGCGTAGCTTCCACCAAAGCCTTCGTCACGCAGCTGACCGCACTGTACCTGTTCACAATCCGGCTGGGTCGGGCCACCTGCTCGATCGACTCGCCCTCCGGCCAACGCATGATTGCCGCCCTGAAAAAAGTTCCGGCACTGCTGGAAGAAACTCTTAAACTGAACGACCACGTCGAAAAGCTGGCCAAAAAGTATATGAACGCACGCGATTTTCTCTACCTCGGACGCGGCAAGAACTTCCCGATCGCGCTGGAAGGGGCGCTCAAGCTGAAGGAGATTTCCTACATCCACGCCGAAGGCTACCCTGCCGGTGAGATGAAGCATGGCCCGATCGCATTGATTGACGAGGAAGTGCCGGTGGTTGTCCTGGTGCCAAAGAACAGTGCCTTTGACAAAACCCTCTCCAACATGGAAGAAGTCATCGCCCGCGGCGGCCGAGTGATAGCCCTGTGCAGCGAAGGGGATCAGGAGGTTGGAAACAGGGCCGAATCGATCATCGAAATACCTCATTTGAACGAAGACCTTGATCCGCTGCTACTGTCGGTGCCGTTGCAACTGCTGGCCTACCACATATCGGTACTAAAGGGCACCGATGTGGATCAGCCACGCAACCTGGCAAAAAGCGTTACGGTGGAGTAGCTTCGAATATTGACACGCACTGCAAACAGCAATGGCCAGTTTGAACATAGAAAATCTCCTTGGTTGCAAAACCGAGGAGATTTTTTGTGTGCTGATCACACATCTATGCACCGTCGGGACATTTGCCATTAGATGAGAAACTGTTATACTTGACCTGCCGGCCAGATTATCCGGGAGGAGCTGCATGTCAGTTCATTTCATTACGGCAAACAGATTGCCTCAGTTGCTGCACCTGCTGCGTCAACGGGGTGAATTGCACGCCCCATTGAGGGGTGCAGACGGCGTTGTGCGCTTCGCCCCGCTTGCAGCCGGCACCCTTCCCGAGCTTGATGCTCTCCGCACCCTGCTGCCGCCAAAAATATATCTGCTGCCCCCCCGGGAAACCATTCTGACCTATCGGGACGACACGAACTATCAGGAACCTCAGGTCACGACCTTTCCCCTGATCCTCTTTGGCCTGCATCCATGCGATCTGGCTGGTATAGGCTACCTGGACCGGATTTTCCTCGGAGAAGACCCTGATCCGGTCTACGCGGCCCGCCGGTCGTCGTTGACGTTGATCGGTACAAACTGCACACCCGACCAATTTTGCTCATGCCATCTGCAGCCGTCCCCTTTGTCAGCCTCCCACGACCTCTTTCTGCAAAGGATTGACGACGGTTTCGCCGTCAGTAGCGGTTCACCAGGCGGTGATGAACTACTGGAAACGCTGGCGGAACTGATCGAAGAACGGGAGTTGGCTGCCGACGATACGCGTCGGTTCTTCGGCAGCCAACTCAAACAACCACCACAGTCCGAACTGGATCCATATCTGCTCGACTGGCAGGAACTGGCCGGGCATTGCCTGGGATGCGGAGCCTGTTCCATCTGCTGTCCGACCTGTTACTGCTTCGATGTGCTGGAATTCGGCGGATTGGACGGCAGATCCGCTGAACGTCTGCGGCACTGGGATAACTGCCTGTTCAAGAGCCACGCCCAGGTGGCCGGCGGCGCCAGTTTCCAGAAAGACCGGGCACAGCGTTTCCGTTATCGTTACCGTCACAAATATCGCGGTTTCGGCCAGCTGAAGGGGATTCCCAGCTGTGTCGGATGCGGCCGTTGCCGGGAAGCATGTCTCGCCGGACTGGACCTGCGCCCATTGGCTGAACGACTTGAGCGAGGTGTGTCATGAACGCCAACCTCCCCGTTGCAGCAACCATTACCGGTGTCCGCAGCCTGACCGCCGACACGACCCTGTTCACGCTGACCTGCAACGATCGGGCTGCGGCAGGCAAAGTGGCTTCGTTCCTGCCCGGACAATTTCTGGAACTGTCTCTCCCAGGGATCGGCGAGATTCCGGTCTCCTACTGCGGACTACCCTCCGCTGAAGGTACAATCGAATTATGCATCCGCCACTTGGGCCATGTCACCTCGCCGCTGCACAGGGCGACGCCGGGTGACGCGGTGGGCGTGCGTGGCCCGTTCGGCCATGGCTTCCCGCTGGACAGCTATGAAAACCAGGACCTGCTGTTGATTGCCGGTGGACTGGGCATGGCGCCTCTACGCTCACTGCTGCTGGCGCTGCTTGAGCAGCGCCGGCGCTGGGGTGAGCTGACCCTGCTCTATGGCGCGCGGGAAATGGGGGCGCTGCTTTTCCTGGAAGAGTTGCAGCAACTGGCTTTACGAAGCGACATTACGATCCAATTGGCGGTTGACCGCCGTACGCATTGCCTGGAAGGCCCTCCCGGTTGCAGGGTCGCGCTGCTGCCAGCCCTGCTGGAACAGCTCACGATCAGGGTGGAACGGACCTGCGCCGCATTATGCGGCCCGCCGGTAGTCTACCCCTATCTGGTTAGCGGGCTAAAGCGCATCGGGCTTTCCGACGAGCGGATTCACCTTTCGCTGGAACGACACATGAAATGCGGACTGGGACGTTGCGGACATTGCGCAGTCGGAACCCTGCTCTGCTGCTGTGACGGTCCCGTCTTCAGCCATGCGCGCCTGCGTGGAATCGAAGGAGCCCTGGCATGAAACGCCTGCGCCTGGCCATAGCGGGCCTGACCGCCTGTTCCGGATGCCAGCTCTCCCTGTTGAACTGTGAAGCGGAGTTGCCGCAACTGATCGAGGTAGTAGATTTCCACTACTTTCCCATGGCCTGTTCACCTGCTGTACTGGAAGGTGAATATGATGCAGCGCTGGTGGAAGGCTGCCTGTCGATGCCGCACGAAAATGTATTGCTGCTCTCGCTGCGCAAGAGAAGTCGCCTGTTGATCGCCATCGGTACTTGCGCCGCATGGGGCGGAGTGGCGGCATTGAGGAATGGTGAAAGCAGGAAAGAGTTGCTGCAGGCAACCCATGGTAGCGGCCGGATAAGCAGCAGCGGCTATTCACCCCAACCATTGCATGCCTTTGTCAAGGTTGATGCCGTGATTAGCGGCTGTCCCCCTGAAAAAGAAGAGTTGCTCAGACTATTGGCCGGACTGTTGCGCGGCGCACTCCCAAATCCCATCAGCTATCCGGTCTGCACGGACTGCCGCATGCGCGAGAACCTGTGCCTGCTGACTGAACAATCCAGGCTCTGTCTCGGCGCACTGACTCTGGGTGGCTGCGGCGCCCGCTGCCCAAGCATGGGAGTAGGCTGCGAGGGATGCCGCGGACCGGTACCGGAGGCCAACCTGAACGAAGCCCTGGATATCTGCCAACAAAAAGGATATGACCGGCAAACAGTTATCGACAGACTGAGACGGTTCTGTCCGGAGTGGAAATCATGAGCAAACCGGGCAAGATTGATATCCTGACAAGGGTTGAGGGACACGGAAGAGTGGAACTTGTCCGCAAAGGGAGGCGTATTGTCGATGCCCGCCTGAATCTGCACGAGTCTCCGCGTCTGTTCGAGACGCTGCTGATCGGCAGGCGCTTCGACGAGGTGGCTGAAATCGCCTGCCGGATCTGCTCAATCTGCTCAACGGTCCACAAGGTGGCGGCATTGCGGGCGCTCGAACAGGCACTGAATGTTCGGATATCCCAACAGACCGACCTGCTGCGGCAACTGGCTGTCCAGGGAGGTCAGATCGAAAGCCATGCCCTGCACATCTTTTGCCTGGCTCTGCCGGACTATCTGGGCGTCGGAGGATTTCCGGCACTGGCATCCGTGGCGCCGCTGGAGCTGCAACAGGGGCTGAAAATCAAGGCTCTGGGAAATCTGATTCAGGAGACAGTCGGCGGGCGGGCAATTCACCCATTCAACCTGTTGCCAGGAGGCTTGGGCTCGGTGCCTGGTGTGGAACAACTGCAACACCTCGCCGATCAACTGTCATCAATACTCGACAATGTATCCGCGATGATTGGATTCGTATCCACTCTTGATGAAGGCTTACCGGCGCTTCCGCTACTCAGCGCCTGCGCCGTCAGCGGCGGACCACCACTGTTCGGGGATCGCCTGGCAACGTCCACCGGAGTGACAGTTCCGGCCACCTCGGCCGCCGTCTGGCTGAACGAGAGGAACGAAGACCATACTCACGCCAAGGTCAGCCGCTTTGACGGAGAGTCAGTTTTCATGGTGGGACCACTTGCACGCCTCAACCTGTCAAAGCCGACTGAATATGGAAAACGGCTTGATGCCACCTCCATCACGGATTCCCTGAAGGCAAGAACTATCGAACTTCATCAGGCCGTGGAGCGGGCCATGTCACTGATTTCGCAACTGCTTAATGAAGGTCTGCGCAAGGAGACACCAACGACTATCACTCCCAGCGCCGGAGAAGGGACTGCATTGATTGAAGCACCGCGCGGGGTCCTGCTGCACAATTACCGCTTTGACGAACTCGGTATCTGCAGAGCCGCCAACATCATCACGCCCACGGCGATCAATCAGGCCGCGATCGAGATGTCACTCAAATCCCTGATCTCTGTGATTAACGACGACGGCTATGAAAGCATCAAACTCTCCTGTGAACGCCTGATCCGCTGTTTCGACCCCTGCATATCCTGTGCTGTGCACTGAATGCCAAACAGAATAACTAATATTTCGGCCAAGTTTAATTAATAATATTCATTATAGTTGGATGTTCTATTACCGACTTCTTACAGAAGATCGCACACCAGCGAAACAGGTTGTTTTTATTACAGATCCTATAAATAGCATAATCATCAATAGTTTTTGTATGATTTTTATTTCTCAAGCGCTTGCGCTACAGTAGATATGTTGTTAGACTACCATTAATTGTTTCATAAATTATCAAGAAGGAGGGTCTCATGAAAAAGATGCTTAGAACATTGTTTCTTTGGTCTGTCGTGATTTCGCTGTTTGGATGCTCGGATTCGTCCTGGTTCAACTCTTCCGGTGACAGTGCCAGCGGCAGCAGCACGGTTACAATGAATGGCGTTGAAATGGCTATCCCGCAAGGCGCCGTTGATTCCGAACTTACGGTTTCACCGACGATGACCACTTCAGACACACCTCCGGCGCCGGCTCCCGCAGGCGCAACCATTGCTAGCAAGACCATTGTTATCTCGGGCATAACCTACAACTTCTACGAGCCGGTCAAGGTAACCATGCCCTATAGCCCGACGGCTCTTGGCGCGGACGATGTCCCGGCTGTCTTTTTCTATGACGAAACTTCCATGAGTTACAGCCTGGTTGGCATCAAGGCAATTGATCCCGTGGCTCATACCATCTCCTTTTCCACTACCCATGGCGGAAAATATGTGGCCATAGGAGTCCAAGGGCTCGCCGCGGAGCTTGGAATTACCGGAAACGTTGCGACCCCCAAAGCGGCCGGCAAGAGCGTAGCAGCAATAACACCCGTTGACACCGGCTTTGCACCGGCAACGGATGGTTTCTTTCACCCCAATTTTGGCGCGTATGACTCCCCCGGCGGCAGCTGTCTCGGCATGGCCAATTTCTCGGTCTGGTACTACAACGTAACCAAGGCCGCCAACAGCAACACCGGACTCTATACCATGTACAAAGAGGGTGATTTGACTCGCTGGCAGGACGACCTGACCGCGCGCGAGCTTATTTCCCGCGCATTCATGGCGTCAAGCCAGTCATGGGCCAAATCATGGATGCAGAAAGAGTACACTCTTGGACCGCAGCTTACCGGCTATATGATGATTCTGGGACTGAGACTTTCCGGCCCGATGACATTCCTGATGGCCGACCAGTGGCCGGGCATGCAAAGCGGACATGCTGCGGTTGTCTACAAATATGACGCCGGCAAGTTTTATGTCTATGATGATAATTTCCCGGCTGAAGCCGTAACTATTGACTGGGGCCTGGATGCGACTACCAATAAGTTCAAATTCACAAATTACACCAAGAATGCCGCCTACAACCCGCCATTCACCCAATTTTCTTTCGAAGGATTTGCAACCTTCGCCGAATCAAGCCAGTACCAGCAACTTTATGACGGCGCAAAGGTTGGCTGGTCGGCCGGCGACTCCAAGTTCAACACCATTACAGTTACATCCGCCACCGACTCCAAGAACAACGCCCTCACGATTGCCGCTGACGGCACGGTGGAACTGCTGCAACAGGACACCGTCACCATCAAAGGCACGGTTACCGGCGGCATTAAAACAGCCAATTACATCATCTATCGTTTGAATGGCGGCCAGCGTTACCGTATAAACATCACCGGCGGAGCATTCACCATCACCATGCCAATAGCGCTCGGCACAAACACCCTGATGATGGTTGCAACCGACGACAGGTTCAACGAATGGAACGCATACGGTGGATTCAAGGAGACACCTATCAAGATCAAGGGGCAACTGTTCTTTGAAAATGCCGGATTCGAATCGTTAACTGCATTCGACAAATGGGTTGTGGAATCACATACCTGGCAGAACATGACACCCGGTTCATTCACGCCTGGCAAGAGCGCAATCGCTACTGCCGGAATGGACCCAATCGCCACTTCCATCAATATGGTTTATGTAGGCAATCAGTCGGCTCGCATCAACAACTCGGACAACAACTACCATATCAGCTCCGTAACCCAGTCCGCGACGGTTCCGAATGCCGCCAATCCTCAGGCGAAATTCTACTGGGCCGCCGTGCTTGAAGATCCACAACACGATGCGGCAAATCAACCCTATGTGGATGTGACCGTCACGGATGATACTGCGGGCACGACCCTGTACAGCAAACACTTCTACACCAACGACCCCAGCTATCCCGGTTGGCTCATTTTCGGCAGTTGGAAAGCCATTCCCTGGCAGACCATCACGCTGGGCTTTACCCAGGCAGAAGCCGGCCACAGAATCACAGTCAAGGTGACCGCAGCCGACTGCGGTTACGGCGGCCATGGCGGCTACCTCTACCTGGATGGCGACGAATAGCCCTGAACAATTGGAGGCTTTACCATAGCGGGACAGGTTGATGTCCCGCTATGGTAAATCAGCAATGAACATGCTCACATCATTCATAACAATCTGCTCTTTTACTGTTATAAGCACTGCGCTTGCTTGTTCTGGAGTCCATTCAGCAATGTCAATATCATCTCAAAATACGCCCGTGGTGGTTTCAAGATTTTCAACCCATGACTGGCAACAACTGATCAGCGGTGATCGCGTCGTGCATCGTAAAGTTACGTTCAGGATAAAAATCACCGATGTCAGTTATTTCGGTGGGTTTTATGTCAAGGGACATCTTCTTGACACCAAAAGCGCCAGGGTCCATCTGGTCTGGGCTCCCGATGCTACGCCTTCGGGGTCCGCACGGGACAGCCTGGTTGAAGGGGGAGTCGTTACCATTACGGGAGACTTGGAAGGTGTTACCACCGAAAAAGAAGCGATAATCAGCGTTACGGAGTGCAAGCGCTAAATACCGTTAGATTCGGAACAACCGAGAAAAGAAAGGCCCGAAGCATAACTCCGGGCCTTTCTTTCGTAGTGTAAAAATCGATCACCTCAAACGATCAAACAGGAACTCCAGGCCGTTGACCTTGATCTCGTAGACCGTCCTGAGCATGTCTCCCAGCTTTCCGGACGGAAACCCCTCCTGGGCGAACCAGACCACGTATCCTTCCGGCAGATCCACCAGGCGGGTTCCCTTGTATTTGCCGAAGGGCATGCGTGTAGCGGCCAGTTCCAGCAGTTTTTGATGATCGAAGGGAGCATCGGGGACGATCGCCCCGGAAGCAGGATTGAACTCGCCGGTTTTAGAAACCATCACAACAACTTCCGCAAATACTGCCCGGTGTACGACTTCGCAACCCTGGCCACCTGTTCCGGCGTACCGAACGCAATGACCTCGCCCCCCCGGTCGCCCCCCTCCGGCCCCAGGTCGATGATCCAGTCGGCGGTTTTGATCACGTCCAGGTTGTGTTCGATGATCACAATCGTATTGCCTGCATCCACCAGCCTCTGGATCACCTCCAAAAGCTTGGCGATATCATGGAAATGCAGGCCGGTTGTCGGCTCATCCAGGATATAGATCGTGCGGCCGGTGGCGCGCTTGGAGAGTTCCTTGGCCAGCTTGACCCGCTGGGCCTCGCCACCCGAGAGGGTCGTGGCCGACTGCCCCAGTTTGATGTAGCCCAGTCCGACCTCCTCCAGCGTGGCCAGCTTGTTTCTGATTTTGGGGATGGCCCCCATGAACTCCAACGCCTGGGAGACGGTCATATCCAGTATATCAGCTATCGACCTGCCCTTGTAATGCACCTCCAGCGTCTCGCGATTGTAGCGGGCCCCCTTACAGACCTCGCATTCCACATACACATCCGGCAAAAAGTGCATCTCGATCTTGATGATGCCGTCACCTGAACAGGCCTCGCAGCGCCCCCCCTTGACATTGAACGAGTAACGCCCCGGCTTGTAGCCGCGCAGCTTGGATTCGGGCAGGTTCGAGAACAGGTCGCGGATGTCGCCGAAGACCGCGGTGTAGGTGGCCGGATTGGAGCGGGGGGTACGGCCGATCGGCGACTGGTCGATGTTGATGACCTTGTCCAGATGCTCCAGCCCCAATACATCCTTTACGGCCCCGGCCTTCTCGCGACTGCGGTACAGACGCTGCCCCAGCACCTTGTGCAGCGTGTCGATCACCAGCGTGGATTTACCGGAACCGGAAACGCCGGTCACGCAGGTCATCACCCCCAGGGGGATATCCACGCTGATGTTCTTGAGATTGTTCTCGCTGGCCCCGACTATGCGCATGGACTTTTCAGCCTTGCGGCGCTTTTTCGGCACCGGGATGCTCAACTCGCCCGACAGGTACCTGCCGGTCAATGAGGCGGGATCACGCATGACCTCGGCCGGCGTCCCCTGGGCCACCACCTCGCCGCCATGCACTCCAGCGCCAGGCCCCATGTCGATCAGGTGGTCGGCCTCCAGGATGGTCTCCTCGTCATGCTCCACCACCAGCACGGTATTTCCCAGGTCACGCAAACGCTTCAGAGTTTCCAGCAAGCGGGCGTTGTCGCGCTGGTGCAGCCCGATCGAAGGCTCATCCAGGATATACAGCACCCCCACCAGCGACGAACCGATCTGGGTCGCCAGCCGGATACGCTGCCCTTCGCCTCCGGAGAGGGTGCCGGAGGTGCGCTCCAGTGACAGGTAGTCCAGCCCGACATTGACCAGGAAGGAGAGCCGCTCGCGTACCTCCTTCAGGATCCGGCGTGCGATCTCCTGCTCCTTGTCGGTAAGCGTCAGCGCCTCGAAGAACTGAAGACAATCACGAATCGAAAGGGAAGTTACTTCACGAATAGTGCGACCGGCCACCAGCACGTGCAGCGCCTCCGGTCGCAGGCGCGCACCCTGGCAGGTCGGGCAGGGCATCACGTTCATGTACTTTTCCAGGTCTTCCCGGGCGGCGTCGGATTCGGTTTCACGCCAGCGCCGCTGCAGATTGTTCAGCACCCCTTCAAATTCCTTCTGGTAGGTATGGCGGCGATCACCGTCCTCCTCCCACCAGAACTCGATCTTCTCCCCCTTTGATCCGTTCAGGATCACGTCCCGAACCTGCGGCGACAGATCCTTGAACGGTGTGTTCATGTCAAAATGGTAGGCCTTGGCCAGCGCCTCCAGAATCAGGTGGAACCAGCCCGAAAGCCGTTTTTCCCAGGGGGCGATGGCCCCCTCCCGCAGCGACAGGTCATGGTTGGGGACAACCAGCTCGGCATCGAAATACATGCGGGTGCCCAGGCCGGTACACTCCGGGCAGGCGCCGTGGGGATTGTTGAACGAGAACAGGCGCGGCGTGATTTCCTGGTAGGAGATGCCGCAATCGACACAGGCCAGTTTCTCGGAGAAGATCAGGGTCTGCTTCACCCCACCCCCACCCTGGCCCTCCCCCTGAAGGGGAGGGAAAACAATAAGCTCCTCCCCCTTCAAGGGGGAGGTCGGGAGGGGGATGGGGTTTGATGCCACCACCTCGACCTTCACCACCCCTTCAGCATGGTGCAGCGCGGTTTCCAGCGAATCCGCCAGGCGGCGCTGGATGCCATCCTTGACCACGATCCGGTCCACTACGATGTCGATGTCGTGCTTCTTTTTCTTGTCCAGCTCGATCTCGTCCGCCAACTCCCGCAGTGCCCCATCGACCACAACCCGGGTGAAACCCTCCTTGCGCAGCTGGTTGAGCTCTTTTCTGTACTCCCCCTTGCGGCCGCGGATCATCGGCGCCAGCAGGGTCAGTTTGGAACCAGCAGGCAGGGTCATGATCTGGTCCACCATCTGGGAAACGGTCTGGGAGGTGATTTCCTTGTTGCAGGAGGTGCAGTGCGGATGCCCGATCCGGGCAAAAAGCAGGCGCAGGTAGTCATAGATCTCGGTCACTGTGCCGACCGTGGAGCGCGGATTTTTGCTGGTGGTCTTCTGCTCGATGGAAATGGCGGGGGAGAGCCCCTCGATCGACTCCACATCCGGTTTTTCCATCTGCTCCAGGAACTGGCGAGCATAGGCCGAGAGCGACTCCACATAGCGGCGCTGCCCCTCGGCATAGATCGTGTCAAACGCCAAAGTGGACTTGCCGGAGCCGGAGATGCCGGTGATAACAACTAGTTGATCGCGGGGGATTTCGACGTCGATGCACTTGAGATTGTGCTCGCAGGCGCCTTTGACGATGATGCTGGTGTGGGCCATGATATTCCTTCTGTCATAAATTGACTTCCAGATATATCACAGATCGGTTTCCGTATGAAGCAACTTTGAAGCAGAAAACAGTTCAAAGCTACGACCGGTCATGACAGCTATGGCGGCAGATTGAGATCATTATGACAGGCACTGCAGTCGGGTGTCACCAAAGTGAAGGTGACCATATTGAACGTATGGCAACCATAAGGTAGCGGTCCGAGACATCCCATATTCAATCTGTTCATAACCTCAACATGGTGTATTTCTCCGCGGGCGTTTTTCTCTCCGTGGCATACGGCACATTTGTCGGATGTGATGTCACCGCTAGTGTTTAATGAAACTGCGGCGTGTTTGAGATGGATGGCGGGTGTGCTTCTGACTCGTCCGATAAACGCCGTGTCCAGAGGCAGAACGGGACGCTTGGGAACAGTCGTCGAATACTGGTTTTGTGGGGCGGTCACCACCGTCGAATACCATGACTGCGGATTCATCACCGGGTAGCCGCCATGACAGGAATAGCACATGGTCGGATATCTGACCGGGTCAAGCACATGGCAATTAAGGCAGGCAGGAACGGCGTTGACACCCATCAATCCGTCTCCATGACACACCCGGCACTGGAACACATGTTCACTTATCAGCACTCCGTCAACAACAGCGGAGGTAGCGGCGGCACTGGCAGCAACCGCCTCGGCATTGACAATATCATTGCGATGATATGTCACCCATGTGGATTCATGCGGCGCCGTGGACACCGGTGCATTTGAGTTCCCGGAACTGCCACACCCGGCCAGATTGAGAATCAGGGGCAAGAAAATAGCCCAAAGCCACCTCATGCTCTTTCTCCTCTATTCCGCCCGCTGACGCTATCCATGGCAGGGCTGGCAGGTTTGAGCCGATTTCGGGTTGCCATGACAACGGAAGCAGGAGGTCGGGTCAACACGCGCTTCAATCCGGTGGCGCGCAAGGAAATCACCCCTGTGCTGCACTCGACGGTAATTCTCGGTCGGATTTTTAATCGATGGCTTGAGCTCGACCCGCGTGGCATGGCAATCGCTGCAAAAACTCTGGCTGTGACAGATCGAACAGACCCTCTCATCCTGATAGGCAACCAGACGGTGCGAATCGGTAAACAGCGACGTATGGTTGTAACGTTCGAAATCAACCGGTTCCTTATTGAACCCATGGCATTTGGTGCAGAACTCCC
>MGZK01000035.1 GCA_001802125.1 Geobacteraceae bacterium GWC2_55_20
AATGCCTCCCAGGCCCGGCATCTGCACATCGGATAGCACCAGATCGAACAGAGCCGTTTCCATCTGGCGTAGCGCATCCTCGGCACAGCCGGCCACATCCACCTGGTACCCTTCCCGCTCCAGCAGAATCGAGAGGAACTCCCGCATGCTTAATTCGTCATCAACAACCAAAATCCTGATCGACATACTCTACTCTCCATCCCTGTAACTTATGATCAGGGCAGCTCTTTATCCTACCCGGCGTAACCCGTCCGCAACCTTTATATTGACAGCTCTCCAGGCCGGAAACATCCCGGCGACCAATCCTACAATCAGGCAGAAAGACAAATCCATGTACAGGGTCGAACTCTCAACCTGGAATATCGGGAAAAACTGATCCATCACATCTCCAAACTTTCGCGCCACCGGAAAAGTCAACAGTATTCCGACAATCCCTCCGGTAACGCTGATAAACAGCGATTCTCCGAAGATCATGCCTGCGACGTGGTACCAGCGAAAGCCCATCGCCTTGAAAATGGCGTATTCTCCGATCCTCTCACGGGCCGTCATGGCCATGGTATTGGCAACAACCACCATGATGATGATGATAACAACGAAGGAAACGATGCGTATGGCAACAACTATGGCCTCGGTCATCGATACGAAACTGAGCTGAAAAGCCTTTTCCGTTTCGGTCAGGGTTTCGGCCAGTGAATTTTTGAAAACGGTGTCCACTGCCAGCGATACTTCGGCCGCCGACTGGGGATTTTTCAGACCGATCAGGTATATGCCGGCCTGATCGGCCCGCCGGGGAATCGTCTTTTTAAGTGTTTCATTCAGGTAGGCCCAGTGGAAGAAGAACTGTGATTCATCGGTTGACTTCTCTGCGCCGGTATAGATACCCCGAACAACGAATTCCCAGTTCCCTGGGAAGATCGTCCCCTTGAGCGGGATACTGTCGCCGATTTTCCAGCCGAAACGGTTGGCCAGTTTTTGCCCGATCACGCACCCTTTGCGGTCAGATATGAAAGCCCGCTTTTGCTCCGGCTCAATCACAAACTCCGGATAGAGCGCCAGATAGCTCTGCGGCTCTATCGCGAAACTGGGAAAGAAATTCTTCTCGGTGATGTAAACTCCGCCGAACCAGTTGGCATAGGACACGGACGACACGCCTTCGATTCGCCGGATTCGCTCCTGGTATGCAATCGGAAGCGAAAACACCAGGGAGACCGCGTTGCGGGTTATCAGCCGGGTTGCCGAAGACGCGTTGACACCGGCATACCAGGCGCTGACGACTGTTTGCAGCAGGCCGAAGGCCAGAATGGCAACGGTGATTCCCAGGATTGTGAGCAAAGTACGCAAGCGATGCCGGAAGGCGTTACGGGCGAGAAGTTTAAGCAGAAACATCGCTCAACACACCTTTTTCCAGATGGCGGATCACATGAGCCTTTTCGGCCGCCCTCGGATCATGGGTAACCATGATGATCGTCTTGCCGAAATCCTCGTTCAGACGGGACATCAGCGCCAGGATATCTCCGGCCGAAACACGGTCCAGGTCGCCGGTCGGCTCATCCGCAACCAGTATGGTCGGGTCCGTGACGATGGCGCGGGCGATGGCCACCCGCTGTTGCTGTCCGCCGGAAAGCTGGGACGGATAATGCTCCTTGCGGTCGGAAAGAGCGACCACAGCCAGTGCGGTTTCCACATGTTCGTGTCGCTCCCGGCGTGACAGCGAGGTCAACAGCAGCGGCAGCTCGACATTTTCATAGGCGGTCAGTACCGGTATCAGGTTGTAGAACTGGAAGATGAAACCGACATGCGCCGCTCTCCAACCGGCCAGTTCGGCTTCGCCCAAGGATGCGATATCGACGCCATCGATGATGATTGAGCCGCTGTCCGCCGAGTCGATTCCGGCAATCAGGTTCAACAACGTGGACTTACCAGAGCCAGATGGTCCCATCAGCGCCAGAAATTCACCCCTGGCAATATCAAAAGTGATTTCTTCAAGTACCGGCACAGGCTGATTGCCACGTTGATAGGACTTGGAGACGGCGTTTATCGAGACGATCGACTCTTTTTCATTACTGTCGCGCATGCCTATTTTTTCTCCGGCAGTGAAACCCTGGCTCCGTCCTTCAGCTTTTCCAGGGGCTTGAGGGCAACCCGGTCGCCCGAATGCAGATTGGAAACCTCCACCAGATCCCCGAACCGGGCGCCACGGGTCACCGGTGTGAACACGACCCGCTCCCCCTTGACCAGATAAACCCCTTCGCGTCCCCCGGAACTGATAATTGCCGCCGGATTGACCACTATCCGCGCTTTTTTATCCTCGGGTTGTGCCTCCCGCTCCAGAAAGGCAACCTTGGCGCTCATTTCCGGATAGATGCGCCCGTCGTTTTCCAGGAAGCGGACCTTGACCATCACCGAAGCCTTGCTGCGATCGGCGGTCGGAACCACCATGTGCACCACACCCCGGAAGCGGCTTCCCGGCAGGGCGTCCAGAGTGATTTCACAAGGCTGACCTCTCTTTACCTGATGCAGATTGGACTCCGACACATCTGCTTCCACCTGCAGCGAGGCAAGGTCGGCAATCGTGACAACCGCCGCCTTGGCATTGGCGGCCGCGCCCAGCGGGGTGATGATATCCCCCACATCAGCGTTCTTGGTCAGCACCACCGCATCAAAGGGCGCCCTGATCAGACTGTAGTCGAGATTGATACTGGCCCCCTGAAGTACCGCGGCAGCATTCCTGACCCCGGCTTCGGCACCAGCTGTCAATGCTGCAGCCCGCTTGTAACGCGCCTCGGCCGCATCAAAATCCGCCTGCGACACTATCCCCTGTCCAAGCAGTTCCTTCTGGCGGCGAAACGACTGCCCGGCATCCGCCAGTTCTGCCCTGGACTGGTCAAGCACGGCCTTGGCGCTCTGCTGCGATGCCTCGGCCTGACGCACCGTCGCCTCGATATCCCTGTTCTCAAGCCGGGCGATAACCTGTCCGGCAGTGACCCTGCTCCCCTCTTCGACCCCGATCCACTCCAGTCTCCCGGTGCTCTTCGAAGCGACCGCCGCCCTGCGCTGCGCCACGACATAACCGCTCGAGTTCAAAAGCGTAAATGATTGTGTGGGATAGAACTGCGTCACGCTGGCAGTTTCAATTGCAACCTGACGTCCGGACAAGAGCAGAAACGCCACGATGGCAACTGAAACCGCCAGCACGATAATTATCGCCATGCGAATGCGCCTGCGGCCACCCCGTTCCGGGGCGGGCTGCCGGGACTTGTTTATCGTGAGTTTATCAAGTACGTCTGTAGACATAAATGCCCCTTATCCGTGTCCCGCTAAAACGTAGTGCCAATTTTTGTCATACCATTTTTACAGAGTAATTGAAAGAAAAGATACTGATGGTCCTTAATTAAGTCCGGATTAGAACATTTTTTGTCGTACTGCTGTCTTTTTGTTAAATTTGTGCTATAAAGGCAGGGTTTTAGTGGTGGAAATGTTGTTTCCCGACCACACCATTTCATGCAAGGGGGCAGTACATGAGTGAGATTGTTGATGTCTATGCCAGAGAAATCCTGGATTCCCGCGGGAACCCGACTCTGGAAGTGGAAGTTTTCCTTGAATCAGGTTCTTTTGGACGCGCCGCGGTACCATCGGGCGCATCAACCGGTGAACGCGAGGCGATGGAACTTCGCGACGGCGATAAATCGCGCTATCTTGGCAAAGGTGTTCTGAAAGCGGTTGACAATGTCAACAACGTGATCGCCGAGGAGATAATCGGCATGGAAGCCGATGACCAGATCGGAATCGACATGAAGATGATCGAACTGGACGGCACCGAATTCAAGACCAACCTGGGCGCCAACGCGATCCTGGGCGTTTCGCTGGCGGTAGCCAAGGCGGCTGCCGATGAAGCCGGACAACCGCTTTACAAATATATCGGCGGCGCCAATGCCCGTGAACTGCCGTTGCCAATGATGAACATCATCAATGGCGGCGCCCATGCCGACAACAACGTCGATATCCAGGAATTCATGATCATGCCGGCCGGCGCAAAATGCTTTGCCGAGGCGCTGCGCATGGGAGCTGAAATCTTCCACGCACTGAAAGGCGTGCTTAAAGGCAAAGGCTACAACACCGCGGTTGGTGATGAAGGCGGCTTTGCCCCCAACCTTAAATCCAACGAGGAAGCGCTGGAAGTCATCATGGAAGCAATCGTGAAATCGGGCTACAAGCCGGGCGAAGACGTTCTGCTGGCGCTGGACGTCGCTTCTTCCGAGCTGTTCAAGGACGGCAAATACACGCTGGAAAACGAGGCCCAGAAGGTCAAGACGCCGGCCGAAATGGTCGATTTCTATGAGAACCTGGTCAACAAGTATCCGATCGTATCGATCGAGGACGGCATGGCCGAGAATGACTGGGACGGCTGGAAGCTGATGACCGAGCGTCTCGGCAAGCGCATCCAGATCGTTGGCGACGACCTGTTCGTTACCAACCCGAAGATCCTGAAAGAAGGAATCCAGAAAGGAATCGCCAACTCGATCCTGATCAAGCTCAACCAGATCGGCACCCTGACCGAGACCCTGGAAGCGATCGAAATGGCCAAACGGGCCGGTTACACTACCGTCATCTCGCACCGCTCGGGCGAAACCGAAGACACCACGCTGGCCGACCTGGCCGTGGCGGTCAATTCGGGACAGATCAAGACCGGCTCACTCTGCCGCACCGACCGCGTTGCCAAATACAACCAACTGCTGCGGATCGAGGACGAACTTGACAGCACCGCCCTCTTCAAGGGTCACGATGTTTTTTACAACATCAAAAAATAATCGACATACGGAATGATACACAAAGGGCGGAGGAAACTCCGCCCTTTGTGTATCCACTACAGGAGCCTGATATGAATAACACCGATCTCTGGAAGCGCTACTCGTCATTTCTGTGCCACTGCCCCGCCATCGGCCTTTCCCTGGACATCAGCCGCATGAAGTTTGCTTACGGATTCTTCGCCGGCATGGAAGCGGCCATGCAGCGGGCCTTCCAGGAAATGGTGGATTTGGAATGCGGATCAATCGCCAATCCGGATGAAGGACGCATGGTCGGGCACTACTGGCTGCGTAATCCCTCCCTTGCCCCATCCGTCGGGATTCGCACTGAAATAGAGGCGGCCATTGAGCAGGTAGCAGCCTTCAGCCAACGGATTCATAGTGGCGCCATTACCGGGCAGAACGGCCGGAACTTCACCGGACTGCTGGTTATCGGCATCGGCGGTTCGGCGCTGGGGCCGCAGTTTGTGGCCGATGCGCTATCAACGGCAGGCGACAGGCTGAAGACGCATTTTCTCGACAACACCGATCCGGATGGCATCGACCGGGTCTTCGCCGAACTCGGAGAGGAGATTTCCCGCACCCTGGTGATCGTCATCTCCAAGAGCGGCTCAACCAAGGAGACCCGCAACGGCATGCTGGAAGCCCGGGCAGCCTATCATCGGGCCGGACTGGAATTTGCCCGTCATGCCGTTGCGGTAACCGGTGAAGGAAGCGAACTAGACCGCCTGGCGCAATCGGAGGGCTGGCTGGAGCGTTTTCCGATGTGGGACTGGGTCGGAGGCCGCACCTCAGTGACTTCGACGGTCGGGCTGCTGCCAGCCGCGCTGCAGGGGCTGGACATAAGATCACTCCTGGAGGGAGCCAGGGAGTGCGACATCATTACCCGCGGCACAGATACGACGCAAAATCCGGCGGCACTGATGGCGCTGATGTGGCACCACGCCACGAACGGCCGCGGTGAGAAGGATCTGGTCATGCTCCCCTACAAGGATCGCCTGCTGCTCTTTTCACGCTATCTGCAGCAGCTGATCATGGAATCGATCGGCAAGGAACTGGACCGGGACGGAGTCATGGTCAACCAGGGACTGACGGTCTACGGCAACAAGGGCTCCACAGACCAGCACGCCTATGTGCAACAGTTGCGGGAGGGGGTGGCAAACTTCTTCGTAACCTTCATTGAAGTGCTGAAAGACCGCGATTCAGGATCGATGCGGGTTGAGGAGGGGATAACCAGCGGGGACTTCCTGTTCGGCTTCTTCCAGGGCACACGGCGGGCTCTGTACGACAAGGGACGCGAATCGATGACCATCACCGTTGACCGGATCGATGCCTTTACGATCGGGGCACTGATTGCGCTCTTCGAACGCACGGTCGGCCTGTACGCCAGCCTGATCAACATCAACGCCTACCACCAACCTGGCGTGGAAGCCGGCAAGAAGGCCGCAGGAAGCGTAATTTCGTTGCAATCCGCAGTGATGCAACTGCTGTCGGGACAGTCGCGGGGAATGACCGCCGATGAAATTGCCGAGGCGCTGAAGATGCCGGACGAAGCCGAGGCTGTTTTCGCAATTTTGAGGCATCTGGCAGCCAATCCGGATCGGGGAGTGAAATGCCTCACAGCGGGTTCGGTTGGTGATTGGAAATTTACGGTTAAATCATAAATCCGGTAAGCTCAAAAACGATTGAAACACAGAGCCACAGAGGACACAGAGGAATTTTGACATAGACACCATGTCCTCTGTCCTCTGTGACTCAGTGGTGAACTGCATAAAAGCTTCTTATCCTCGCGGCTTCAGCCGCCTGGTGGGCGGGGCGCTCCAGGGATCATCCGGCCAGGGGTGCTTGGGATAGCGTCCTTTCAACTCTTTTCTCACCTGCTGGTAGGCCCCGTCCCAGAATCCCTTCAGATCGCGTGTCACCTGGATCGGCCTTCCGGCCGGAGACAGCAGGTGCAGCAGCACCATCACCCGCCCATCCGCGATTGCCGGAGTGTCTTTCAGCCCGAACAGCTCCTGCAACTTCACCGCCAGCACCGGATTTTCTCCGGTATAATCCAGCCTGACCCTGGAACCGCTCGGGACAGTGAGATGGGTGGGTGCCAATTGGTCCAATTCGCGCTGCTGCCGATAATCGAGCTGCTGGCGCAACAGGCCGGACAGATCCAGCTGAGCCAGCCTTTTGGAATTATTCACCCCTGCAATGTGCGGCGCCAGCCACTCCTCCAGAGTAGCAAGCAACGCCCCGTCGGAAAGATCCGGCCACTCCCGTCCGGGAAAGGCGGATCGTATCAGGTTGACTCTCCCCTGCAGCGAGCGCACCGTTTCATCAAGCGTAAGCAGCGCCAATCCCGAGTTGCGCACCGCAGCTATCACTGCCGGAACGAGCTGGCTTGCATCCGGAACAAAGGTTTCCGATGAAAGCTGGACTGCGCCCAGCTTTTCCAAACGCGTCGCAACGGCACGTCCGTCACGTTCGCTCCAGCTGATGGAGGACTCCCGGACAATATGTCCGGAACGCTCATCACGGACAATATCCTCGGCAACCCCGGCAGCCAGATGAATCAGTGCCTCCGCTTGACTGCCGCCATCAAGCGCGACCGCAACAAGATACTCTTCCCCCCGCACCGCGCTGCGGGGCGAAAGCCTGGCGCCACGCCCGTTGGCAAGCAGATATCCATCACTTACGCCAACACGCCGTCGCGCAACACGATCCGGATAGGCAGCCAGCAGCAGCCGAGAGATCAAATCGTCATCAGGTGCCTCCTGTCTCTTTTGCTGTGAGCTGTTCACAAGCCTGGCAAGCTGGCCAACTACACGCTCCACGTTTTTTAAAGCCGCCGGATCAAGACTGGCAGCACCCTTGCCATGCCCACGCCAGGTCCGCAAAGCATCCAGTCGGTCTGAAACGTCCGAATGGCTGGCCAGGATGGCACGATCTGGCCTGGAGGCTCGGATGAAATCCCGCTCGGAAAGCAGTGCGGCAAGGTCACAGCCAAGATGAATGCAATGCAGCTCCCGCGAGCGAAGCAATAACCTCCCAAGACGCGGATGTAGCGGCAACCGCAACATCTCGTGACCTTGCGGCGTGATTCTGCCGGCGGCATCCAGCGCATCCAGCTCCACCAGCAGAGCCCGGGCGCTCTCCATGGCAGCCACGGGAGGCTGCTCCAGCCATCGCAGAGCCAGGGGGTCGGCAGTGCCCCAGGCGGACAGCTCCAGCAACAACGGCGACAGGTCCGTTTCCCGGATTTCAGGAGGCGTATGGGGAATCATCGCATTGAGAGTATGGCGACTGAAGAGTCGATAGCAGACGCCGGGAGCCAGCCTCCCGGCCCGCCCCTTGCGCTGTTCCGCGGAGGCGCGGGATTCGCGCAACGTTACCAGCCGGTTCATGCCCCTGGCCGGATCAAATTGCATTCTGCGGGATACTCCGCTGTCAATCACGACCCTGACACCTTCGATAGTCAGGCTGGTCTCGGCAATGCTGGTTGCCAGCACGACTTTTCGCTGCCCACCCGGCTGAATAGCTTTCTGCTGTTCATTAAACGGCAGGTCCCCGTAAAGCTGGCAAACGGTTATCTTGCGCTCCGCCATTCCCGACTCGGCCAGCCTGGCGGCACAGGCACGGATTTCACCGGAACCGGGCAGAAAGGCGAGAACATCTCCTTCGGTCTCCTTAAGCGCACGGTGAATGGCAGCCGCCATCCTCTCCGGAAGCCGGGCATCCACCTGATCATCGAGATAAATCTCTTCCACCGGATATGAACGTCCTTCGGAATTGATAACCGGCGCATTATCAAGCATTGCAGCCAGCGGGGCAATTTCGAGCGTCGCCGACATGACCAGGATTTTCAGATCTTCCCTGACCTGCTGCTGCAGATCCAGGCAGAGCGCCAACCCCAGGTCGGCATGGATGCTGCGCTCGTGAAACTCATCAAAAATGACCATCGCCACACCTTCCAGCAGCGGATCATTCTGGATGCGGCGCGTCAGAATCCCCTCGGTGACGACTTCAATCCGGGTAGCCGCCGAGGTGCGGCTTTCGAAGCGGATCGAGTATCCGACCGTCTGGCCGGCCTCCTCACCCAAAGTGCGGGCCATCCAGCGGGCAGCGGACACAGCGGCGATTCTACGAGGTTCAAGCATGATAATGCGGCCGACCTCGACAGGAATGAGTTTAAGGAGTTCCAGCGGGACGCAGGTGGTCTTGCCGGCGCCAGGCGGAGCGCAAAGGAGGACGTTGGGATGCCTGCGGACTGCTGAGACAAGTTCGGGAAGGCTGCTCTTGATTGGTAATTGGTTCATGTATATTCACCTGTCATATTTCAGGCAAAAAAAGGGGTCACGGCGAAACCGTAACCCCTTGTTTTTTATATGGTGCCGAAGGCGAGACTCGAACTCGCATGGGCTGTTGCCCGCCACCCCCTCAAGATGGTGTGTCTACCAGTTCCACCACTTCGGCAATTGAGCTTTTTTGTCTACCACAAAGTGCAGCAAAAATCAATCTATTTTTGCTGCACCGGAGCTGCCGGAGCTGCCGGAGCAACCGGAGCAGCGGGGACAGCAGCAGGCTTGCTGCCCTGGACCGGAGCTGTGGCCGGCGCCTGGCTTGCCGGCGCAGCCGGAGCAGTCTGTGCAGGAGCAGGCTTCCCCTTACCGGCCATGATCGAAGAGGATGACGGCATTCCGGAAACATAGGCCAATGTCAACGATGTCAACATGAAAACGACAGCTGCACCGGTTGTCATTTTGCTTAAGAACGAAGTTCCGCCGCCAGCGCCAAAAACCGATTGGCTGCCGCTGCTGCCGAACGATGCCCCCATCTCGGCGCCCTTGCCGGACTGAAGCAGTACGACACCGATCAAAAATAAACTGACAATCACATGCAAGATGGTAAGAACTATTATCATGCCATTTCCCCTACTGATAATTTAAAGAGAAATCAGTATCACAAAACAGTGCAGGCTGTAAAGTTATAATTAACGGAACAAATTGCCGGCACAACCGGAATGCTCTCCTCAGGCATTGAAGTTGACTATTGCCGCGAATGAATCCGCTTTGAGACTCGCTCCGCCGACCAGCGCCCCATCTATGTCGGACTGGCCCATCAATCCCTTCACGTTGTCCGGCTTGACACTGCCACCGTACAGAATACGGACGTTTTCCGCCGCAGTGACACCGGAGAGTCGCGAGAGCAGTCCGCGAATAAAGGAATGTACCTCCTGCGCCTGGTCATCACTGGCCGTTTTTCCCGTCCCAATAGCCCAGACAGGTTCGTAGGCAATGATCACATTGGCCAGGGTTTCAGCAGGAATCCCGTCCAGACTTCCTTGAATCTGAGTCTCAATAACCGAGAAAGTCCTTCCCGACTCGCGTTCTTCAAGCGTCTCACCGACGCAGACGATAGCGGTCAACCCGGCCGAGATGGCGGCTTTGGCCTTTTTGTTTACGGTCGCGTCCGTCTCGCCAAAGTACTGGCGGCGCTCGGAATGCCCGATAATGACATGGCTGCAACCGGCGTCTTTCAACAATTTGGGCGCAACCTCGCCGGTAAACGCGCCTTCCTCTTCCCAAAAGCAGTCCTGGGCCGCCAGATTAATATTCGATCCCTTCAGCGCTTCAGACACTCGGTTCAGCGCCGTAAATACCGGAGCCACGACTATTTCCACATCCCGGTTCTTTTCCACAAGCGGCTTAAGCCCATCAACCAGGGCGATCGACTCAGCGATAGACTTGAACAGCTTCCAGTTGCCGGCAATTACAGGTTTACGCATATATTTACCTTCTCCTATTTCTTTGCCTTGACGTCAAGAGCCTTGACGCCAGGCAGCGTTTTACCTTCAAGCAGTTCCAGGAATGCTCCTCCACCGGTGGAGATATAGCTGACACGGTTTTCCACGCCGGCCTTGCGGACGGCCGAATCGGTGTCCCCACCACCGATGATGGTCGTGGCGAAACAGTTGGCAACGGCCTCGGCAACGGCATAAGTGCCCCTGGAAAATGCATCCATTTCAAAAACACCCATCGGTCCGTTCCAGATAACGGTCTTGGCGTCCCGTAGCGTTTCGGCAAACAAAGTTGTTGATGCCGGGCCGATATCCAGGGCCATCCACCCTTCCGGGATTTCCTGAGCGGTGGTTATGAAATTGGTGGCATTGGCCTCGAACGCGTTGGCAACCACGCAATCCACCGGCAGGTAGAACATGACCCCCTTCTTGCGGGCCTTGTCCATGATCTTGCGCGCGGTAGGAATCAGTTCATCCTCCACCAATGACTTACCGACCGAATAGCCCATGGCCTTCAGAAACGTGAAAGCCATGCCGCCACCGATGACGACCTTGTCGACCTTGTTCAGCAGGGTTTCGAGAACTTCCAGCTTACCCGAGACCTTGGCCCCGCCGAGTATGGCAACCAGCGGACGAACCGGGTTCTGCATGGCCTTGTTGAAAAAAGTCATTTCATTCTTCATCAAGAACCCTGCAGCAATAACAGGAATGTTCCTGGTAATGGCCTCAACTGATGCATGTGCACGGTGCGATACGGCAAAAGCGTCATTCACGTATATTTCACAACCATTGGATAATTTCACCGCAAAATCGGCATCGTTTTTTTCTTCGCCCGGATAAAAGCGGACATTTTCCAGCATAACCGCCTCGCCCGGCTTCATTGCGTCGACCAGTGCATCGACCTCAGGGCCAAAACAGTCCGGTGCCTGCTTGATCTTTTTGCCCAGCAACTCGGAAAGTCGCTTGGTCGCCGGCGCCATGGTATATTTCGGTTTCTTCTCGCCCTTCGGACGCCCGAGATGCGAAGCCAGCACCACCCGCGCGCCCTGTTCCAGCGCGTATTTTATGGTCGGCACGGCGCCGGAGATACGGGTATCTTCGGTGATGTTGCCCTTTTCGTCCTGCGGCACATTGAAATCGACACGAATAAAAACTTTTTTGCCCTTCAGGTCCTTGATTTCATCAATATAACGGATCGGCACGATTCGCCCCCTTCACAAAGTAGTCAGTATCGTCGAAAAAAAAGAGGGGGAAAAGATCCCCCTCCTTGTACGGCACGGATTCATATTATTTTTTCGAGGCGATCAGGTTGAACAGATCGACAACCCGGTTTGAAAATCCGCACTCGTTGTCATACCAGGAAAGGACTTTGACCATGTTTTCGCCGATAACCTTTGTGCAGGAAGCATCTACAATTGAAGACAATGGATTGCCGTTGAAGTCGATTGATACCAGCGGAGACTCCTCAAAACCGAGGATACCCTTTAAAGCACCTTTGGATGCTTTCTTCAGCGCGGCATTGACTTTTTCGACATCAGCTTTTTTAGTCAGAGTAACAACCAGGTCTACAACCGAGACATTGGGTGTGGGAACACGGATAGCCATTCCGTCCAGCTTGCCCTTCAGGGCGGGAAGAACCAGTGACACCGCTTTAGCAGCGCCGGTGGTCGTGGGAATCATCGACATGGCTGCCGCTCTTGCACGGCGCAGGTCCTTGTGTGGCAGGTCAAGGATATTCTGATCGTTGGTATAGGAGTGGACCGTTGTAACCAGGCCCTTCTCTATCCCGAATGTTTCATCCAGAATCTTCGCGACCGGAGCCAGGCAGTTGGTGGTGCATGAAGCGTTGGATATGATGTTGTGCTTTTTGGGATCGTAGAGATGGTCGTTAACGCCCATTACGATGGTGATATCTTCATTGGTTGCCGGTGCGGAAATAACCACCTTTTTGGCGCCGGCCTGTATGTGCATTCCGGCTTTTTCCTTGGAAGTGAAAATACCGGTGGATTCCAGCACGACATCGATTTTATCAGCCTTCCAGGGGAGTTCGGCGGGATTTTTCACCGCATATATTTTAATTGCCTTCCCGTTAATGATCAGTTGATTATCCTTGGTTTCAACCTTGCCAGGAAAGGTTCCATGTACGGAATCGTACTTGAAGAGGTGTGCCAGGGTGGCGGCATCGGTCAGATCGTTAATTGCAACAAATTCAATGTTCTTGTCCTTGCATGCGGCCCTCAATACCATTCTGCCGATTCTGCCGAAACCGTTGATAGCTACCCGTAATGCCATGTGCTGCCTCCTTGATTTAATTAGCTTACGTGACACAAATCCACATTTTTACTCGTATTGTAAGCTTTTGGATAATAGAACATATAAAATAATCGTCAACAATAATTTTAAATTTCAGAAAGATCTTTAAGCAAGCAATCGAATTTTAGATATTACTTTGCGAAAACTATGGTAAAAGTTACCGGATAATACAAATACGTGCATGAACAATCAAGGATCCATGAAACAATCCCTTGAAAAAAGAATCACCGTATTCGCATTTGTCATCCTTTCCATGACAATTCTCGCGAGCACGGCTATGGAAATTATAGCCATACGCAAGGACTATATTAAGGAAATACAGCTGCGATCGGAAACCATAGGAACTTCGTTAAAGACTTCCATAGAAAAAGTGCTGGCACTTGGCATCAGCATATCTGACATCAGCGGACTAGAAGACAAATGCAGGGAAAGCATTCAGGCCGATCCTGATATGGCTTACTGCATAATTTCGGATATTAAAGGTGAAATCCTCTTCTATAACGAGAAACAGCCCAACCCAGGCATTGCCATCAAGGACCAGCTAAAACTACCCGCATTTTCACATAGCAAGGAAACCATCACACAATTTTCCACCAAAAGAGGCACTTATTTCGACACTCTGACACCAATCAGATCCTTTGACTCATCCACTGTTGCCCATATACACATAGGCTTTCCCCAGAGCACGGTAGACAAGAAGGTGCAGGCGATTGTAATTCGATCCGTGATCGTTTTTTTTGTATTCTTCTCCATATCATTCGCAACCGTTGTTATCTTTGTGAAGAGATGCATTGTAACTCCGATTTCCGAACTTCTTAACAGCGTAATCAGGATTTCACAGGGCGATTATACCGCTACGATTCAACATCTGCCCATCCACGAGTTTGATGAACTGGCACAAAACATCAATCAGATGTCAAATTCGCTCGATTCCAGGGGCAAGGAACTGAGAAAGAATTACGACGAACTCACCAGTACCCATTCACACCTGCATAACTCCTATATGCGCCTTGAAGCGCTCAGCCTCGAACTTGAAAAGTCCGAAGAACTCTTCAAAAAAATCATTGAAGAGTCCGGCGATGCAATTCTGATACTCGACAAATCCGAACATGTGCTGATAGCCAACAAACGGGCTGCTGAATTACTCGACATACCTCCGGATAATATTTCTGGCCAGCATATATCGAGTATCCTGCTGTCAATCCAGGCGGAAAACATATCTTTCCTGTTGAACTCAATCAATAAGGCATTCAGCCAGCAATCATTATGCGAAGAAATGATCTTTAACAACCATATGCAGCAGCGCATTGGAAAACTGGACATAAGCAGTATTTCACAGGGAGAAAAGAACCTTCTCCAACTTGTTATCCGCGACATTACTCGTGAGAGGGAGATTATAACTAATCTTGAACAGAGCGCCGCTGGACTTGCACGCCTGAACAAGATGAAGGATTCGTTCCTGGGACTGGCATCCCATGAATTGAAAACCCCATTGACCGTCATCCTGGGATACTCGGAACTGTTGCAGAATGACATGAAAGACCAGATTTCCGAAAATGCATACGAAATGATAACCAACATAACAAACGCCGCGATGAGGCTGGATGAAATAGTCAAGGACATGATCGACGTGTCACTGCTGGACCAGAACCAGATCGGACTCAAACGTGTAACACTGAATCTGAACTCTCTAATCGAGGCAACCGTACGGGAATTAAGGTTGTTTTTTGCTCTCAGAAAGCAGGATATTCAGTTAAATCTCGATCCGGCACTTCCACTATACGAAGGCGACAAATCCCGGCTTGTCCAGATGTTTACAAATATAATCGGTAATGCAATAAAATTCACCCCGGATGGCGGGAAGATTACCGTAGCCACAACTCTGAGAAAAGTTCTGCAGAACAGATCTTCTGATGGTTTTTGTGATATCGGTTCAACGCAAATCACAAAGGAGTATCAGGACGCTATTGAAATCACTGTTTCAGACACTGGAATTGGAATAAGCCTGGAGGATCAGGCTAAGATTTTTGACAAATTTTATGAAGCAGGAAACATCGAAGAACACAGTACCGGAAAAGTTGCCTTCAAATCACGCGGCACTGGTCTGGGGCTTTCCATAGCAAAAGGAATAGCCGAAGTTCACGGCGGCCAGATATGGGTCGAATCAACCGGACATGATCTTCTGACATTTCCGGGGTCCACCTTTTTCATCCTGCTGCCACTTGACACGGGCAAGCAGAGTGATAGCATCGCTACTTGAAACAGGCACTTCGTATTTCAGCACCGTAATCCGGTGACTTAAAAGGAGGACGATTCTAATGGCTTCGAGAAAACCGACTTCAGTAGCAGCTCCCAAAGAGCAGAAAGCAGCAAAAACAAAACCGGTAAAATCAGAAGGGCCGGCCACCGAGAAAAGCAGCGAAGAACTGGTAATAGAAAACTTTGCCGCCTTGTCCCAGCTTGTCGAGTCCTTGAGTGAAACACTGGATATGCTGGTTCAGAAAGCCGAAAGCATGGCAATCCATATCATTGCGACAGAAGAAATACTGGCAGAAATAGTTGCTGATAACGGGTTGAATCTCGCCAGGGTCAATGCGCGCATCAGGGCAAAGATCGCCTCAGGTTCCGACAACATCAACGATGCAAGCAGAGCCATTGATGTTGCCGCGGCCATAGCATCGCCTTTGCCTCGTCGATAACAACAATAAATATCGGAAGGACAAGAACCCTCATCTTGAGGGTTTTTTTATTGTTAACCGCAAGAAACAAATGCTATTAGTCCTGTACTGAATTACAACTCCAATATCAATGGATAACAGCAATGATTGAATTTTCAAACGGTATGCGGGCTGAAGCGGTCATATTTGATTTTGATGGAATAATTGTCGATACAGAGCCACTTCATTACAGATCATTTCAGCGTGTGCTAGCCCCCCTGGGACTGCAATTTACCTGGCAGGAATATGTGGACACCTATATCGGGTTTGACGACCGGGACGCCTTCAGGGAAGCATTCAAAGCTAACAATATGGAGTTGGACCAAGAGAATCTGCACAATCTGATAACGAACAAAGCGCGGGTTTTTCAAGAGGTAATTGTGGATGGGGTCTCCGCCTATCCCGGAGTATTGAAACTGATCCGTAAATTGCACGACACGAACGTGCCGCTTGCCATTTGCAGCGGGGCGCTCAGGTCTGATATCGAACCGATTCTTGAACAGCTTGAGCTGAAGAATTGTTTTGAAATAATCGTCTCCGCGGATGATGTATCATCAAGCAAGCCTGATCCTGCGTGCTACCAGCTGGCGTTTGACAAAATAGTTTCCTATTGGCGCAAACCGCTTGAAAAACATTCGACTCTGGCAATCGAGGACACTCCGGCCGGCATTAAAGCCGCCAGGCTGGCGGGACTGAAAGTATGTGCGGTTTCAAACAGCTACCCGGATGATCACCTGACCGAAGCGACATTTACCATTAGTTCCCTTGAGAGTCTTCTGGATTT
>MGZK01000036.1 GCA_001802125.1 Geobacteraceae bacterium GWC2_55_20
CTCCTCGACATGGTAAAGGAACGTATCCGACGTATGAACATCATGAAACGGAAGTAATTGCGGTTTCAACTCAGCGCTGCCATCAAGAATGTTGAACAACGGAATACGAGACGCCGACCATTTGCCATGCAAATCGGGCCGCGAAAGAGAGGTTAACCATGTTCCACTGGCTCCGCGACCACAACCGCACCGAAGCCCGAAAGCGCAGCTTCCCCGCCGAATGGGAGGAGTTCGTGCGCAAGAACGTTATCCATTACAGTTTACTGGAAGACGCGGAGCGTGCCGAGTTACAGGCGATGATGCAGGTTTTTCTGGAAGAGAAGGAGTGGGAGGGGTGCGGCGGGCTCGAACTCAACGACGAGATCCGGGTCACCATCGCGGCCCAGGCCTGCCTGCTGCAGTTGGGACTTCCCCATGATTATTACCGCAACGTGGAGACGATCCTGATATATCCCTCCACCGTTGTGCCACCCGAGCGCCGGGTCGGTGTCTTCGAGCGCGTGGATGGCCCGCTGGAGCCTGACACTCCCATCCTTGGCCAGGCCTTTGCCCAAGGGCCGGTGATCCTGGTATGGGACGCCGTCCTGCATGGGGCTCGCCACCCGGAACA
Organism: Geobacteraceae bacterium GWC2_55_20; assembly: GCA_001802125.1. Classification (GTDB taxonomy): domain Bacteria; phylum Desulfobacterota; class Desulfuromonadia; order Geobacterales; family Pseudopelobacteraceae; genus JACRCG01. Next base: position 611 of record MGZK01000036.1, read on the forward strand.
GGGTCATAACGTGGTCTACCACGAGTTCGCCCACAAGCTAGACATGCTCGACGGCTCCGCCGACGGCACACCGCCACTGGCCGACCGCGAGCAACTTGACGAATGGGTGGCCGTTTGCTCCCGTGAATTTCTGAGGTTGCGCAGCCTTGCCGAAAATGGGCACAAAACCTTCCTGGATTCATACGGAGCAAAGAACGAGGCCGAATTTTTCGCAGTGGCTACCGAAGAATTCTTCGACCGTCCCCTTGCCCTTCAGCAACACGCCCCCGACCTCTACCGCGTCCTCAGCGACTACTACCTCCAGGACCCGGCAGCTCGCGTGAATCGCACCCGCACAGTGAAAGAGGAGTGATTGCCGATGAAAAAAAAGAGTGTCGAGAAAGATTTTCCTGTTGTTTGCGTGGGAGGTTCGGCCGGCGGACTCGACGCCTATATCCGCCTGCTACAGCATCTGCCGGCCGATATGGGGGTTGCCGTCGTAATAGTAAATCACCTGAGGCAAGTGGCCACCCTGCTCCACGAGATTCTCCCGAGCCATACAAAGATGCCGGTTGAACTGATCACGGATAAACTGGACCTGGAGCCGGACCATGTGTTCATCATCCCGGAAAAGCGGGATTTGCATGTTCTGGACGGAGAATTCCGTCTGAAGCCGATCTCAAAACCATGGGGATGGCCCGATGTGATCACGGTTTTTCTCCGCTCCATAACCGAACACTGGGACGGCAAACTTATCGCCGTAATCGTCTCGGGCTTTGATGGAGATGGTGCGGATGCGTTGTGCGGAATAAAAGAAGCCGGCGGCATTACCATCGCACAGAAACCGGACACGGCCGGACAACCGGATATGCCTGAAAGCGCAATAGCAAGCGGATGTATCGACTTTATTCTCTCTCCCGAGGATATCGCCAGGGAAATTGTACGAATCGCCCGTGCTGTCCGGGAATAAGCTTTTGCAATCAAGGTCTGTTCCAAAATGGACGGTCCATCCCACCTGGCTCACAAAAAACGTTCAATTACGAGAACCAATATAATCTCCTTTTACGCTTCGCCCTTATCATTCCAGATCGTGTTTCGTTTATCTTCGGGGTCCAGCTTTTTGAGCTCTTCCGGATCCACATGCCAAAAAGACTTGTCGATAGCCCCTGGCGCATATTCCTGTTTCCGGTCATGGGCAAACGGACACCACCAGTTCTCCACAATCATAACCAGATATGTGGCGTACCTGAAGAGTGCGACACTTAACGGACAATAATGTTTGCAGTTCAACACCCAGAATATGCGGTAATGCGCCGGATGATACCAGGGAATGTTAATGGCAGGCTGCAGGTCGTTTTCATAACGATGGGAAACCCGGGCAGGGACAAAATCCCAATAGGATTTGATGTCCATGCCGCCGATGTATTTCAGATGAGTTTTAATCAGAAAAACTCCTGCCAATACAAACGGCACAGTCGTAATAATTGGTAGATAGATAAGCGGAACACCGAAGATCACTTTCCAAAGGGGTTGGTTTATGTAGTTGCGGCCAATTAGAACTCTATCCATTTATATAATTCCTTTTCCATTCCATGTCAGGTCTTCATAAACAGCAGAAATATTTGAACAAACACTATCTTCAACAACATACTGAGCGGATAGGCCTCGGCATAGCCGGCCTCAACCTGTTCATTGCCGCAGCGGTCGACGGCAAAACCGAGAACAGCCGGTTGAGTCTGGACTCCAGCCAGAAGACCTCCGATGAACGGCCACGACTTTCCGACCATTGCGCGTGACATTGCAATGGTAACCAGGCTGCTCACCGTTGTAATACAGGCGCCCAATACAAGAGCTGAAATATCGAGTGAGGCCGTGTGCAACAGGCCACCGGCCTTAATACCCGCGCATGCCAGAAAGACAACCAGGCCGAGTTGGCGAAGTGATATTGATGCGCTGTATGGCAGATACCATGTCAGTGGACCGGTTCTGCCCAATGTGCCCAGTATCAGCGCTACTATCAAACAGCCCGCCACCGGACCAATCTCGAATGTTCCAAGGCCCGGAAGACTGATATCGACTGTTCCGAGAGCGATACCCATTGCGAGTCCGAGTCCGAAGGTCAGTATGTTGAATTCACTGGATTCGTGGTAAGAATCGCCAAGGTATTCAGAAATTGCCGAAAGGTTGTCTCGTGGGGCAATCACCCGTAGACGGTCGCCCGGCATGATCACGGTTTCTGCTTTCGGTATAAAATCCCTGTCGCCTCGCCTTATTCTTGTAACGATACCTTCAAATTTGTGAAACATTCCTGCATGCCTCAGTGTTTTGCCACATACGTCCGGGTTTGAAACAACTATCCTCCGCAGATCAAGTTGACTTCTGTCATTCACTATATCGCTCTCACATGCAACGCCTAGAATTTCTGTTGCAGTGCGAACGTCACCCGTCAATCCGACAACTGTCACGATGTCACCATTGGCAATAACCGAATTTCCGGAAAGGACAAACTGCTCGTCACCACGCGCACATCGTGCAAATCGCACAGATAACAGGTAGCGCTCCAGCAGACCGGCTACAGCCTCGCCAGGATCCTTGACATTACAAACCTTGATTGCAGCGTTAACCAGCTTTTCGCCGACATCCAATGTTTCACGCCTGAATGGCCATGACAGCATGAGGATTGGAATCAGAACACCGAGCGGATAGGCAATAGCATAGCCGAGCGTTGCCTCCGCTCCTCTTTGACCAAGCGCGGTTGTAGCTGCGGCCAGGGAAGGGGTATTGGTCAAAGCGCCCGCAAAAACACCTGCAGCCGTACTTGGCGGAATATTCAGAATTTGCGAAGCGATTACGTCAATCAAGAAGGCAGCGCCAATGGCAACTGGCGGTATTAATAAATATCGCCAGCCGCCATGAGTCAAAGCGTCAATCAGGGAATTACTGGAAGAAAGACCGATCGCGTACACGAACAGTGCAAGACCAAAAGTTGCGAGGGCTTCCGGTGGGTTAACTGTCGGCTCGATATAGCCCCACATGACTCCGGCAAACAGCACTCCGGCAATCCCCAGAGACACCTTCTTTATGGATATACGGCCGAGCAAGGCACCGCAACCAATGGCAAGGCAGACAATCAGTAACGGGTTGTTATGCATTATAAACTCCCTGGTTGGCTGGATCGGGCCTGACCTGGTTGTGCCTGGACACGATTACTTCTTGTCGCTCTTCACCTCATCCAAGTCGGCATCTACCACATTGTCATCCTAACCCTGACAAACAGGATAAGTGCGTTAACGAAGTTATTTTCTGCCTGGAAATAGCAGAAAATAACTTCTAACTTACTAAGGCGTAGCGGCTCTTCTTAAGCCGCTCCAGGCGCCGGTTTGGCCCGCAAGTACTGGTTCGGCCAAGGCGCATTCACGTTTAGTACCTTGGCGGCATGGAACGGCCAGTAGGGATCGCGCAGCATCTGCCTCCCCAGCAACACGACGTCAGCCTGGCCGGTAGCCACGATCTGTTCAGCCTGGGCCGGCTCGGTAATAAGGCCTACCGCTCCGCTGGCAATCCCGGCCTCAGCCCGAATCCTGGACGCAAAGGGGACCTGGAAACCGGGTCCGAAGGGCACCGGCTCATCCGGCACCGCAAACCCTGATGAACAGTCAATCAGGTCCACCCCGATCTCCTTCAGCTGCCGGGCCAGAAGCACTGACTGGTCGATATCCCAGCCCCCTTCCACCCAGTCGGTCGCCGAAATCCGGACAAATAACGGCAGTTCCGCCGGCCACTCCTCACGCACTGCCCGCGCCACCCGCAGGGGAAAACGGAGCCGGTTTTCCAGGCTGCCGCCGTAGTCATCCGTTCTTTGGTTAACGAGCGGAGAGAGAAACTCATGGAGCAGGTAGCCGTGGGCCATGTGAACCTCAACAATCCGGAAACCGGCTACAAACGCTCTGCGGGCTGCGGCGCGGAACTGAGCCTCGATCTCGTCCAACTCGTCCAGTGTCAGGGCGTGGGGAACGGGATGGCCCGCCTCAAAGTGGATGGCGCTGGGCGCAAGCGGCTGCCAGCCGCATGCCTCCAACCCCAGTGGGCCACCGCCGAGCCACGGCAGTGAACATGACCCCTTGCGACCGGCATGGGCTAGCTGGATCCCCGCTACCGCACCCTGCTCTTGTATGAAGCTGGTGATTGGCGCAAATGCATCGGCATGGGCGTCGTTCCAGATGCCGCTATCGTCCGGGCTGATGCGACCCTCGGGGCTTACCGCGGTTGCCTCAACCATGACCAGTCCCGCGCCACCCACGGCACGGCTGCCTAGATGAACAAGATGCCAGTTGGTGGGAAAGCCGTCGCAACTGGAATACTGGCACATGGGTGAAACGAAAATACGGTTTCGAAACGTAATGGACCGCAGCTTCAGGGGCGAAAAAAGTATGCTCACAGGTTGTCTCCTTGGATGTAGTTACCATGCTGTCATTAATGCCAATACAATCGGGAGCGGTAGTTGCGGGTGTTTGCCGTGCCAGACAACATGGTATCTGAACAGACCGTAATGCTTGAGATAATCTTTTGCAGGATCCTTTAGACACCTTTTTCCCTGGTTCTGCTTAAACCAGTTTTCCTGCCAAAGCTTTGATCTTAGCCAGCACACCATCCGACAGCTTCGGGTGTTGTTCCTTGGCAATCATACCCGTAAAGAGTGAACCAACAACTTCGGCGCCAATCGTCTTTGCCGTCGTTTTGAGCTGTTTATCGGTTCCAAAAAGCCAGCGCCCCATGATTCCAGGCGCCGCACACGAGGAGACCAGCAGCGCATTTTTCCTTGGCGCCTGCGCCTTCCTGTACTGTGGTCCATTCATATCCCACGGCCAATAGGCATACACAGCCAAACGCTCCAGAAAGCGTTTAAAGATGGCTGTAACTGAACCGAAGTTCGTCGGCGCAGCCAGAATATACCCATCCGCCCGCTCGATCTTGTCGATCAAATCCTGCATGCCATCATGGAGTACGCACTCCCCCGGCGCCGCACCGGGCTGCTGGGTGCATGCCCGGCAATTCAGGCAAAACTCGATGGGATATTCACGGAGAAGTATGACCTCGACTTCAGCGCCAGCCGACTTTATAGCCTGCGATAAGGCCTCAATTGTTTGATCGGTGATGCCATCATTTCTATATGAACCATTAATTGCGAGAATCTTGATCATGGTCGCCACACCTTTTTTGCTGTGTCTATTCCTCTTCATTTTGCGTTATAAACCGATCACCTCTGACACTATCGGAACAGCATAACGCCCTTCTCTGTTCCCTTGGCTTTGTACATTGCAGTATCGGCTTTTTTGAAAAGGACATCGGCCGTTTCTCCATCTGCGGGATATATGGCAATACCGATACTGACTCTTATTGAAAGTACCGTCCCGTTAAACTCGAAGGCCTCGGAAATCCGATTAACCATCTTCTCTGCAAGGCGAGTTACGACGGATCCTTGCTTGACTTCCATCAACAGGCACACAAATTCGTCGCCGGCCCAGCGACTGATCGTGTCTACTTTGCGGACGGAAGACTTTAAACGGTCTGCCACCATGATCAGCACCTTGTCTCCCATATCATGACCATAAGTGTCGTTAATGCTCTTGAAGTTGTCTATATCAATAAATAAGACAGCGAGCCCCCAACCGTGCCGCTTTGCCTGGATCAACCCATTGTCGAAACTCTGTTCAAATAACACACGATTGGGAAGTCCTGTGAGTGCGTCCTGAAGCGAAAATTTTCGTGTTTCTTCTTCTTTGGCCTGGGACTTCGATAAATCGTCGCGCACATCGGCCAGATCGGTCTTGGTGTCAGCGAGTTCGGATTCGAGGACTACTCGCTCAGCCATTTCTTGGGCAAGTTCGGCATTAACCTGATGCAAATCATCTGCGGCTTTCGCCACTTTGTACTCGACCTCCTTGTTCAGAGTGATGACCTCTTTGATAACCTGAACTGGGACCTCGACTCCTTTTCCCTGCTTGAGAACTTCATTTATCGAGGTGAGTTCGCTAGCAGCCTGCGTGACATTTTCTTTGATTTTTTCATTTTTTTTAAGGACCCGTTCAAGCGAAGCGTTCTTGGTGGTCACGCTTTTTTTTAATTCTTTTGATTTTGATTTCATAAATATTCTCCGATTGCGTCTAATCTCGCAAGAGGCTGGATTTCCCCCGTTGCCCTGCCACACCACCGTACGAACGGTTCCTTACCCCACCGGCATATTCCCGTTTGATGCAGGAAAAAACTCTTCTACGACGTTCGTTTTATCTCGGACGTCATTCTTGCTATTATCTGACATTTGTGTGAGTTTTCATTTGAATGGTTTTTTATCGGTTGCTCGGCAAGAAATCTGCTTTGCAACCAGTCTGAAATCTCTCCGCACCCTTCGGTACACTCTACAAGATATTCATGATCAGTGTATTCGAGTTCCATGAATTTCTCCTTTCAATCTGATAAAGTCACGCCATACGGTTGGTGATTGTCGTCAGATAGTTTTTAAAATCAGCCAATCAGGTGCAACCACGCAGGAGATACAGCACCAGTAGAATCGGGAGCGGGATCCCCAGGAGCCACAATAATATCCAGCCAATCTTTCCTGCTTCTGAGTTACGCATAGATCCCCCCTAGTAAATGTTTATTTCGCTCTCTTTCGCATTACCTACGGCATCTACCAACATTCACAAAAGTTGAAACGGAGCGAAGCAGCTTCATGCCGCGAGTCTCCCCCTGCTACTTTGCAAGCTGTTTGCGGATCGTCTGTAATTCTTCCAGACGCGCCTTGTCCAGCTCCGGATAACTCATCCTGAGTTCTTTAAGCGTATCGAGGAGAACCCGGGAAATGATCAGCCGGGCATTTTCCTTGTCGTCGGCCGGCACGATGTACCAGGGCCCATGCTTCGTGCCGGTTTCGCTCAGGCACTCTTCATACGCTTTCATGTACTGCTTCCAGAGTTTCGTTTCATCAATATCCCCCTGGCCGAATTTCCAGTTCTTCTCCGGTGTATCGATTCGCTCCAGGAAGCGTTTCCGCTGCTCTTCCTGCGAAAGATGCAGGTAAAACTTGATAATCCGGGTGCCGTTGCGATGGAGATGCTTCTCGAAGTCCACGATGGAACTGAAACGCTGCTCCCAGACGGTCTTTTCATCGAGCAGTTCCTCCGGAATCCCCT
>MGZK01000037.1 GCA_001802125.1 Geobacteraceae bacterium GWC2_55_20
GTTCCAGAGTACCCTGGTAGATACGGGCCTGGATGCCGCCGCCGAACTGGCCGGCCGGAGCTTTGCCGTTCCTGAACGTCAGGCTTTCGATATGGACATTGCCGCCGGTCTTGCTGCTGTCGGCATCCACAAGCAGCACGATGCCGTTGCCTATGCTGTCGTTGTCGGTATCTCCATTCAGGATCGTGAGCGCCGGATCGGCCAGCCGTTCCAATCCGCCCGCCGGGTCATAACCGCCCATGAGCGACAGGTCGAACGACTCCCCCCATCCGGAGCTGTAGACGAAGTTCCCGGCATAGCTACCCCTGGCCAGGCGCAACAGGTTGTGCTTGCCATCGCGACCGGCCTCATCCAGGCAATTTTTGAGCACCTCCTGGTGATAGACGGTACTCTCGGCATGGCTGGCGTCCACCTGGCTCCAGACACAGGCGGCCGGGTCGTTGCCGGCCAGGTATTCGTTCAGGTCGCTGATGCCGTTGCGGTTCATGTCGCCGGAGCCGTCGTCACCGGGGTGGTCCTTGGCCCACTGCTCGACGGTTCTGTCGCCAAGTTCGAGCAAGACCACGGTCCCGAAGGCAGGGATGGTGACGCTTCTGATCACCGCCCCGTTGACCGAAATTTCGGCCGCATCACCGCTGCGGGCGGTTGCGGAGGCCCGCGGATCAACCGAATCCATCGGCACCCGCAGCTCAAAACTCCGGTCGGCGGCCACCGTGCCGGAAGCCACGGTGACGGAGACACTGTTCAGCATGACCGCGATGCTTACCGGATAGCCCAGTTCGGCATTGATCGCCTTGCCCTTGTAAACCACGTCCGGCGCGCTGAGCAAGGCCCAAGCCGTTCCGCCGCCGGCCACCAGCACAGCCGCCATACAGGCGCTTATCGCTATACGTCTTAACATCGTCTTCACCTCAAGCTGTCCCTTGCTTATCGATATATTTTTCATGTCAGTTCCCCGAATAGGCATAGGTCTGGAAGAACATCTTGATATCATCAACCGAGTTGATGAAGGTGTTCAGGCCGACGTCCTTGTTGAACAGCAGTGTCGAACCGGGGATGATCAGCATCCACTGGGAGTTCCAGACCGAGCGGCCGATCAGCCGGCTGTCGGTGGTGGCCTGCCCAGGGTCGAAGGCACCGCTGTAGGGATAGGCGCGGAAGTCGGACACCCTCCTGATCGCGGACAGTTCATCGCTGAGCGAGTCGTTGACCGGGATAAAGTCGGGGTTTTTCAGATCGATGTCGCCCAGCGGGAACGGCACCGGCAGTTTCTGGTCCCGGACTTGCCATTCGCGGGTGGCAAAGCCGTCGCCGGTGGGTGAGCGCAGCACATCGGCCCCGGTGGGAACCAGGTAGACACGCGGGGTGCTGGAAAGCCCCAGGTTGTCGTAGTTCTGGAACCAGAGGCCGACGGAGCGGACCCTGGTGGCGAAGTTGCTGGTGCTGTAGGCGCTGTCTCCGCCGCTCAATGGCCAGCCGAAGAAGTTTTTGCCATAGGTTACGGTGGTCGGGAACCTGATCACGATACCCGGCTGCGGACCGGCGCTTTCCGGCGCAAATGGCCGACAGTAGCGCTTGAACTCCGGAATTTTCCAGAGGTCGTCAACCTTGTGGTCCTTCAACACATCCCGCCAATCGCTGTTGGAGGTAGCATCCCCCTTGATCCGAAACAGCTCGGTGCGCAGCGAGAATGGCGTGGTCTCGGTCTGCGGGTTGTTGAAGCCGAGCTGGGTCTTGTAGACACTGAAGTTCTGGGAGAGCCGCGCCATGGTGTCGGCCAATCCGGGGAATCCGGCCTGGGGGATGCCGTTGCTGAGCACGCCCAGGGTCCGCTGCCGGGCGATCTCGCCCAGGAACTTCCGGCCGGCGCCGGATGCGCTGCCGAGCAGGTTGGTCTCGTAATCGTAGGCGGTAGCCGCCAGGTAGACGTATTTTGTCGCCAGATCGAACTGGGCCCGGTATTTCTGAATGGCATCGTTGCGGAAAACCCGGAAGCCCAGATCCTGGAAGCGGTACTCCTGAATCTCGGCGGCCGACTGGGCGCGCTTTTCGGCACGTTCGTCCATCAGACGGACCCCTTCGGCCAGGGTGGCCTGGTAATTCCCGATGGTCTGCTGCATGCCTTCCTTGAGCGAGTAGAGTTCCATCAGCTTCAGATCCAGGTCCGACATGCTGTTCTCCAGCTCCTTCACCAGCTGGGAAACCTCATAGCTGGCGTCGGACTTGGCCAGTTTCAGATCCAGACCGGCCTGCATCCTTTCCTTGACCGTACCCAGGGAGAACTCGGCCATGTCCGTTACATCAGCGACTATATCATTCGCTGAAGTGATGACGGCAAATATGCCCTTTACCGCTGCCTTTGCCGAGGAGAGGATATCACCGCCGGCGGCAACGCCGGCGATGACATTATCCGGAACAGCTTCAATGACCGCGTCGCAGGCCAGACTGGCAATAGCGCTTACTCTTCTGAACACCATGCCTGTCGCATGCAAGGCATTTATGGTCGAGTCCAGGCCGATCTGCGCCCCCTCGTTCTGATCCCGCAACAGAATCTGGTGAGCCAGAATACCGTAGCGCTCCTCCAGGTTCGTCTTGGCAGCGTCGATTCCGCTCAGCTGGCTTTCATATTCCCTGAAGGCCTTATCATAGGCGGCCTTGGCCACAATCATGTCCGACAGGGCCTGTTGAACCCGACCCGGAGCCCGGCGTTTGGTAATCCAGCTCTGGGGTGCTTCCAGCCAGTTTTCCTGGGCGTTGATGTTGTAGCTGACCGTGTGGTCCGTACCGGCATCGATGGTGTAGTTCGACAGCCCCAGGGCCCAGAAGTCGGCCGGCAGCTTGTAATTCACCGAGTATGTTTTGTAACTGATGGCCGGCAACGGCGTGCCACCGGTCAACTCGGTGCGGTTCACATAGTTGTAATGGAAAATATCCGGACCGTCATAGCCATCCGGGTAGCTCTTGCCGGCGCCGATATCGTCGGGATAGGGATAACCGAAGATCTCGATCAGCCGGTTCTTGTAATCCCGCTCCTGGTCGGTCAGGTTACTCTTGAAATCCTCCAGGGTGTCCTGATTCTGGCGTAGGCGTTGGGTATAGCCGTTGGCAAAATCATAGGAGGCGGTGGCATTTGCCAGCGCCTTTTCGGCGCGCTGGTAGATCTGCTCGAAGTGGGTATTGCCCGCATCCACCTCAACCGGATCGATGTCGAAGGGCACCACCCCCTTGACCAGGCCGAGCGGATTGATGCCGTTGTCCACTTCAGTCATCTTTGACTGTATCAGGTGGAACTGGGTGGCAATCGACTTCAGCTCCGGCACCTTGCTCCGGTCGATCTTCTGTATCGCGTTAGGGTATTCGAGGCTTGGGAGCGTTTCCGCAACCAGCCGGCCGTCGTCGCCGGTCACATAATGAATGCGGGTAACAGTTTCAGGGTTGCTGACCGGCAGGATGGCATTGGCCGTTACCCAGTCAAAGTAGGCGGCCTGTCCGGCGCGGCGGGCCCATTCGTCAACACCCCAGGCGCGATCGGTTGAGGTATCCTTGTATCCCTGCCACTGCCCGGCCGGATCGTCGGTGTAGAACTTGCGGTAGGTCAGATCGAGAATCTCGGCGCCGGTTTTTGCTCGGGCAGCGGCGATCGAAGCAAACTTGCGCTCGTCCAGGTAATCAACCATGATCGGATTGCCGGCCACCAACTGGAACTCCACCCTCGGCACCCAACTGTAACTCTCGTGCCTGAGCAGCCGGTAGTAGTAACTTATGGACTGCAGGTAGTGGCCCCAGGCATCGCCATGCCCCTGGGGATACATTATTTTCGCGTCACCGGCGTTGATCAGGCCGCTGGAGTCCTGATCAGTGATGTTGTAATTCTGGGCATAGGCCACCTCCCCCTCGCCCTGGGTGAAGTTCCAGATCAGGCGGTTGTAGTAGCAACTATTCCTGGTGCTGCCGGCCGAGTCGTCGCGACCGCGCATCAGCGCCAGTTCCTCTTCCAGCAAGGAATCCACCTGGTTCTGGAAGGCGAACACCGATGGAGCCATGTTGCCGTATTCGGCGCTCATGGTGGAAAAGCCGATGGTAGGGTCAACGGCGTCGGCGTAGGATTCGTTTGCCAGCGCCAGGTAGAAGGTGGCCAGCCTGCTGGAGATGTTCAGCAGGGCATCGTTGGTGGGGCCATAGTTCTGGCCGGCGTCAATGCTGAACTCGCGGGCCCGGTTCAAAACGGACTCATAGGCAGGAATCAGGCCGAGACTGTTCAGGTAATCAGGGTCGTTGCTGAAGGCAATCGCCCCCTCATATCGGCAACCGAACTGGGACAGCATGCTGACCATGGTGTTGGTGGCGCTGTTGCGGAAATCGGTCACCCTGGCCTCAAGCGGATTGAGACCGTCAACCACCCGCTTGACCCAGCCCAGCGCCAGCATCGGTTCGCTGAAGTTAGCTCCGCTCCAGCTGCTCCAGTTGTTGCTGTCGTCCTGGGGAGTGACGGCGGTCGACGGATCCGACGGCACGGCAACCGCCGGCCAGGCGTGCTTGTAGTAGTAGCGTGCCGCCACCCAGTTATCCGACATGGTCAATGCCGAGGCTCCCTGGATGGTGATATCGGTCTGTCCCTTGCCGGTGGTGTTGACTGGATCGTTGAATTTCTCCCAGGGAGGCACGGCAGCCCCTTCGGCCGGTTTATCGGGAGTACCGGGCAGGGAAGTCCTGCCGGTCACCGGCTGATAGAACCACTCGAAGTAGAAATTCTCCGGTTCGCCGCCAAAATCGCCGGTGTAGTGCAGGGTCAGTTTTTCGTCAAACACGCTTTTCGGCTTGATCGCCTTGATCACACCCCGGAACACCGGAGCTTTTACAACCCGGATAACTTCAAGCGATACCGGCAAATCCCTGACAACGGAATCATCCGAATTGTTCACGGCTATGACCAGGTAACCCTCGCCCTGGGCCATGCCGGCGGTGAGAGCGTTCTTTTCTCCGACAATGGAGCGCGCCGCTGCGATTTTCCCGTCAGCATTCATCTGCAGCCCCAGTGGTATGCCCCACAACGTTTCCCATGGATTTTTGCCGGTCTGCGGATCAGCTGTCTTTGAATAGGTCAATGCATCGTTGAAGGGGTTGATGATGTTGGCACCGGCAACATTCTGATAATTGAGCGAATTGGGATTCCTGCTCCGGTCATGGAGCGTGTCGATGGCCGCGCACCAGGCGTTGTCCGGAGTTGTCGCGCAATCAACGCCGGTCTGGGCCTTGAGACCGGTTTTCAGCGCTGTTTTTTCATCCCCGGTCATCAGGTTCGGCAGCAGCCAGGGGGTCTCGCCTTCGGATGATATCCAGGCTCCCTTGAAACCGAGCTGCATGCGGGCCGGATCGTAAAACAGGCGTTCCTGCAGCGCGAAGGGGAGTTCGGGGAATACCTCGATACCATTCACGGTTTCCTTCTTCAGTTTGGCCGGCAGCGCGGCCAGCGGCGCATAGAGATAGCGCTCGGGAGCATACAGCTTTGCCAGCGGACCGGCTCCCTTATATAGATTCTCGTCGAAAACGACTTCCGTCACCATGAAGTTCCTGAGATCCGGCAGCCCGTCCCGGGCGGTCGTCAGCGTATCGCCCACCGCCAGCGCCGGCGCGGATGCCGGCCACTTGGTGATATAGGTTACATCAACCGGAGCGTCCCCTTCCTGATACATGTTCTCCTTTGGACCGTAATGGAGGAAGGGCAGAGCGTCCCCTTCCACCTTGGCCGTGAAGCCGACCGCGTCAGGCCAGTAGAAATCGGAACGCATGTAGTAGTACCACTGCATGACAAACCTGGATTTGGCCGACTCGTCAATGGTGTCGCCCTCCTTCCAGTTGGCGGCTTTTGCATAATGGGCCTTGTTATGATCTTTAAAGTGCCACTCCCTGCCATCTGTTCCCGGCGCCACCAGCTTGATGTCACTTACCGGGGGAATCTGGCCGGCCGGAAGCGGCGCAACCAGCGCTTTGCCGGCCTCGTAGGTAAAGCTGAAGGAATCGGGGCGATCGACCTTGTAAACCTCCATCGCCCATTCCTGGGTCTGCTTGTTTTTGTATTTGAGCAGCACATACGGTTCGGACAGGTTGCTGATTTTGTTGAGATCGTCCCGCAGCGCATAGAGACTGTCAACTTTCAGCAGGGCATGCTCCTCGTTGGGGTTGAAGCCGGCCTGGCTCTTGTCAGGTTGAATATAGACCATGGCCCGCGGATATTCCGTCAAGGGCACGGAAACGCCACTGCCGATGGTGATCGTTTTCAAGGACGGATCGGAGGACGCCGGCCAGAAGGCGTTGTAGCGTTTGGGGGTGGTGGGCCAGCCGATATCACCATGGCCTATTTTGTACCAGACCACTACCAGCGGGTTCACCGAGCCGACCACACTCTTGTTTACCGGGATGATGGCGCCGGTTCTGGTCTCGCGGTCATAGGCCCGGTCCTGCCCCACCGCGTCGTGAACGGCTCCGGGATAAAACACGTAACCGGTCTTCCCTTCCGGGTCGCTGTGCGCTCCATAGGTAATCTTGCTGCCGATGGGAACATCGGTGTCCGGGTACTGCTCCGGCCGCAACAGTGTCGTGTCAACCACGATGAAAGCGGCGCCCGCCTGCAGGTCGGGAAGCACCGGCGGAGTATTGAAGCGCAGGACGCTCGTCCCCGGAAGATCCGGCTTGAATACGCCGTTAATGACCGTGCTGCCGGGGGGGTAACTGACTTCGCGGAAGGTGTTAGCCGCCCCCGGCGGATTGAGATTGGCCGGCACCCCGGCGACATGAGTCTGTTTTACCGGCCAGACGGCCGTGCCGGTCTCGCTGTGCTTGATTGCGGTGCCTCTCCTTGTCCAGAGGAGCTCAAAGGAGGTAACCGGTTGAATCGGGAAATACCGTTCCCCCTGGCGCGACTGAAAGGTCAACCGGTCCGTGTCGGAAAAGGTTTTGGTCATGGTTGCGTTTGTATCGATCGTAACCTGGCCTGCCGCCACGGAAAGCACCTTGGTCATTGCCGGGATGCCGTCGGCGTACACGTACATTCCGACTGTCAGCCCCACGGTGGAGCTCATGTTGGAGATAACCGCGGAACCTGTAACGATATCGCCGACAGGCTGATAGCTGCTCATGGAGGTGTCCCACGCCAGGACAAAAGAGGTGGAAACGTTTCCATTGGGGATGTTGATGGTCGGCGGCGTATCATAGAGAATATCGGCCACATCCGTCGGCGGCTTGATCGGTTCGCCGACCCTGAACACCTTGGTGGAGTTGTAGCGCCACGAAACATCCATGGGTTTTAACAGACGGTTTACCGTCAGAACCTGTCTGGCGCCGGACACCTGCGGCGTTTCGTTCAGGGATGCCCCTTGGGTATACACCACCTGATTGAAGGTCCTTGTCTGGAGAAGGCCATCCACCACTTCCACAAACTGGTTCCTGGTAGTCAACGACACCATCCGCACCTGGTCGAATGGTTCGGCAGAGGTGGTGGAGGTGTCAAAGGAATAGAAGTTGACAGCCGACTGCACCGGGCAGTTGGCCGGGGTAAAGTCCGTATTGGTCTGGCACTCGCGCGGGTCGGCCGAGCCGAAGGCCAGGCGCTGCCCGTTTGCCGCGGTCAGCGTCAGCGAGGCTATATTGCTGAGGGTGAGCTGACTGGCCGAATCGACGGTTGCTATGGTGGTCCCGTCCTCGATGCCCGGGCCGGAAACCGACATCCCGGCCATCAGGCCGGTGGTATCCACGTTGCCGACAACATAGGAGCCGCCGGTCGTATCGGCCGGCAGCGCATTCGCCCTGAGGGTAGCGAATGTCAGGCGCTGGCCGTTGTCGGCGGTATAGGTCAGGGTTGCCGGAACGCTGAGCCTGACCCAGGTAGTGTCCAGAGCCGCGATGGTGGTCCCCTCGGCAATGCCGTTGCCCACAACCAGCATCCCCGTCTGCAGGCTCTTGCGGACGGTCACAGGATTTCCGTCGCCATCGACAGCAGGGTTTCCAAATTCGTCGAAGGCATCATCCCAGTAGGTGCTGATATTGGTGATCATATCGGAAGTGATGGTTGTATCCCCCGGAAGATCCTTGACCAGCAGGGGGTTCTTCTCGCCGGAGGTGGTCACCGTGACCCGGATCTGCTTGCCGTAGTTCCAGATAATGGACGAGTTGGCTGTGATGGCCGCCGGGATGGTGGTGTTGGTGCCGGACGAGGCGACTCCACTGGCCGGAATACTCCCGGTACCGCTCCAACCCCTGAGGATGTATTTGATTGCATTGGGAATGCCCGCATCCTCGGCATAGATCACATTGGGAGCGCTCAGGGTCAGATCAGCGAGGCCCAAGGTCAGGCTGGTCGCGGAAGGCCGGGGAACAAAACCCTCCAGGCTCTGCAGTTTCTGCAGGTTGCTGTCGGCCACGCCGCTGACGCCGACCGAGAGATTTTTATAGGTGACGGCATAGTTGAAGGATTTGAACTGATTGCCCTGCTGGATCTTGTATTGCCGGAGCGCAGCGTCATAGGTAAGGGTTGCCCAG
The DNA here is from genome assembly GCA_001802125.1 of Geobacteraceae bacterium GWC2_55_20. Lineage (GTDB taxonomy): Bacteria > Desulfobacterota > Desulfuromonadia > Geobacterales > Pseudopelobacteraceae > JACRCG01. The sequence continues at coordinate 8,536 of MGZK01000037.1, forward strand.
GCGGGGAGGACCAGGGCATTTTTGTCCAGCACCCAGAGCTCTTCCACGCCATTGCTGGCTATCCGGGAGATCTTTTCCGGAATCAGGATCGTACTGGAAGCAGCGGGTGTCCAGTATTCCGTTCCGTTGGCGACAATCGGCGCGATGGCGTTGCCCGAGGCATTCTGGACCTTGTAGCCGCTGCCGGCGGCCTTGAAGCTGTCCCTGATCCAGGCGTCCAGCGAGCTGTCGATCGTGACGGTGGTGCGGTAATGTTTCTGATAGGCCAGATTGATCGCGCTGTCGTTGTAGATGGTCGTAAAATTGACGGTCCCGGAACTGCCGCTGGCCGGCGCCCGACCGGTTCCACCGCTCCAGCCCGCCGGTATCCAGAGCGCGTCTTCCCGGGCTGCGGTCTGGTTGTTTGCCGTCATGCTTAAATCCGTCCTGGCCACCCACTTCGTTCCGGTGAAAGGCGCCGTTCTGGGGGCGGTGGTCGAGAAGGTCGGGTTCAGTTGCACGTTGTACTGGCCGGTCTTGTTGGTCATGCCTTCGAACAGCTCGGCACTGTCCAAAGGAGTACCGTTGCTTCCCCCGATCACCAGCACCTTCCCATCCGGCAGTGTAACCGCGGCAGAGAAATAGCGCCCCGCGATCAGTGTCCCCTGCCCGTCGCTGTAAAAGCTGTTATTGGGAGGGTAATAGCGTTCGGTGGTACCCATATTTGACAGAGTTCCACCGACCAGCAGCACATTTTCACCGCTCAGGGCAATGGAATGTCCGTACCGCGCGGCCGTCATCAGATTCGTGGTAGTGCTCCAACTGTCGGCTAGCGGATCGTACAGGAGCGCGCTGTTGAGATAATTGGTTCCGTCATGTCCGCCGCTAACCAGCACCCTGTTATTTGTCGGCAGCAGTATGGCGGCAGCGCCGAAGCGTGGACCGGGCATATTCGTTCCATTGCTCCAGCTGTCCGTTGCAGGATCATATATCTCAACGCTGCCAAGTTTGGAGCCGGCGTTTTCACCTCCGGCCACCAGCACCTTGCCGTTCGGCAGAATGGTGGCGGAATGGTTGATGCGGGCGGTGGTCATTGGCGCCGCACTGCTCCAGCTGTTTGCGGCCGGATCGAAAAGCCTGGCCGTGGTGAGTGCCGATTGATATGAGTTGGTGGCGTTTGCCGATCCACCGGTAACCAGCACCTTGCCGTTGGGCAGGAGTGTGGCTGCGTGATAATAACTGTTGAAAGCGGTGGGCACATTCGACCAGCTGTCGCTGGACAGGTCGTAGAGGACACTGTTGACGTCATCTCTGCCTCCGACAACCAGGATTTTTCCATTCTTCAACAGGGTTGCGGTGTGAGCGGTGCGAGCGTTGGGGAGTTTGATCGGCGCGGTCAGGTTGTTGCTCATGTTCATTTTGTTGCCGTTGAGATATTGCCAGTCGATATAATGATCGGAATAAGGGGTGGCCGAGGTAACGCCTCCCATCTCAGCCACTACGCCGGTAGGAGTCACAACGGTTTGCGAGCCCCAGGACCCGTGATTGTAAACTGCATAATAGAATTGATTCTGGGCTTCACGGTTTGGAGCGGTCAACGCCGGAAGATTGCTGCCGACAGGTAGCCAGTTGTACGCGCTGTCAACCGGAGAAGCATAATCAACTACCGTTCTCTGAATTACGAGCGCATTCCGGTCGTATATGGCACCAGGTGATATACCATCCCACATGCCCTGTATCGCAGCTGTCTCGGTATACAAAACGGGTTTCCATACTGAATCTCGATAGCCATCCCCTGACATGGCACCGCTTAATGATTTGAATGTATAGCGGTCACCGCAGACCTTGGTTGGCCACTCCATATATCCAGGCCAGTCACTCCACAGGCCTGTCTCAATAGCCCAACATGTTGCGCATCCAGTCCAACTTGGTTCATACGTGTAGTGACCGGGAGAATACCAGGTTGGCGTGGCATTGCAGGCTGTTCCGCCATATTGTTGGCTGGTATGGGCAGAGTTTTCGAGGATATTGCCGTGCTGGTCCTGTGCCCACGGCCAGATTCGGGAGCAGAGTGCCGTTTCGGACCAGAAGGCCAGTATAATCAGTATGAGCAGCATATTTCGTATGTATTTCATGATCGCTATCTCCTCCGGAAGTCGCATTCCGCAAATCATTCGTTCAAAAGATCGACATCGGCCGCCAGGTTCAGGGTAAAACTCCCCTCCACCCTGATTGCGCCCTTGGCAAGATCACTGATCAACTCCGTATAGGTGCCGCCCAGCACGGTCACTCCCCATCCCGGAGGCGGAATGGTCGGATTTTCCACCGGGGTGCTGTCAAAAACGAGCGTTATGTCGCGCTCGATCCGGTTGACTTCCTGCTTGTAGGTGGTGAAGTCACTCGCCAGGTTGTCATGGTCGGGATGGTAGCGGTGCAGGAAGGGGTTGGTCGGCTGGGTGAAGGAGGCGGACGACTCCAGCACGATCCTGCAGTTGACCGTTGTCGAAATGCTGCCGCTGCATTTGAGCGCCGTGGCATCGAAGTCGGTGCCATGGGTTGCTTCGGCGCTGGGAGAGTAATCGAAACCGACGGCGCTAAAACGGCGGCCGACCTTGGAGCCGTCCCGCTGGGTTACTCCGGAATAGAGCGGGATCAGGCTGTCTTTGGTCAGCACAACCGGGCGCCCGTTGGTCAGGGGGGTGCCGACCGAATTGTAGGTGGCATCCTTGAACATCAGTATGGCCTGCTTCAGCAGCCTTGCCTGGCCGTTTTTGTCCTGGTGCAGGATCAGGTTGAGGTTGAGTTTGGCCGGGGTGTCTTTGGCTGCTCCGGGTGCAAATGGGGGTGTTGATCCGTTCTCCGTCAGCTGGCTGACTTTGGAGAGGGTGGCCGTGCCTGTCCAGAGCCCGGGATAGCTGTTGACCGGGTTCGAGACCGCCGTGACCGGCACCCGCACCCGGCTCCCCTGGGCATCGCTGAACTCAAGCACCGAAGCGGCGGAACCGCTGAAGTCCTTCCTCCTGACTGCCAGATTTACAAACGCGGAAGCGCCGGCCTTGACTGTGACCGCGGGCATGCCGGAAAGCGGGTACAGCCGGATTTTACCGGAGGTAACATCGTAATTGCGATAGTCCATGGCAACGGGACTGGAGGCGGCAAGCTGGGAAACAGCCACGGTCCGGTCAATGGTGGATGCATTTTTGAGGGTGAGCGACAGGATCGTGATTCCGGCCCCGAAATCGAGACCATCGGAACCGTTAGCCTCGACGGTCAACGGCCCCTGATAGTCGGAACCGCTCTGGCAGAAGACCCAGAAAGCCTCGCCGGAGCGCATTGATGTCGTTGCCGGGTTGTTGACGATCTCCCAGGCGCCGGATGTGTTGTTCAACCTGTAGACGGCCTGGTTTTTGTGGGAGTTGGACAGTGCGAAGAAGGTGGCAAATGTGGGTGGCGTAGATGCAAAACCAAAGCCGGTCAGGTTGAAGGAATCGGGAATCCACTCCTTGTGGCGGATGGTGGGACGCCCTTCTATATTTATGTTTACCTGCGAGCTACCCTTCACATGCACCAGATAGGCGTTGTTGGCGCTTATCGCATACAGGTTGTTGAGACTGGATTCGGCGGCGGAAGTAAAAATAGCCAGCCATCTGGGATTGTTGACCGGTGCTTCGCCGGGATCCTGGATAAACTGCACCGAACCCTGTTTGCCTTGCCAGGCCCACACGCTGGACCCGACCGGCAGATCTTTGAAAACCACGGCTGGAGAGCTGGACAATGGCTGAACTTCCAGGTAAACGGCATTCCAGCCGGGGTTCAGGCTGAAAGTCTGGGTCGCTGTGGGCACGGCGGCTCCCCAGGCGGTCATCTGCAGGGCCAGAAACAGCGCGATACATAGAACGGGGACCAGCAGCTTTCTTGTATTCATTGATTACCTCCGGTACGGCATAAAAACTCAAATTCGTGGTTTTCAATATTTTGGTATGTATAAAAAACGTCAAAATCGGTCTCACGCTAAGAAAACCTTTAACAACAGATCATTAAATCTATTGTGGTTAAATCAAAAGCTATAGATCTGACTTTCTTTGCGAGCTTGGCGGCTTGCCTAGAGGCACCTACTTTTGGTTGCGCGAGCCGCTCTTGACGTTGTTTTCTGACCTATCATCACCATATTTCAGTCACCGTTTCGGCAGCGGCGGCGGTCCGACCTGCTTCACTTCATCTGACTGGCTGACTGTCTGCAACAGCGCGCTGTTGACTGTGACCGGAATCTGACTTTTCAGCTGTTCAATCAGATCGCTTTCGATCTTCCGCCTCTTTTCCTGCACAACCTGGTATTTGACGCCGTCTTTGACCTGGGCAAAGGCTTTGACCGTGGCCGCTTTGGTCTCGATCAGCTTGACGATGTAGTAACCGTCCGGCGCTGTGATGACCTGAGAGACCTGCCCGGAAGTCTTGAGCGCAAAAATGGCATCTGAGACCTTTTTATCGATCCTGCCGTCTGCTTTACCGGACTGAAGCCAGCCGATATCACCGCCACGGTAGCGGCTGTCCTGATCCTCGGAGTAGCTGACCGCAACTTTGCCGAAAGCCGGAACCCCCTTCTCAAGCGCCAGCGCCTCCGCCCGGGCGCTCTCGGCCCGTTTGAGCAATTCTGACTTCTTATGAGCGGATGTTTTCGGAGAAGCGGCAATCTTGATCATTGCGGCGTGTATCATGGCGGGCGTTCCAAACTCGGCCTGGTGGGACTGGTAGTAAGCTTCAGCCTCCTGGTCCGAGGCCTTCACCCCAGCCAGTTTCGGTTCCAGGTTGTCGCGCAGGTATTTGGCGACCATGGCCTGCTTGACGGCCGCGATCACTTCGGGGTCGTTTTCGTAACCCGCCGATCTGGCGGCAGCAAAGAGCAATTCGCTCCGCACGATGCTGTTCAACAGCTCTTGTTTGCGTTCCTCATCGAACACCCCGCGCTGACGCTCCATCTCGGACCTGAAATTTTCAATGCTGACCGGTTTACCGCCGATAACCGCCAGAGCGGCGGAACCGGAATTTCCCGGCACGGATGCTGTCATAAGTTTTTCCGCCCAAGCGTTGCTGCAGACAAGCAGGCTGGCGGATATGAATAATAGTCGTACCCTTTTGCTGTTTAAATTCATATTGCCCCCGTGGCGCCCAGCATCGGGCAGTAACGTTTGAATGTTACAACATTGCAATACTCACACTAAAACCGAACTACATGCAAAGATGTATCTCGTTAATTATCGTTAAAACCCATAAGATACTGTTATTACTTGAGTGGAATTTCTGTTGACAGGGTGGCCGGCGGAAGATTTCAGCCGGGTTTTTGCTGTGGCCTTAAAGATTCCCCCACCCTTGCCTGGAGGCACCTACTTTTGGTGGCGGGAGTAGAGGCTGAAAGCAGAAACTTAACCCGACTACACTGGCTCATGCATCTAAATTTTTGTTGCACAATCAAGGCAATCCATGGATAATATTGAGGCGGTTTAATGTAAAGAAGTCAAGGAAGGCGGTGATTCCTTGTGTTGATCTCACAAGTTACACCATATAATTCATATGCAGTCGGCGAGTCGTCTCCGAACCGGGTCGCTAAATCGAAACAAAGCAGCAAAACGGACGAACTCTCCGCAAAAAAGTCATACAGTGTCGAACTTTCCGGCGCGGCGATGGCCCGTTCATTGAAGCTGCAGGGCTACACCGTCAGGATGATCTCGATCAAGATGGGACTGGACCTGACCACGGTCAATCAATATCTCGGCATCGTGGAAACCACCGATAAAACCACCACCAAATCCAAATACGTCCAACCTGAAGCAGCATACACCGAGCCCAAGGTAATCACACAGGGCAGGAATCAGCTGGCCCAGGATCTGAACCAACTGGCCACGACACAGTTCAGATGGTCAACTCTTTCGAACAACTGGAATTAGAGACCCGAAAACAGCCTGAACGATTTTCTCCGGTAATATCCCAATTTCATCCGATCCCACCACGATTCAAATTCCATAATTCATGTTACCTTTGCAGCAATATCGTATACACATTGCGAGCAAACATGCTATATTTGCGCGCTTTTATTCAACTCCCCCAAGGACAGAGATGCTTTCAGCCTTGTTAATCAGGACGGTCATCTGCGTTTACTTCGCCATGACGCTGGCGCTGTTTTCCTGTTGCGCATCCGGCGCGGATGCGGCTGCCGGCAATTCAGCACCGGTTGCCAGGCAAGGCGTGCTGGACCTTGGCGCTTGGGATTTCCGGGGAAACGGCGCCGTCGATCTGAACGGAGAGTGGGAATTCTACTGGAAGCAACTGCTTGTTCCTGATGATTTCCATCGCGCAAATGCTCCGAACGGCAAGACTTTTCTGGCTTTGCCTGCGGCATGGAACGGTGTCAGGCTCAATGGACAGAAACTGGGGGGAGACGGTTTTGCCACCTTCCGGCTGCGGATTTTGCCCGGCCCGGAAAAACGCGAGCTTGCCCTGCATCTGGATGACCTCTACTCGGCCTACAGACTCTGGTCAAACGGCAGACTGATTGTGGAAAGCGGCCTGGTCGGCAAGGATGTATCGGCAGAGGTCCCCAGCCAGTCAGTCCGGCAACCAAGGTTGACCATTGGCGACCAACCGCTCGAACTGGTGCTGCAGATCTCCAATCACCATTACCGTGAAGGAGGCATCGTCTCCCCGATAAAACTGGGGACGGCGGAGCAGCTGGCGGCGGCGCAGATCAGGCAGTGGGGAGTGGCGATGTTCTGCATCGGCAGTCTTGCGGTTATGGGGATCTACCATATCGCGTTGTTCTGCTTCCGCAGGAAGAACAGCGCGCCGCTCTACTTCGGCATATACTGCCTGTTGTGGATGGGATACTTCCTGACTTCCAATTCGAACGGCTGGGTTGCATCCCTTTACTTCGCAAAGATTCCGGTCCAGTTTCTGATCAGGGTAGACCTGATCTGTTTTGTGCTCTCCGTGCCGGTCATTTACAGTTTTCTGCGCACACTCTACCCCGGCGAGTTTTCTCACGGCCTGCAGCAGATAACCTGGGCACTGGCAGCGATCTTCGCAGCGCTGGGAATTGCCGCCCCGGCCATGGCTTTCACTTCCGTGATCCCCGCCTATTATATTTTTTCCATCGTCCTGATCCTGTACAGCCTGGTGATGCTGTTCATGGCCATGCGAAGAAAGCGGGAGGGGGCCTCCTTCATTCTGCTGGGCTTTCTGGCGTTGGGACTGGCCGGCACCAACGACATGCTCCACGATCTGCAGCTGATCAGCTCGGTTTACATGTTCCGCACCGGCATGTTCGCTTTCATCCTGTTTCAGGCCTGCGCCCTGTCCATACGCTTTTCCCAGGCATTCTCCACGGTCGAACAGCTTTCGGGCGAACGGGAGGAGCATATCCTGGCTCTCTCCAGAATGGACCGTCTCAAGGACGAATTCCTGGCCAACACCTCGCACGAGCTGCGAACCCCACTGAACGGCATCATCGGACTGGCCGAATCACTGAGCGCCGGCGCCGCCGGGCAGCTCAGCGAGCAGGCCCGGGCCAGCCTGGAGATGATCTCGGGAAGCGGCCGGCGCCTGAACAACCTGGTTAACGACATCCTCGACCTCTCCCGGCTCAAGAACCGGGACATCCAGCTGCACCGCAAAAGCGTGGATCTGCGTTCGCTGACCGACACCGTGCTGGCGGTCTCGAAACCACTGGTCCATGGCCGGCGGCTGGCATTGGTCAACGACATTTCACGATGTATGCCGCTGGTTGACGGTGACGAAGACCGCCTGCAGCAGGTTCTGTTCAACCTGGTCGGCAACGCCATCAAGTTCACCGGCCAGGGCGAGGTGACGGTTTCAGCCGCTGCCGGCAATTCGGAAATCGAGATCTCGGTACGTGACACCGGCATCGGCATCCCGCCGGACAAGCTGGAAAGCATTTTCAACGCCTTCGAGCAGGTGGACAGCTCAGCGGCCCGCAATCACGGCGGAGTCGGCCTGGGACTGGGCATCAGCCGTCAACTGATCGAACTGCACGGCGGCCGGCTGTGGGCCGAGGCTCATCCAGGCTCCGGCTCGATCTTCCGCTTCACACTGCCGCTCGCCCCATCGGATGCCGCACCTGCCGCGATCGACAATAGAGGCCATGACGAGCTGCCGCTCCCCGTGACCGCCCCCACGTTTTCCGCCGCACTGGCGGCGCTAACGCCCCCTTCGGCGAATGCGCCCCGCATCCTGGCCGTGGACGACGACCCGGTCAACCTCCAGGTAGTGAAAAACCAGCTGGGACTGGAAGGGATGGAGGTAATAACAGCCGCCAATGGCAGAGAAGCGCTGGCGCTGATCGAGAGCGGCGAAATTTTCCACCTGATACTGCTGGATATGATGATGCCGGGGATGACCGGTTTCGAGCTCTGCCGCGGCCTGCGAAAACGCTACAATTCAGCCGAACTGCCGGTGATCATGCTCACGGCGAAAAACAGGATCGCGGACCTGACCGAGGGACTGGAATACGGGGCCAACGATTACCTGGGCAAGCCCTTTGCCCGCGAAGAGCTGCTGGCCCGTGTAAGGGCCCAGCTCAAGGTGCGCGAGGCGCACGAAACAGCACTGGAGAATAGCCGGCTCTGCCGGGAAATGGAGCTGCGCGCCCAGACCGAGGCTGAACTGCGCCTGACCCAGTGCCGTCTGACCGGGATGCTCAACACCGTTCAGGAGCCGATCATAGCCATCAACGAAAGCAGCGAAATAGCCTTCTGCAACCGGGTCTTCGAGGAGAGTTTCTGTTATGGAGTCGATGAATTACTCGGCCAACCGTTCGAGCGCCTGTTTGGGGCATCGACCGAGGTTCCGCAAAAATGGCTGAACGTCCTCGATAAAAGCGGAGCAGATCTGGCCGGCGCCGGTGAAATCCTGGAGATGATCACCAGCGACGGACGCCGCTGGTCGGGACGAGTGATACCTGCCGCGCTGGAACTGGAAGATGAGCGTCTGCTGGTACTGATGCTGGGAGAATCGCAAGTGGTCACGCCGTCGCTGCTCTGGATCGAGGATCTTCTGCAGAACCGTCGCCGGCTGCAGCAGATGGAAGAGACCCTCAACGGGCTGACTCCGCTGGTGCTGGAGCGACATCCCGGTTTCATCGAAGATCTGCGCCTGGTGGATCGCTCACTGGAAAGGATGAGCCGGGAGCTGACCCCGGAACTTCCCGAACAGGATCAGCGCAGGCTGATCGTGGATGCAATGAAGCTGGCGCTGGAACTCTGGAGCGAAGCCACCGGCACCGCCAAGGCCGACCTGGCGCGCCTCAGCGGACAATGGGCGGTTTACGTCAACCTGGACGGCTGGGAGCGGACCCAGACCCTGGACCGCTACCTCTCCATCGACACCCTCCCCGCCAAACCGCGACTGAAAAAAGTGCTCTGCACCGGCGATTTCGTCCTGTCCAGCGCCCACGGAGACACCCCGCAGCGGCAAAGGCTCGCAACAGCGCTGGATCATCTGCGGAATGGTTGATGGGAAGCAGTTTACTGCACCGATGCTTTTACGACAAACCCCTCCCGCAGGATCTGTTGCAGACGCCGGTACTCCCGGTCGGTCAGGCGCCGGTCGCGATAGACGGCCCCGGAATAGATCGCTGCAAACTCCCCTACCCGTTCGTTCCCGACCAGCCCTGCGATCTCGAACAGTCCCAGCCGCCCCTGGCCGGCATCGATCCCGAACTCCGATGCAATCCGGCGCAGGAAGCGCCGCAGTATCCGCTCCTCCCGGCGCCGGAAGAGAGTCGTGTTGCGTATCAGGTACAAAAGAACGCCGAGCAGGAATATCGTAACAGGATACGGCCAGCTGCTGATGATCCCGGCCGGATCGATCCCGTGCAGACGCTTGCCGGCCCGACGGACAAACTCAAATTGTTGCTCAAAGTCATATACGATAACAGTTCGATTCCACTGGTAATTCAAATAATCCAGCGTCAATCGCACTCTCAGCATCAGGGACCGGGATTTTTCAGGATTCCAGACCTCCCCGGCGTTAGTGGCAAAGCTGCTGGGATCGATCCGCAGCCATCCGCGCCCCTCGATGAACGCCTCCACCCAGACATGGGCCATATCCTCGCTGACCAGGTAATAGCCGCCCAGTTGGTTGTAATCGCCTCCCACATAGCCGCCGACCAGCCGGCACGGCACTCCGGCGCCACGCAGCAAAACCGCGAAGGCCGAAGCGAAGAATTCGCAATGTCCCTGTTTGCCGTCAAAGATGAACTGCTCCAGGGCACGTTCACCGGTCGGGAGCCCGCTCATCGAATAACGGTAGTTGCCGTTCCGGAAATGTGTTTCCAGCAGCGTCAGCCTTTCCAGGTCATTTTTGCCAAGCCGTCCGATTTCCCCGGCCAGCTTGGTTATGCGCGGCGGGATCCCCTCCGGAAGATTCAGATAGAAGCGCCTGTTCAACAGGCCGCTGGCCGGCGCCGTTCCGGATGTCACGGATCTGGCCTGATAGTTGAGGCGACGGCCCAAGGGGCCGGTATATTCGAAGACGCCATCCGGGGAACGCTTCAGGCGTATCAGGCGGATTTCCGCCGGGCGGTCCAGCGCGATCAGCACACGGGAAACGGAGGGTTCCGGGTATATCAGCTGATTGATGGAATCTCCACCAGATACGGGTTGTTCAGAGGGGATGCCCTCCACCCGCACCCAGCGGTTCTCCTGCATCCGGTTGAAAACCGACCCGCGCCAGTAAAGTTGCTGTTGTTGCTGGCGCGCCATCTCGGCCCTGAACGCCAGCGCGCGCGATTCACCCACACTCGGTTGCACGCCCGGTTCAACCTTGTCCGAATAACCGGATGTGCGCACCGCCGGCGAGGAGAGGAAGTTCCAGAGCGGCAGTTGTGTGCGGGGCAAGACAGGGAAGAAGAACAGCAGCAACGGAAGCGACAGCAGCGGCATCAGGCAGCCGGCCAGCAGCACCTTGCGCAGCTCGGCCCTCGACAGCAGCATGGTGTTTTCATGGCTCTGAAAAGCCAGCAGAATCAGGGCGATCGCCACCAGGAACAGCATCAGGCCGAGATAGAGCAGGAACATGGGGCTGAGATCGAAGAGCGAGGAGGAAGCCAGGCAGAAGAGCGCCAGCACATGGATCTGCAGGCTGTGCCGGACCGTCTTTTCTCCGGCCAGGCGGACCGCCAGCATGATCGCCAGCAGGCTGACCACCGGCTGGATCGGATTTGCCCGGCTGAACTGGACCGCATAGTAGAGAAACACCGGCACAATCACACTGTTCTGCATCCAGGACTTAAGCGGCCAGCTTTTCCTGGAATCCTGCCATAATCCGGCCAGGAGGCCGACAGCCAGCACCAGGCGCGGAACCGTGGTCAGCCAGGGGAAGAGCGGCAGTATTCCGCACAGGCCGATGGCATAGGTCATTATGGCAGCGATGAATCTAATCGAGACCATATAACGCCAACTCCGTCAGCAGCATGCGTCCATGCTGCCGGCCGCATCCGGGCGGGATCACACGCTCACCCAGCACCAGCCCGACCGGACGTTCGGGCGCCCAGCGCTGCACCAACCAGGCCGCCCGGGACAGCCGTTCCTCCAGCCCCTGCCCCGGCAGATCATCAACATCGATGCTGAGCGGTGTTGCAGTCCGTCGGCCGAAACCCTTGACCAGGAAATCGGAGCCGCGGGCCGAGAGTTTCCAATGGATCATCCGCAACGGTTCCGCCCCGGTATAGGGATCGATCCGCTCCAGCTCGCCGTCGAGCCCACGCTCCCTGCGCAGGCCGGAGCCGCTGCGGGGGGCGTCGATTCCTGAGGCGGGATAGCCGCCGGCCAGCGGATGCGGGAAGACCGTCAATCCGGTATCAAGGTCGAAAGTCCAGAAGCGCGTGAAGAAACCGACCGGATAGGTCGAACTGACCGTGACCCGGCCGACCGGGACACGTCCCCGCCGGTCGAAGGTCAGCATGACACTCTCTTCACGGAAAGCCTGGCGGTCGATGATCGGAAATGTCCGCGACCGGTCGTCACGGCACTCAACGCTGATCAGGAAAGAGGGGAGATGACGCTTGCCGTTTCGCACACGCAGACGGAACGGAGCCGCAATTCCGGCAAAGATGTCATCCGGTGGCAGCACAACCGGAGTCAATCCCTTGATATTGGACATTCCCGCCAGTCCGGTCACGGACATGAACGCCAGCAGCCCGGAAACCACCAGGAACAGCAGGTTGTTGCCGGTGTTGACCGCCGAGAAGCCCAGCAAAAGGGTCAGGACGATATAGAGTCCTCCGGCCTTGGTGATCTTCAGACCAAAGGCAACGGTATGCGGTCGATGATTGTACGTAGAACGATTCCCCTTTCAGATGCCGACATCTCCCCGCCACGCATTACCAGCCTGTGGGCGCAGACCGCGGCAGCGCTGTTTTTTACATCATCCGGCGCTACGTAGTCGCGTCCGGCCAGGAAGGCCGAGGCTCTGGCCGCCTGCGCCAGGTTGATGCCCGCCCGCGTGGAAAGCCCGGTCTGGATCAGCTCGTCCGAGCGGGTTGCAATGATCAAGGCATGGATATAGTCCAGTACCTTGTCGGAGAGGTAAACCGAATGAACATCGCGACGGGCCGTCATGATGTCGTCCTGCGTCACCAGCGGCGTCATTTCGCTGATGCGCTCACGAATGCCGCCCCCGGCGATGATCCCCCGCTCAAGCACCCTGGGCGGATAACCGATGTCGGTGCAGATCAGGAAGCGATCCAGCTGAGATTCAGGAAGCGGAAAGGTGCCGCTCTGATCGGACGGGTTCTGGGTGGCAAAGACCATGAACGGCCCCGGAAGATGATGCGTGACACCTTCCACCGTCACACGCCGCTCCTCCATTGCTTCCAGCATCGCGCTCTGCGTGCGCGGCATGGCGCGGTTGATCTCATCCAGCAGCACGATGTTGTTGAATATCGGGCCGGGTTGAAAGGTAAAATGCCCTTCATCGCGGTTGAATACCGAGAGACCGGTAATGTCCGAGGGGAGCAGGTCGCTGGTGCATTGCACCCTTCCGAAGGAAAGACCGGTGATGGCGGCCAGTGTCAGAGCGACCGTCGTCTTGCCCAGGCCGGGCAGATCCTCGATCAGGATGTGTCCGCCGCTTAGCAGCGCAATCGCCGACAGACGCAGCACCTCTTCCTTGCCCTGCAGGTAATCGCGTGAAAGCGTTTCCAGCATTTTGATAAAAACCTGGTTTCGGGTTGACGGTGACACCTGAACCTCCAAAAATTCTTGCAATTTTATTTAACAACGGGTTAACTATCCAAAATACTGTTTCATGGTACTCATTCACCATCCCAACACCGGAGAAACCAGAGATGATATTCAAGCGAAACATTGTCAGCAAAATTCTCTCGAACGGCTTGAAGGCCGACTTTGCCCTGGTACGCGATGAAGATGCTTTTCAAGCCGCCCTCTATATCGACGGCAGGGCGATACCCGGCCCCCCGCTTCCGGTTCCGCTCGACCCCTGCAAAGGCGATGTCACCCACTGGATGGGTAACCGTCCCAGCGTGGGGCTGACCAGCGAAGAGGCTGAAAAGATCATTCGCGAAGTCAAGCTGGAAAACAGCGTCCTTGAACACCGGAAAATCCTGCAGGATGAATAAGGCAAGGAAACCGTTGACGGTTTCCTGCTCCAGCTCGTGCGGCCTGATCGTCCAAACCCTGCCCCCTGCTGCTGTGCAACGATTCTCAGCCTCCCGGCAGATCACTTATCGCCATCCTCTTGGTTTATAATAACCGCCCCCGGCTTTGCCGGTCATGCGGACGTAATCGAGTGACGCCCAATCCCTCGGCCCATATGTGGGCATATTCAAACCACCGCATAATATCCGGCATGATAGCATAACCTTTTGCCGCCTCCAAGCCTCACCGCTTGATTTGGTTGCGCCAATCGGGTATATCAGTTGACGCAGATTTGTATACACTATCAGGGGCACAATGAGCGACTTGCTAAAAACATTGAAGATGCGCGGAAAATTGCTGGTGCTGGTTCTGCCGCTGGTGATCGGCCCTATTTTTGTCGTGGCTGGCGTGATCGGCTATATTGCCAATCAACAGGCCTATCGCGGCGTGACCAAGACCAGCAAGGACGACCTTCAGCACATGTCGGCCTTTTGCCTGGACCTGCTCAATTCCCACTACCAGCAGTTCCAGGTTTACAAACAAGACCGGCTGCGATACCTGAACCAGGAACTGGCGACCCTGACATCGCTCTCCTACAATCTGGTGGAAAGTGAACACAACCAGTACAAAAAGAAGCAGTTCGGCCTGGAAGCGGCAAAGCAGGAAGCAAGAAAGGCCCTTAAAAAGGTCAATGTGGGTGAAACCGGCTATATCTACGCCATGACCAGCAAAGGCGACCTGCAGGTCCACATTGCCAGGGAAGGTGAGAATGTCTTTGACGAGCGTGATGAAAACGGCCGCTACTTCATCCGGGAAATATGCAGGACCGCAAAAGCTTCAAAAGACGGGGAAACGCTTTTCATCACCTACCCATGGCGCAATGAAGTGCTGGGCGACAAGCACCCGCGCAACAAGATCGTTGCCTATCGCTACTTTCGCGAATGGGACTGGATCATCGCCGCCGGAGGCTACCTGGACGAAACCTCGGAAGAGGCCGCTTTCGAGCGGAAATCATTCGCGGCGCTGAAGGACAGTATCAAGAATAAAAAGGTGGGAGCGACAGGCTACATTTTCTGCATGGACAGCAAGGGCACCTTCACGATCCACCCGGATTCGGAGGGCAAGAACCTGATCGACGCCAAGGATCTGGACGGCAATCGATTCATCCGGGAAATGTGTACCAAGAAAAGCGGCTGGATCCGCTATCCATGGAAAAACATCGGCGACAAGGCAGCGCGGATGAAGATCGTGCGTTATGAATATTTTCAGCCGTGGGATTGGATCATAGCGGTCGGCTCCTATGAGGACGAGTTCTACCTTGAAGCCAACAAGATCAAGACACACATCATGTACAGCATGATCCTGCTGATTCTGGTGGTCGGGATCACGTCAACAATGATGGTTTTCAGGGCCTCCACAATCATTACCAGCCCGATCACGCATATGATCGAGGTCATCCGCCGGGTAAAACGCGGCAAACTGGACGAAAGCATGAAAGTATCCGGTGAGGATGAACTGGCCGAAATGGCCGGCGCATTCAACCGGATGACCGAAATAATCCGGCGCAACCGGGACATGGAGGCCAGCCTGGCCCAGCAGGGAAAAATGGCGTCGCTGGGTGTGCTGTCTTCGGGCGTCGCCCATGAGATCAATAACCCGCTGGGTGTCATTCTCGGCTATGCCGGCTACCTCGAAGGCAAGATGAATGAAGAAGACCCCAATTACAAATACATCCACGAAATAAAACGCGAGAGCAAACGCTGCAAGAAGATCGTCCAGGATCTTTTGTCGTACGCCCGCACTCCACGCCCGACGCTGGAAACAACCGATCTCAACGACCTGTTGCAGCAGATTGTGGATTTTGCGGCCAACCACACCGATATGCGCGGTGTTACAATCACCACCGACTTCGCGCCGGCCCTCCCTCGGGTTGAGCTTGACGGCGACCAGATGCGACAGGTTGCAATCAACCTGATCCTGAATGCTGGCGGCGCGATGCCGGAGGGGGGCAAGCTCTGCGTAAAGACCGAACCGGCTCCAAACAACCGGATCAGGATACAGTTCCAGGACAGCGGCTGCGGCATACCTCAGGAAAGCCTTGAAAAAATATTCGAGCCATTCTACACCACCAAGGAGCGCGGCACCGGCCTGGGGCTTGCCATCACCAAGCAGATCATCGATCAGCATCATGGCGAGATCCTGATCGAGAGCGTCATCGGACAGGGCACCTGCGTGACGGTAATACTGCCGGTTGATCAGGAGGAACTGTAAATGACCAGCAAAAAACGCATTCTGCTGATTGACAACGAAGAGGGTCTCTGCCGGATGATGGAGAGCATCCTTATCGACCACGGCTATCTGGCCAAGGCCTACACATCTCCGCAGAAGGCGGTTGAAGAGTTCAAGGGCACGGCCTGGGATCTGGTGATCAGTGACATCAAGATGCCGGGCATGAGCGGGCTGGAAGTTCTGCAGGCAATCAAGGAAATGCAGAAGGACATGCCAGTGATCATGATTACCGCCTATGCCACGGTTGACATGTCTATCCAGGCGTTGCGCAAGGGCGCTTACGACATGCTGACCAAGCCGTTCGAGCCGGATGAGCTGATCTACCGGGTCAAAAACGCGCTGCAGCAATCACAGTTGATCGAAGAAAATCGCGAATTGCGCGCCGAGCTGGAAGCAAAGTTCTGTTTCGACAACATCATCGGGTCGTGCGAAGGACTGAAAACCATACTGGAGCGCGTTGAAAAGGTTGCCGTCAGGGACACATCGGTGCTTATCACCGGCGAATCCGGCACCGGCAAGGAACTGATCGCCCAGGCCATCCACTACAACTCGCCCCGCCGGGAAAAGAAATTCATCGCAATCAATTGCGGCGCCCTGCCGGAAACCCTGCTGGAAAGCGAACTGTTCGGCTACAAGAAAGGCGCCTTCACCGGAGCCAAGGAGAGCCGCCAGGGGCTTCTGGAGGCGGCCAACGGCGGCACGCTTTTCCTGGATGAGGTCGGCAACCTGCCGATCAATGTCCAGAAGACCCTGCTGCGCTTCCTGCAGGAAAAGGAATTCAACCGTCTGGGCGACACCACCCCCACCCGGGTTGACGTGCGGATACTTTCCGCGACCAACTCCGACCTGAAAGAGGCGATCAAGCAGGGCATATTCAGGGAGGATCTCTACTACCGGCTGAACGTGGTCAACATCCACCTGCCCCCGCTGCGTGAGCGGCGCAACGATATCCCGCTGCTGGCGGCCCACTTCATTCACCTGCAGAACCAGAAGTTTGACACTGCAATAAAGGGGTTCGAGAGCGATGCTGTCCGTTTGCTGTGCGATTTCGACTGGCCCGGCAATATCAGGCAGCTCAAGAACGTGATCGAAGCCTGCATGGCAATGGAGACCGGCGATTATATCTCATGGGAGACGCTGGCGCAGTTTGTTGAAGCCGGCTTTGGTGACACTCCCACGGAAAACGGATCCGCGGATCTCGGCGAACTGCCGTTCAACACCGCGCTGGAGCGTTTTGAAGCGGATCTGTTGAAGGGACTGCTGAAGAAGCATGGCGGGATAATCGAAAACGCATCCAGGGAAGCTGGCATGAACATGGTCACCATGTACCGCAAGATCAAGAAATACGGCATCAAGAAAGAGGATTACAGCTGAAACGGGGAGGTTATCTACTCAGCTACTCCACCGAACTTCCTGAGCAGCCGTCCGCTTGACACATCCCATTCTCGCACCCAGTTGTCGCCGCCAGACGTGAACAGTGAAGCTCCATCCGGCGAGAATACGGCCGTCAGCGCCGAATCCGGAAGCTGATTGTCCCAAGCCGGTTTGCCCTCGCGGAGGCTCCAGAGCAGGACGCTTTCATCCTCCTCGATCACTGCCAGCAGATTTCCGTTGGGTGAAAGCGCAATATTGTTGATCAACCGGTCCTTGAACGAAATCGTGCTGCGCAGGCTCCTCAACGCAAGATTCCACCCCTTGACCGTCAGGTTGTCCGATGCGGCATACAGGACGGAACCGTTGGAAGACACCGTCAATGAAGTCACGATATCACCCGAAGGCGGCAGCAGGGTCGCAAGAGACCCGTCTTTATCCACACTCCAGAGATAGAGCGCGCCATCCATGCCGGCGCTGGCAAATTCATTGACTCCAGGAATGAAGACGATCCGGTTTACCTCGCCGGCGTGGGCCTTGTACCTGCGGACAACCGATCTGTCCTTGATGTTCCAGACCACGATTTCGCCCTGCATGTCACCGCTGGCAAGATAACGGCCATCATCGGAAAAAGCCAGCGAGACGACCTCGGCCTTGTGCCCGTTCTCCCTGGACAGCAGAATGCCGAGCTTTTTTCCGCTCTTTACGTCCCACAACACCGGAGTATATTTGCGATAGCGCGACCAGGCCAGTGTGGAGGAATCTGGCGAGAATGCTGCCGCCACCACCCAGATCCGCACCGGGTCAGGCTTGCCGATTTCCCGGAGCTTTTTGCCGGACTTCACATCCCATAGGAAATTGTTTTCATCTTCATCACCGGTCAGCGCATACAGGCCGTCCCTGCTAAGCGCAAAGACCGAGATTTCCTTGCGATGCCCGTCAATCTGCACTTTCGCGGCCGGCTTAACTTTGGGTCTTGTTTCTGAAATGGACGGGGAGGAGAGTTCTGCGGCCGGCAGCGATGAAAGCGGATAAATTGTGAGTAGCATCAGGAAACAAATTATCGTCTTTAGGAGTCGGCTCATCAATGCACCTCACTTAAATTCATTTCATTACATGCATGATAACGGCTGCTGAGCTAAGCTCGATGTTATGGAAACTATGACAGAACAAACGGCATCAGCGCATGCCCTTCCATCGCCAGTCCCGTGGAAGCGGCTTGAACCTCGTCGTACGATGCAGCGCCGTTGCCGGCGGATTCCCCGCCGCGATAGATGATGAACGGCACCGGATCGCAGGTATGGGTCATCAGCTTGACCGGCGTGGGGTGGTCCGGCATGCAGACAACCGCGTAGTCGCCATACTTCTTGATTCCCTGCAGCACCGTACCCACCACCTGACGGTCGAAGTCCTCGATTGACTGGATCTTGTGATCCATCCTGCCGGCATGGGAGGCCTCATCCGGAGCCTCCACATGGACATAGACGAAGTCGTGCTGTTCCAGGGCAGCCAGCGCCGCCTGGGCCTTGCCGAGGTAGTTGGTGTCGATGTAACCGGTGGCGCCTTCCACGTTGATCACATCCAGGCCGGCACAGATACCGATACCCTTGATCAGATCCACTGCCGAGATAACCGCTCCGGTCAGTCCGAATTTTTCCTTATAGGGAGCTATGCGGGGAGTCTTGCCATGCCCCCAGAGCCAGATCGAGTTGGCAGGAAGCTTGTCCTCTTCCTTGCGCAGTTTGTTAACCGGATGATTGTGAAGCACCATCTGGGCATGGTTCATAAGGTTGATCAGAGTATCGGCCCCCTCTCCTTTCGGCAGGTAATCCAGAATCGCCTTGCCGATTATATCGTGGGGCGGTGTGCCCTTCATACCGTCCTTGCCGCCACGCCAGACCATCAGGTGGCGATAGCCGACACCGGGGTGGAATTCTATCTCCGGAGTGCCCATTTCCTGCTGAAGAGTTTCCACCAGCTCGCGGGCTTCATTGGTGGAAATGTGCCCGGCGGAAAAATCCTGCATATAGATCGAGCTGCCCCTTGGCTTGAGGGTGACAAGATTCATGCGGAATGCGACATCATCGGGACCGAGCGTAACCCCCATGCTGACCGCTTCCAGAGGAGAGCGGCCTGTATAGCAGCTGCGCGGGTCATAACCGAATACCGAAAGATTGGCCACGTCGCTACCCGGAGGGAGTCCGTCAGGAACAGTGTGGGCCAGTCCGCACAGGCCGTGCCGGGCCATGAAATCCATACTGGGTGTTACTGCCGCCTGAAGAGGGGATTTGTTGTCGAGTTCTTTATAGATTTCATCCGACATGCCGTCGCCGAGGAGAATAATGACCTTCATAAAAGCCTTTCAGATTGAGATTCGCAGCTCAACCGACTGTGAATATTTATAGCCGGCAAGGCTGTTATTTCGTGTTGCGATGCAACAGTGACGCGCCGATAAAAGCCCGGAAAAGTGGATGGGGCACCAGCGGTTTGGACTTGAACTCGGGATGGAACTGGCACGCCAGGAACCAGGGATGATCGGCGAT
>MGZK01000038.1 GCA_001802125.1 Geobacteraceae bacterium GWC2_55_20
CGGACGTTGATGTTCTGGCTGATTCCGGAGCCGGCCAACATCGCCTGGTTCATCGTTTTCCACCTGTTTATGGGCGGGGCCGGGACATTTTTCCTCTGCCGGGTAATCGGTTGCAGCCTGCCGGCTTCTTTCCTGGCCGGGCTCATATTTGCCGCAGCGCCGGAAATCGCGACACTGATCAATGCTGGGCATGTGCAGAAAATCGCCACCATCAGCTTTGCGCCCTGGGCTTTCTACCTGCTGGAGCGGGGACTGCGCTCCAAAAGGGCCGTGGTCTGGTTCATGGCCTGTGCCGTTACGCTGGCTTTCCAGTTCTTCAGCATGCACTGGCAGATAGCCTACTATACCTGCCTGGCGCTGGGGGTCTACGGCGTCGCACGCAGCGTGATGATCGTGCTGGACCAGAATCAGGAGCGTGGCCGGGCAACCGTGAAAATGCTGGCACTCAACCTGACGCTGCTGTTCTTCTTCCTGTCTACCGTGGCGATCTCGCTGATGCCGCTCGCATCCTGGTCCACCGAATCTACCAGGGGGGGCGGGGCCGGGAGCAGCGCCAGCGGCATGCAGGTGGAAGAGGCCATGTCCTGGTCCATGCCGCCCGAAGAGCTGGTAACGTTTGTGGTCCCCGGCTTTTTCGGGCTTTCACGGGAGGAGGGGGCCGGAAACGCGGAATCCGTGGGTTCCTATTACTGGGGCAGGATGTTCTTTACCCAGACCAGCGATTACATGGGACTGTTGCCCTGGTTGCTGCTGCCGCTGGCGCTGATTTTCAAGCGTGACCGCTTCACCTGGCTGGCGCTGGCCGGGATTGCCGTCGGCCTGCTGTTCTCGTTCGGGAAATACACCCCGTTTTACTGGATTCTTTTCGAGCATTTCCCCGGCATCAACCATTTCCGGGTTCCCAAGATGATGATGATCATTCCGCTCTTGGGGCTGGCATTTCTGGCCGCCCGCGGTCTTGACTGTCTGCTGGACGAGGAACTGCGGTCAACTAAAGCGTTCCGGCGCTACCTGTGGTGGGTGGCCGGCCTGGCCGGAGCGGTCGCTTTACTCTACCTGTCCCAAATAGCCGCCAGGGACTTCTGGCTGAGGCTCTTCGGTGAGCAGATCTACCAGCCGACACGCTATGAACAGGGACCGCAGTTGGTGGCGCGTCGCTGGAACAACCTGGTCAGGGAAACCGGTCTGGCGGTGATCCTGGTGCTGATTCACTGGCTGGCGCTGCGTTTTCTGCCGCGTCCCGGTCGGCGCGCACTCTTTATCGTAATCCCGCTGGTGTTGCTCTACCTGATCGACATCAGCCGGATCAACTCCCAGTTCATACTCCTGCAGCCCGCGCCGCGCCGTGATTTTGCGGCGAAGACCGAAATCATGCGGCAGCTTACTCCCATGTCCAAGGAGTACCGGGTCGCGCCGCTGACAGAAGAAGATCCGATGCGCTATGTTTCCCAGAAGATTCCGGTGCTGTACACTTCAAACCCGGTTCAACTTCGGCGCTGGCAGGAGCTTTTGGAGCAGTTTTCAATTACCAGCGCCGTTCCGGACATGCTCAACGTGCGCTATCTGGTGATGCCGGCCGAACAGTACCTGCAGGAGAAAGGGCTGCTGGGCGAACGCTATGCGGTTGTTTATCGCTCTTCGGATGGAAAGCAGCTGCTGCTGGAGAACCGGACGGTGCTGCCCAAAGCCTGGCTGGTGCCGTCGGTAGTGGTTGAGCCGAACAGCGACAAGCTCCGTGGGCTGCTGAACCATCCCCAGTTTGCCCCGGCTCGATTCGGCATGGTGGAAGCGCCGCCCCCCATTCCGGTCCGCATCTATGACGGTTCACCGAGTCAGACACCTGGCAGCGTAACGGTAACACGTTACGAATCGGATAATGTCGTCATCGAGACACGCGTGTCAGCTCCGGCGCTACTTGTTACCGGAGACAAATACTTCAAGGGGTGGCGTTCGTTTGTTGACGGCACTGAAGTGGAAAACGTGCCGGTAAACCACGTGCTGCGCGGTGTCTACCTGATGCCCGGTTCGCACCGGGTGGAATTCCGTTTTGATCCGCTGCCGTTCAAGATCGGCAAGTACCTGACCTTGGGATCGTTTGCCGTCTTTGCGGGAATGCTGCTGCGCGAGTGGCTCCTGCGGCGCAGGAGGATTGAGAGATGGGCGGTATCGCAGTTAGTCGAAACGGTGAAAAGTGCTGACTCAAGATGACTTGAAGCTGTTTGATCTGCAGCTTTTCCAGCCCCGGCACGGCTATCGCTACTCGCTGGATGCCCTGCTCCTGGCGCGCTTCTGCGCTTTAGTCAAGCCGAGTGGGCGTATTGCCGACCTGGGAGCCGGTTGCGGAATCATTTCGCTGGTGCTGGCCCGGGTCAACCCGGAAGCTTCGGTTGTGGCGATCGAGAAGAACCATGGCATGGCGGAACTGATCGAGCGCAACATCAATCACAACGGTCTCGCCCACAGGGTCTCGCTGCAGTCCGCAGACGTGATCGACCTGCGCGGAAAGCACCCCGACTCGACCTTTGACCTGGTCGTTTCAAATCCGCCCTACCGCAAACCCCAAAGCGGCAGGATCAGCCCGCTTGCTGGACGTGATGCCGCCCGTCACGAGACTACCGCCGGGCTGGCGGATTTCCTGGCTGCAGCCAAGTATCTGGTCAAGCCCTCGGGCAGGATCTGTTTCATCCAGCTGCCGTCGCGGCTGGCCGAGTTCATGGCGCTGGCGGTACAGATGAAACTGTCGGTTCTGCGGCTGCGGATGATTCACAACAACGCCGGATCTCCGGCCACCATGTTCATGGCCGAACTCGCCAAGGGGCGGCGCAGCGCCCCGGTGATCGAGTCGCCGCTGTTAGTCAGGGATATGCAGGGTGAGTATACCGATGAGGTGTGGAGGTAGTGAACATACTTCCGTTTGGTCGTGTGATTGCCGTTTAAGGATGGATTTTATATCAGCAGGATAAATGCCGTACCGATCTGCAATGGTCGGACGGCTTTTTTGTTGAAACTTGATGTGAGGGCATGCGTCCGGTAATTGTATTTCGTTAAGGTGAAGGTTTCTTTACACAGTATAAAGATTCTTTCCAACTTTTTATTGTCGTTGCATATCAGGTGGTTACAATAGTTTATTTAAAAAGTGTAAAGTTTCTTTCCAATTCTTATTCCTGGTTAAGGGTGTCATGAAGTGTGGCATGTATGGTATTATCTGTTGATCTATCTGTAATTATTGGTATTGTCGCGTATCGGCACGTTACCTGCTCAGGAGGCTGAACATCATTGTGCCACGGGGCTAAAGGTAAAGGAGTTTTGATATGCAGCGTCGATTTTCCAGGTTTACCTCCATTTTCCGTTGCATAACAATTTCCCTGTTTTTGTTGGCTTGTTCGGTTCCGGCTTCTTTTGCCGCCACCTGCGACAATCCTTACAACTTTGACTTGGTCATCGGATTGGAATTTGTAGCGGTTCAATGCGTCGGCGAAGGAATGAATGACAATTCCACGATACATTACGTAGTTAACATGATTGGCTGCGATGGTGCAAAAGTATATCTCAATGGTTCGTTTGGTGATGACTATGGGACTCCAGGATACATAGCTACTAGCTTGAAGGATAGTGTTAATGGCTACCGTGTCTTTCGCAACAAGGAAGGCACCCACATCATGGCAGTTTTTGGGTCTTATAACGGTCATGTCGACGGGATTTACGTTAATAGCTACGCACCAGGGCAAATTTACACCGACGTTTTCAAGAACGCTCTTATCCTGCCAGCCACCCCCAACTGCGATGGTGGCGACCACAATGATGGTTGTAATGAACGAAATAGTAGTTCAACCGTCAATCTCGGAACAGGCCGTCTCTCCCACGATCAGCGGATATTCACATTAAACAGCGGCTTACCCCTTGCCCTGGACATTTCACTATACTACCGCAGCATCCCCTTTGCCCCCAGCGCCATAGGAGATGGCTGGAGCCATAGCTATGAAATGTCACTTCAAAATGGCGCGGGAACTTCCAAAGTGTTCTGGTATCATGGGAAACGCCGCATTTACAACAAATACACTACCGCCTATGTCTCGCCCAAAGGAGATTACTCCTCGCTGCTCCAAAACGCTGACGGCACCTGGACAATAACCGAACCGGACGGCCTGAGACGCAACTTCGACGTTTCGGGCAACATAACATCTCTCGTTGATCGATATGGAAACGCCCTTACTTTCAACTACACATCCGGAAAACTTACGACAGTTACCGATCCTGGTAATCGTACCGTCACTTTCGGTTATGATCCCACCAGCGGCAAGCTCGTAACCATCACCGATCCGAACAATAAGAGTTACACTCTCGACTACCCGAACGGAAAACTCGAAACCTTGACGCTCCCTGGCGGCGATCAATGGGGGTATACCTATAACGCCTCAAACGGATTGCTTGAAACCAAGACCGATCCGGATCTTTTCTCAAGCAGTTATGTTTATACCGGGCAGAAAGTTACAGCCGCCACCGACCCAAATCTGAAAGCCAGCGGATACTCCTTTGCGGCGCCGACGGCGGCCGGCAAGATTCCGGATGCCTACCCGATCCAGGTCGCCATACTAAAATACTTTACACTTGCCGATAAAGATCTGAACAGTTGGGTATTTACCTATGATGGCTTGATCGAAAAAATTCGCAGTAAGAAGGACCCGCTTAACTACACCACCAATTATACCTACTACCCCAATGGGCTCAGAAAATCAGTCACTGAACCGCCCATGAACGGCGTCAGCTACACCACTTTTTACACATATGACCTGCTGGGCAATGTAACCAACGAAACTGAACCGCTCGACACATCGGCTCTGGGCATTGATCCCGACCTGGTTGTCGATCCCGCAACCGACAGCCGCATCAATACCAAGTTCGCCTTCAGCTACACCTACGACCTGACCAACACAAATCCCGCCTTCAAGAACCTCATCACCCGAATGGACGATAAACGCGGGCCGAATATTCTTACAACCACTTACAGCTATAGCACCGACGCCGAGGGTTATCTGGTCACTGCCGTCACCGATCCGGCCATGGCGACCACCGTCATCCGTCACTACAGCAATGGCAAGATAAAGGACATTACCGACGCAAACCTGAAACAGACCACATACAACTATTATGACGACACTCCGCAAAATCAGGCAGCAAAGGTGGTCGGATTCCTGAAGTCGATAGTCACACCGGATGGCGTCACCACAAGCTATTACGATCCCTCCAATGTCAATGTCGCCTATGACGCCAACGGCAACAACATCTGGCATGTGATCCTGGATAAGGACGGAGTGCCGCGCAAAACGGTGATATCCACCTACGACGACAGAAACCGCCTGCAGACCGTTACCACCCGCGCCCCGGGCCAGCCGGACATCATCACCACCTACGGCTACGATGCCAACGACAACCTGAACTCCGTCAAGGACGCCGAACAGAAGGAAACAAAATACCTCTTCGACTTTAATCGCCAAACCACCAAAATCACCGATGCCAGACTGAAATCAACCGACCTGGTTTACGGCGGCAGCGGATGCCCCTCCTGCGGCAACGGCGCCGACAAACTCACCAGCGTCACCGATGCCAACCAGCACTCCACCACCTATTCCTACGACAAGGTTGGTCGCCTGGAATACGAGACCGATCCGCTGGGCAAGAAGTACCACTACACCTACCACCCCAACGGCAAGCTCGATAAGAAGTACAACGCCACTTCCGGCACCGATGTGCTGCAGGTAAGCTACAACCACAACAATCGCGGCCAGCTTACCGGCAAGCAGTATGCCGACGGCTCCAGCGTCTCATACGGATACGACGAAAACGGCAGGATTCAGACCGCGAGCAATGCCAACATCAGCTATACCTTCAGCAATTACACCGGCGGAAGTTACAAAGGCCGGCTGAAGAGCGTCAAAGACAACACCAACAACCGGACCGTCAGTTACGAACAATACAACGCCCTTGGACAGCGCAAACAGGTAACCGTCAGCGATGTCAACGGCTCAAGAACCACCACCCACCAATATGACGACGCCAACCGCCCCTGGATCATCACCGCCGGAACCAAGGTCTTTACCTACCTCTACGACAAATTGGGCCGACGCGATACCATCAGCTATCCCAACAGTGTCACAGCCAAACACGACTACGACAACCTGGACCGACTGACCGGCATCAAACATTCTACGGCCACGGCAACAATCACATTCGCCAACTACTCAGGCTTCGACAAGACCGGCAGCCGCAAAAGCAAGATCACATCAAACGGCGCCGAAACCTATCAATACGACGAAATCTACCGCCTGACCCAAACCGACACCCCCAAAGGTCCGGAAAAATACAGCTACGATGATGTCGGCAACAGGACCGGCGGTCCCGGCCCCAAGGAATCACTCCCGATCATCACCTACGCCTACGACGACGCCAACCGCATGACCCACGGCAGGCAACTCGTTTACGACTACGACGACGCCGGCAACCAGACCGCCAGAAGCATCCCCAATACTCCGGACAAGGGGTGGACACTGACCTGGGACCTGGAGAACCGGTTGACCCGGATGGAGAAATTCAGGAAGGTCAACAACATCATCGTCGAGAGCAGAACCATCGACTTCAAGTACGACCCCTTCGACAGAAGGATCGAGAAGAAGGTCACCACACTCATCAATGACGTCACGAAAACCACCACCTGGAGCTACCTGTACGATGGCGATAATATCGCTGCGGAGTACTTCGGCACAACCGCGACCTATTACATCCACGGCCCCGGCGTCGATGAACACCTGGCAATGGAGCGCGGCGGTGTCGATTACTACTATCATGCCGACGGCTTGGGGAGCGTCACGGCGATAACCGATTCCTCTTCCTCCCCTGCCATAGTACAAAGCTACAGTTACGACAGTTTTGGAGTGCCGAGACAGACGACCAGCTTCCCAAATTCGTTTATGTACACTGGCAGGGAGTGGGATAAGGAGGCTGGGCTGTATTACTACCGGGCACGGTATTATGATCCGATGGAGGGGCGGTTTGTTTCTAAGGATCCGATTGGGTCCAAAGGTGGAGATGTTAATCTTTACGGGTACGTCCATCAAAATCCCATAAATAAAATAGACCCATTAGGGCTCAAAGAATCATGCGTTTGGGGCGGATTTTCTGGTTCTATTGCATTTGGGATAGGTCTACAAGTGGTTGCAGAATGCGGTAGATGTGTTGATGATTGCGGCAAAGTAACTTACAGAAGACGCAATTGTCTGTGTTTTTGTTATGGCTTAGGAGCGAGTGCGAGTGGGCAAGCAGGAAGGGGGGATTCCTCCTTCGACCAGTCTGGATGGAACGTGTCTACACCATATGGGTCTGTTTCAGGAAGTGGAACATCAGTTACTGGAGGAGGTTATGGACCTGGTGCCGGAGTATTCTACTGTAATTGTAGTTGCAGCTATAACTAATGAAAAAGTAGGTATTATCATGGAAAATATCTTCAAAATTATTATCACTATTATTGTTGTGTCTATATCTGGTTTGTTTATCACTGCAGCTTTCACAATGCATGACAGTAATGTCCTAATAATCAATACACTGCTAGCAATCAATCTATTAGCTATTCAATTCTGCTGGATTAAAGCGATTAATAATTTATCTCCAGAAGGGAAAACACAGTTCTGGAGAATTGTTATTTGGTCAAAATTGGCAGCTGGACGAGATGTGTTTACGTCATGTGGCTGGAAGTACTGGATATTAGTTAGATTTCTTGCAGCATTGTTTGCGATATTAATGATTGTTAAAATAATATTCATTTAAATCACTATTGTTATGAAGGATGTAAATCCCAAAGAAGACGCACATGAAATTGCCGCTGAACTATATGACCAAGGAAAAAATAAGGAAGCATTTCAGAAATATTTTGACTTGGCTAGCTCTGGGTCGATTACTGGACAGTTGATGGTTGGTTGGATGTACCATTCAGGCTTGGGTGTTGAGCAAAACTCTGAGGAAGCAGAACATTGGTATCAAAAGGCAGCTTATGCTAATTCCGCTGAGGGACAATATTATCTCGGTGCATTATACAGATCGAATCAGCAGTATCATCAGGCAGTTGAATGGATTTCCAAGGCTGCTGATCAAAAGTACATGCCAGCCTTATATCGATTAGGGAGAATGTACGATATAGGTGAAGGTGTAAACATAGATCTTGCGAAAGCATATGAATATTTTGAGCAAGCAGCAAATATGGGACATTTATTTGCAAAAAGAGAGATCGCTGTGAAGATGATTAAAGGCCATTTCGGCCCTATAAATATTATAAAAGGGGTATTGATGTTTGTCCGTGTTCTTTTTGCCGGTGCCAGATTAGCATCAAAAGATGCTGATACTGATATGATTCGTAAGTAGCAGGGCAGTCGCCGGGGTAAGAGGTGAACCAGACCATGACACAATCCGATGTTATTCGACAGCGCATTTCACAGCGAAACAAATAGAATCAGGGAGACACCATGCGAAGCCTGCTCCTGTTCATGACACTGGTCTTTATGCCAAACATTCTGTTAGCCGGCTCCGACGGCATCTATGGCATGATCAAGCAACCCGGTGCATCCTGGGATGGCACCGACGCCAATCCGCTTGCAACCCCGACCACCGGTTACGACTTTGCCTACGGCGACGAGTCAACAGTTGTCTATACCCTTCCTTGGTCATTCACGTTTTACGGCCAAACGTACAGCCAGATCACGGTTGACACCAACGGCAACATCTGGTTCGGCTATGCCGGGCCTTTGAACTCGTTTGACCTTGTTTCAAACACCAATGGCCCGGTAATTGCCGCCTGGAACAGCGATCTGTCTTCGTACTTCTCCGGAGGCGCGTTTGTTCAGCACAAGAATGACCTACCTCTGGGGGAACGGGTCGTTGTCGAATGGCAGGCAGAATCCTACACCGATGAAGGGTTGGCATTGCCGAACAACTTCGAGATAGTTCTTTTTCAGAATGGTGACATCCGCGCCGATTATAAGTCCTTTGCCGCCGTGAACGCCAAGGACTCCGGCAGCGGAATCTCCAGTAACGATAATACCCATTATCTCTCGATAACCAGTGCATTCCTTCCGGTCTATCAACTCTCCGGAAACTCATACGGCTTTACGACAACCAGATTGCCATTACAGGTCATCTTCATCGGTACCGGCGGCGGAATCGTCACCAGCAATCCGGCCGGTATCGCATGCAACACCGGCTGTTCATCCACCTTTCTCACCGGAGAGCAGGTCACTTTGCATCCCGCGGCGGATCTGGTCTCTACCTTCAGCGGTTGGTCGAACGGCACATGTACCGGCCTTGGAGATTGTCTGCTGACACTGGGTGTGGCGGAAACGGTAACAGCGGGCTTTGAGAGGGATACCACCCATCAGGTATACGTGCCGGGAGTGCCGCCTACGTATTATTCAACCATCCAGGGCGCCTACAATATTGCAACTGATGCATCCGAAATTAAGATATGGGCCACGACTTACAACGAGTCGCTTGACTGCAACAGACCGATCACGGTCAATCTGCAGGGTGGATATGACCGGGACTATGCTGCACTGGTTGGCGAATCTGTTCTGTTTGGACAAATTATCATCAGTGACGGGAGCTTGATCGTGGACAGTATTGTGCTGCAATGAGGCATATAACAAGTCCAATAAACGAAAGGGGCACCCGGTAGATACGCCGGATGCCCCTTTAACATTTCATACAAAGACTGAAAATCAGTTCTTTATCAGCAGGATCATTTCCATCTGGTCGCCATCGCCGATATGTATCGGGAAAGAAAGCGCCGTGTGGCCTTCTGGAACCGGCAGCCCGCCTGCGGGCGGATGGACCGTGACCGGTGGGTTGATGTTCAGTATCACTCCCATCTGTGAAGCCTTGGCGGCTACGTTGCCGCAGACCACGTTGACGAATTCCATCACCGTATCTTCCAGCACTTCCGGCGGCTCGTCCGCAACCGATTCTTCACGCAGTATGGCTTTGGCAATGGATTGCTGCAGACCTTCGGAAACCGAGACCAGGTATCGCGCCTCCAGGTCGCCGCTGAAATCCATGGCCGCCATCATGAAGTTGGGGGCGATCACCTCGGCACGGACGCATTTTCCCGGCCGGAACTGCAGGTCCAGCACACGGGTGATCATCTTGTAGGTAAGGTCGGCCGTCATCTCCCAGATCTTGCTGTTGGCAATGCCGTCAGGCAGCTCGATGCCGTCGGATACATACATGGCCTGGTCGGCCTTGAAATCCGCCAGATGCTGTTGAAGGTTTTCACTGCTGATGGCTCCGACCTGAACCAGCGCCTCTCCGATATACAGATGGGTGTTCTTCTGTCTGGTGATGACATCGTTTAACTGGGTAAGCGTCAGGAAACCCATTTCAACCAGCATGTCACCCAGTTTCATGTCCTTGGACATCTGGGCGTTGTGAGCCCGCTCGATTTCGGTCTGGGTTATGTAGCCCATAGATACAGCCATTTCACCCAGTTTGAGGTTCTTCTGGTCCTGAAGCTCGATTGCGTTGACCAGGGCATCTCTGGATACAATGCCCTGTTCCACGAGAAACTGTCCGAAAAATTTAACCGCCATGTCTGCAACTCCTTGTCGCTGCTGGAAAGCCGGGAATTAGTCCTGCTGAAGTCTGCTCAAAATAACATGTGTATCAGGGGGGCGGTGCTTTCGACCGTCCGGATCAGAGCTCACGCAGAATTCTCAGTACGTTGTCCGTTTCAAACGGTTTTGATATAACATTCTTTGCGCCCAGTTTCAGCGCCTCGGTGAACTTGTCGCCAACCCCTCCCAGGGAAGTCACCATCACGACCTTGACTTCCTTGTCCATTACAGACAGGGTCCTCAGAGCCGTGAGGCCATCCATGCCGGGCATGTTCATGTCCATGCAGATGATATCCGGGTTTTCGGAATGGTTCATCTTGATCGCTTCCGCGCCGTTCTTGGCGTGCCCGACACATACAAAGTCGCCAGACTCACTGATTATTTTTTCAAGCTGGCGAACAACCGAAAGGCTGTCATCAACTACCAGTACCTTCTTCATTTCCACAATTCCTCCCGTAGAGCCGTGCAATCGTATCCGGCCGGGCCGGTTACGGACGTTTAGCGCCAATCTGGGGCGAATGTATCTGAAACATGATGAAATGTCAAAAGTATGTTTGGCTTTTCATGGCCGCATTAATTGTGCTACAGTCGCTAAAATTTTATTCAAGGAGATCTGTACAAATGCCTAAGATCAATTTATCAGCATGGTTTTTCAAAGGATTTGCATTGGCGGCGCTGGTTGGAAGCGGAACATTCGCGTATGCCGCTGAAGCGGAAGTGAAGAAGGAGGCTGCGCCCGCATCTTCCCCCGCCGCGCCGGCGGTGGGTATCCAAGGACCGGTGGCCAAGGTCAACGGCGTCTCGATCGATGCCGTCGAGTTGCGTCGCGCCACCAAGGTTCTGCTGCGAGGTCAGGCCGCGCCAGCCGGACAACAGGCTTTGGTGGACAAACAGGCTTTGGAACAGCTGGTGTCCGCCGAACTGCTCTACCAGGCGGCCGCCAAGATCGAAGTGAAGGACCTGGACAAGCAGATCGATGCGAAACTGGCACAGGGTAAGGCCCGCTTTGCCAATGAGCAGGATTTTGCCAAGGCGATCAAGGATCTGGAGATGAACGAGAAGGACCTGCGGGAATATACCCGCAGGGATCTGTTGATCTCCAAGTTTGTAGAAACTAACATCGTGCCCAAAATCAAGGTGACCGAGGAAGACGCCCGCAAATTCTACGATCAGAATCAGGACAAATTCACACGCAGCGAATCGGTCAAGGCCAGTCATATCCTGATCGGTGTTGATTCCAAGGCTTCCGCCGATGACAAGAAAAAGGCCCGCGAAAAGGCCGAGAAACTCCGCAAGGAACTGGCCGGCGGCGCCGATTTTGCCACCCTGGCAAAAGATAATTCGACCTGCCCCAGCAGCCAGCAGGGGGGCGACCTGGGCTTCTTCGGCAAAGGTCAGATGGTGCCGCCTTTCGAACAGGCCGCTTTTGCAATGAAACCTGGTGAGATCAGCGATGTCGTTGAAACCCAGTTCGGATACCACATCATCAAGCTGATCGAGAAGAAGGGTGCCGAATCGGTTTCTTTCAAGGATGCGCTGCCGAGGATCGAGGAGTACCTGAAGGGGCAGAAGATAAACGCTGCCGTGATGGAATATGTTGCCGAAGCCAAAAAGAGTGCCAAGGTGGAGATACTGCTCAAATAACCGCTGAGCGGTCGCTTCTTTCGAATCATAAATCAACGGCCATTCCGATTTTCGGATGGCCGTTTTCATAATCCACCGTCGCTGTTGTTGCGTCCGCCACGGTTTATGTGGTGGTCTGGAACGGTTTATCATGTTAATGTCGAAACCTGGCTGTTGATTCGGACCGGATAGGGACCGCGCTGCATATGGAGATAATAAAGTATTCATTCAAAGGTGTTTACTGCACCTATGCTCTTAGAATAGTTGCGATCTATGTTCTGTTCGGCAGCGCCTGGATACTTCTTTCCGACAGTGTCCTGGGGTGGCTGGTGCATGACCCGGCCATGCTGACCCGTATCTCCACCTACAAGGGGCTTCTGTTTGTCACGCTCACGGCCCTGCTGCTCTACTTGCTTATCAAACACTATGTTTCGCAGATAAACTTCCATACCACCCAGCTGAAAAAATTGTCAGGGTTCCAGCAGGCCATCCTCGATAACGCCGCATACGCGATTATCTCCACCACGCCGGATGGAGTCATCACCAGTTTCAATCGCGCCGCCGAGATCATGCTCGGCTATGACGCCGATGAACTGATCGGCAAGCAAACCCCGCTCCTGTTCCATCTGCCCGAGGAAGTTTCCGCCAGGAGCAATGAACTGTCGCGCCGGTTTAACGAGCCGATCGAGGGGTTTGAGGTTTTTGTGATCCTCTCCGGACGTCATGAGCCTAACGAGCGTGACTGGACCTATGTCAGAAAGGACGGCTCATTGCTCGCGGTCAGGCTCGGTATCACCGCGATGCGGGATGAGGCCGGGCAGATTACCGGGTACCTCGGTCTTGCCAGCGATATATCGGAGCATCGGCAGCTTGAAGAGCAGATGCGACAGCAGCAGAAGATGGAGGGCATCGGCCTGCTGGCGGGGGGGATCGCCCATGACTTCAACAATATTTTAGCCCCGGTTTTCGTGTATGCCGAAATGATCCGCAAACCGTTCGCGGAAGACGATCCGATTCACAAGCGGGCCTCGGCCATTCTGGAATCGGCGATCAAGGCCAAGAATCTGGTCAGGCAGTTATTGAGTTTCAGCCGCAAACAGGTGCTGGCGATGCAGCAGCTGGATTTGAACGAGGTCGTTAGTTCATTCAGCGATATTCTGCGCAGAACCATCCGCGAAAACATATCCATCCGTACCTCTTTCAATGCCATCAACTGTCCTGTCTTGGCCGATCGTACCCAGATCGAGCAGATTCTGCTGAATCTGGCGGTAAACGCCCAGGATGCGATCGACGGCAACGGATCAATACTGATCGAGACCGGTAATGTGATGCTCGATGACGAATATTGTGAACAACATTCCGGAATCGTGCCCGGACAATACGTGATGCTGAGCGTTGCCGACAGCGGCTGTGGCATCAGCGTCGAGGCGATGCCGCACATTTTCGAGCCGTTCTACAGTACCAAGGCGGTTGGTCACGGAACCGGCCTGGGGCTCTCCACGGTTTACGGAATCGTCAAGCAGCACGAAGGAACAATAGATGTCCAGAGTGACGGGGGGCAGGGTACCAGCTTCAGAATTTATCTGCCGTTGGCGGCAGGCGATGATGCCGGATCACAAGTCACGCATTTGGCCGAAGCCGCCAGCGGGAGCCGTCACGCCACCATATTGCTGGTGGAGGATAACGAAATGGTGATGGACATGACCCGTGAACTCTTGGAGAACAGAGGCTATCATGTGCTGACGGCCCATATGCCGGAGGATGCCATTGCCATTGCTCTCCTGCATGCTGATAAGATCGACCTGCTTTTGTCGGACGTGGTTATGCCGCAGATGAACGGCCCGCAACTGTACGGGCGAATCTGTGAACATATCCCCGGTCTGAAGGTATTGTACATGTCGGGCTATACCAGTAACGAGGTCATCAAGAACGGCGCCATGAACGGCGATGCCGGTTTCATCTCCAAGCCATTCTCGACGTCGGAACTCTATGACCGGATCGACGGGATGCTGGCGCAGGCCGGCAACAGATAAAAAATCTTCGGGATTAATGGATAATGAATAATACGAACAATACTGCTTCCAAAACCATTCTTATAATTGATGACGAATACTACGTGCGCGATTCGATCGCGGCCTATCTGTATGACGTCGGCTACCGGGTGTTGATGGCGGAGAACGGTTTGACCGGTCTGGAAACCTTTCACAGGGAATTGCCGGATGTCGTCTTGACGGATCTGCGAATGCCGGTAATGGACGGATTCGGCGTGGTGGAGTCGGTCCGTGACGAGTCGCCCTACACGCCGATTGTGGTCGTATCCGGCCTGGGGGATCTTGATGAAGCGATCCGCGCACTCAGTCTCGGCGCCTGGGACTATATCAGCAAGCCGATCATAAATTTCGAAGAGTTGAAAATCACGATGGAGCGTGTGCTGGACCGGGCACGGTTGCTGTTAGAAGTCCGCGAGCACCAGCAGAATCTGGAAAAACTTGTTGAAGAGCGCACCCGCCAGGTCCAGGTCACGCAAAGCCGCCTGATCCAGGCCCACAAGCTGGCCTCGATCGGCATGCTCGCCTCCGGAATCGCCCACGAGATCAATAATCCCAATAACTACATCGCCTTCAACACGGATCTTCTGACGGAAATCTGGCGTGATGCACTGCCTGTGCTGGCCGCCCATGCCGGACAGCAACCGGATTTCACCCTGAGCGGTATTCCGTTCGATGAAATACCGGCCACCACCGAACGGCTCCTGGCCGGCCTGGCGGACGGGTCGCGCCGGATCAACACGATTGTCAGTCAGCTCAAGCAGTATGCACGGCCCGGTTCCGGCGCCTGTCCATCCGGTTTTGACATCAATCGGGCGGTCTCGAACGCCGCGGCGTTGCTCGACCACCATATCCACCGCCAGACCGATGCCTTCAGGCTGGAGCTTGGCAATGATCTGCCACCGGTCAGCGGATCGATGCAACAGATCGAGCAGGTGCTGATCAATCTGATCGCCAATTCCCTGCAGGCCATTTCAGCACGGAACCAGTCCGTGGTGGTCAGCACGTCCTTCGACAAAGGGAACGGTGAGGTCGTGGTTGTGGTGGCCGACCAGGGGTGCGGGATGAAAGCAGAAACGCTTGCACGACTGAAGGAGCCGTTCTTCTCGACCCGCCATGACGACGGTGGCACCGGTCTGGGAATTTCGATCAGCGACAGTATCGTTAATGAACAGGGTGGTGCCTTGACTTTCGAAAGTGAGCCGGGTAAAGGGACCAAGGCGGTTGTCAGGTTGAAAATCGCGTTGCGTAACGGAGCGTAAAATGAAAAGTGATCCGATCGAACCCGCCATACTGCTGGTGGATGATGAAGAGGAGCTGTTGTTCAGCAGCCGGCTGATCCTGATGCGGGCGGGATTCAAGAATGTGTTGACCCGGTCCGACAGCCGCCGCGTGATGGATCTGCTGTCGGAACAGCCGGTCGCGCTGGTCCTGCTCGATATGACAATGCCGCATGTTACCGGCAGCGAGTTGTTGAAACAGATCAAGGCCGCCTATCCGGATCTGGCAGTGATCATGGTGACCGCTGTCAATTGCCTGGAGACAGCGGTTGCCTGCATGCGTAACGGCGCCGACAACTATCTGGTCAAGCCGGTGGAAAAGGACTGCCTGATTGCAACGGTGCGCACCACTTACGAGCTGGCCCGGACACGTTGCGATCTGGAGACGTTGCGCCGCTGTCTCGCGCAGGGAACGCTCGGCAGGGAAACCGCGTTCAGCAAAATAGTGACCGCCTCCCCCAGGATGCGCAATATCTTCCTCTACCTCGAATCGGTGGCGCCCTCCCGGCAACCGGTGCTGATCACCGGCGAGACCGGCACCGGCAAGGAACTGGCGGCGCGTGCCGTACATGAGTTGAGCGGACGTGGCGGTCCCTTTGTCGCGATCAACCTTGCCGGACTGGACGATACGATGTTCAGTGACACTCTCTTCGGTCACCAGCGCGGCGCCTTTACCGGCGCCGAACGGACCAGGGAAGGTTTGATCCGCCAGGCGTCCGGCGGCACTCTTTTTCTGGACGAGATCGGCGACTTGACACCTTCATCGCAGGTCAAACTGCTGCGACTGCTGCAGGAGGGCGAATATCTGCCGCTGGGAGCGGACAAACCGCAAAAGAGTGACGTTCGGGTTGTGGCCGCCACCCATGCCGACCTCAAGAGTCTGATGGAGAAAGGCTGCTTCCGTCCCGACCTCTTTTACCGGCTATGTGCCCATCGGGTCGAATTGCCGCCGTTACGGGAGAGGTGCGAGGACATCCCGCTGCTTCTGACCCATTTTATCGAGAAGGCCGCCGCCGGCCTCGGTAAAGCATGCCCGGCAGTTCCCCTTGAACTCAACCGTTATCTGAAAGCATACCGCTTTCCCGGCAATATCCGCGAACTGGAGGCGATGGTTCACGACGCCGTCGCCCGCCATGCCGGGCGTGTCCTGCCGTTGGAGCCCTTTATCGTGGCGATCGGACGTGAGCTGGTTGCTTCATGCGACAGCACCGTCTTTGAGAGCCGCTGCCCGGTCTGCCCCTTTTGCAATGGATTCCCCACACTGAAGGATGCCGAGAATCAGCTGATTCGCGAGGCGTTGCGCCTGGCCGGCGACAACCAGCGCCTGGCCGCTACCTACCTGGGGATTACCCGCCAGGCCTTGAACAAGCGCCTGACGCGCTCGGAACCGTAACGCAGCCCCTCCATAATATACCCCTGCGACAAAAGTTGCGGCGTCAACTTCTGTCCTTTCGAATAATTCCACTGTTTACAGCTGATTAGCTGCAATAGTGCCTCCGGCTGTCAATCATCGTCGCTCCCCTCCATATAACCTTAAACTGATAACTTCTCTGAATTATTATTGAAAATATTAAGCACGCGTTGGCATGCGCA
Source organism: Geobacteraceae bacterium GWC2_55_20 (assembly GCA_001802125.1). Taxonomy (GTDB): domain Bacteria; phylum Desulfobacterota; class Desulfuromonadia; order Geobacterales; family Pseudopelobacteraceae; genus JACRCG01. Next base: position 17,194 of record MGZK01000038.1, read on the forward strand.
GTGCTCTGTATACCGGCAAGTGTAACCTGCCTGAATACGGAGAATGTGATGACAGATATATGGAATGAAAATGGTAAGTATTTGGTGCGGGTAGATGGTGACTGGATCGCCGGTACCGTGGCTGAACATCTGCAGCAGGTCGCGCTGCAATCGCTCAGGATTTCCGACCGTGCCCTGCACTATGTCGCGGGTAATCCCGACGGGCATATTGTGACCGAGATCGACCTGAACGGCATTACCTCGATCGACAGCAGCGGATACAGCATCCTGGCCCTGTGGCTCAGGCATCTTGAGAAACATGGCTTCTATCCGGTTGCCATACATGACGATGTGACTTTTATTCGCAGAATTAATGCTTGAGGCAACAATCACTCTAATCGAATGGGGATGATATGAATACCGAAGCCGGCGAATCGTTAAAAACATGCCTGGATGGCGAATGCTCGATGAGTACCGTAGCCGGGAAGTATCCGGCGCTGATGAACTGTCTTGCCCGTCTTTTGGATTCCGGCGCTTCCGGCGAACGGAATGATTGCTCAACGAGCGGCGCTCTGCTGGTGGACCTGACGGGCGTCACCGACATAGATGCCTGTGGCTGCCAGTTGCTGGCGCTATTCCTGAGCGGTCTGAAACAGAACAATATAAGTGCGCAACTGACCAACATTCCAGATACGATCAGATCCAAAATCCATTTTTTGGGATTTGACAGTGAATTCAATCTCTCACATTGATCACCAAGGAATTCCGCATGACTCAGTCCGATCAGAATAACAACATAGATCTCAATCAGTTCAACCAGGTCTTTTTCGAGGAATGCGCCGAGCACCTGGCCGAGATGGAACAGATACTTGTGTCGCTTCCCGATGAGGGGCCTGACGAGGAACAGCTGAATGCAATCTTCAGGGCGGCCCATTCTATCAAGGGGGGGGCGGGGATTTTCGGCTTTCAGGATATGACCGTCGTCACCCATGTTCTGGAATCCCTGCTGGACCGCATGCGCAATCATGAGATCCCCTTCAGTACTGCCATGGTCGATCTTTTTCTTGAAGCGGGTGACGTGATTTCCATGCAGCTGGCCGGGCACCGTGACGGAGCCTTCGTGCGGCAGGAGGCCATTGAGCAGATCAGTGCCAAACTGCAGCAGGTTATCGATGCCGGCAGCTTAGATGCTCCGGCCGGGAGCGCTTCTGCGGCAATGATACCGGTTCCCGAGGAAATCGCTCAATCAGGTACCGTTGCCTCAGAGCACTCCGATCAGCGCTATGAGCTCGTGTTCACCCCTGACCCCGATATCTTCAGGCGCGGCATCCGCCTGGAAAACCTGTTTGCCGAACTGGAAGAGCTGGGTGAGTTGACCGTAACCGCCGGGTTACCGGCAACGACCGATTTCAATTCAATTGATCCGGAAATCTGTGTCTGCAGTTGGCGCATGACTCTGGTCACAACTGCCGGCGAAGCGGATATTCGCGACATTTTTGAATTCGTGGCCGATCTGGATCAGCTGCAGCTGCGTACGGTATCGGAAAATGTCAGGGAAATTAGTGCCAGCGATGATTCCAAAGCAATTGCCACGGTGACTCCGCCAGAAAATACCCGCTTGATGCCCACCGGCGAATCCGCTGCCGATCCCGCAGGAGCAGCGACCGGCAGGAGGGCCTACGACAAAAACGAGCTTGCTGCCGGAGCCTATGGCCGCCGCACCAGCGAGGCCGAGTCGTCGATCCGTGTCGGCGTTACCAAGGTGGACCAGTTGATCAACCAGGTCGGAGAGCTGGTGATTACCCAGCTGATGCTGGCCCAGACCGCAACCGTTCTCGACCCGGTACTCCACGAAAATCTTCACCGGAGCCTGTTGCAGCTGGAGCGCAACACCCGTGACCTGCAGCAGAGTGTCATGTCGATCCGCCTGGTGCCGATCAGCATCGTCTTCAGCCGTTTTCCCCGCATGGTGCGTGAACTGGCCGCGAAGCTGGGCAAACAGGTGGAACTGAAAACAGTCGGGGATACCACCGAGCTGGACAAGGGGTTGATTGAAAAGATTACCGACCCGCTCACCCATCTGGTGCGCAACTGCATGGATCATGCGCTGGAGACTCCCGAGGCGAGAATCGCGGCCGGGAAAGAGCCCTGCGGCACCATCACGCTGCGCGCCTCGCAGATTGGCGGCCGGATCGTTATCGACGTGATTGACGACGGCGCCGGTCTGAATCGCGCCAAAATTCTCGCCAAGGCCGCCGAACGCGGTATTCCGGCCTCCGACAACATGAGTGACGAGGAGGTCTGGCAGCTGATCTTTGCTCCGGGCTTTTCCACCGCCGAATGCGTTACGGATATTTCCGGACGCGGAGTCGGTATGGACGTTGTTTTGAGAAATGTACAGTCCATGAGCGGCAGGGTCAATATATCGTCCGAGCCCGGCAATGGTACGAGGGTCACCATCAGCCTGCCGCTGACACTCGCTATTCTGGATGGGCTTTCGGTTGCGGTCGGCCAGGAGAAATTCATCATCCCGCTCAACTCGATCGTGGAATCGCTCCAGCCCGCACCTGAAAGCCTGAAGACAGTCAACGGTGGAAACGTGGTTCATGTGCGTGGTGAATACATCCCGATCATTGCGTTGTACGAGCTGTTCAACATGGATGCGCTGGTCAAGGAACCGGGAAAAGGAATTCTGATCCTGATCGATGTCGAGGGCGAAAAGGCGGCGCTTCTGGTGGATGCCCTGCTTGATGAACACCAGGTGGTCATTAAGAGTATCGAAACAAATTACCGCAAGGTCGAGGGCACGGCCGGAGCCACCATTCTGGGCGATGGCCGGGTTGCGCTGATACTGGACGTAAACTCATTGTTTCGGATGAGAAAACAGAAATAGTCTTTGCATGAACATCATCAAACGGAGGTAATTCAAATTATGCAGACAGGTCAGGAACTTATCGGCAAAAACGGGACGGGTGTCGCCTCGGAGTACCTCACCTTCACCCTGGGAAGCGAGGAGTACGGGATCGATATCCTCAAGGTTCAGGAGATCCGTGGATACGATACGGTTACCCATATCGCCAACGCTCCGGAGTTCATCAAGGGTGTGATAAACCTGCGCGGTGTGATCGTACCGATCGTTGACATGCGGATCAAGTTCAAGGTTGGCGTTCCGAGCTACAACGAATTTACCGTGGTGATCATCATGAACGTTCTGGGCAGGGTAATCGGAATGGTGGTTGACGGTGTTTCCGACGTTGTGGCCCTTAGCGGAGACCAGATCAAGCCGGCTCCTGAAATGGGGGCGGCGATGGATACGGATTATATCACCGGGCTCGGTACGCTGAACGACCAGATGCTGATCCTGGTGGATATCGAAAAGCTGATGAGCAGTGAAGAGATGCAGGTCATGGAACAGGTAAACTGATCAAATACAAGGGGAAAGGCGGTAACAGCATGAAAATCAAGAGCTTTAAAAATTGGAAAATCCTCAACAAGATACTGAGCATCTCAATCACCACCATCGCTTTGCTGATACTGGGGGTCACTTTTTATCTGCTGCCATACATGGAACACAACCTGCTGGCGGAAAAAGAATTGGCGACCAAGGGCGTTGTTGACGTGGTCTATGCGATTCTCGAAGGGTATGAGGTGCAGGTGAAAGCCGGCGCCCTCCCGTTGGCGGAAGCCCAGAAGAGGGCTCTGGAGAGAATCAGGACCATCCGGTATCACGGCAACGAATACTTCTGGATCAACGATCTGGAACCAAAGGTGCTTACCCATGGTGCAAACCAGGATCTGATCGGCAAGAACGTGGCCGATATTAAGGATCCCAACGGCAAGCAGATCTTCGTCGAATTTGTCAAGGTGGCGAAAGATAAAGGGGAAGGAATCGTCGAGTACCAATGGGCAAAGGCCGGCTCTACAAAGCCCGTGGACAAGATCTCCTACATCAAGCTGATGAAGGAATGGGGCTGGGTCGTCGGCAGCGGTATCTACGTCGATGACGTCAAAAAAGAGGTGGCAAAGACGCGCATCAAGATTCTCGGAGCTACAGCAGTGCTGGCCCTGGTGATCTTTGCCTTTGCCTGGCTGGTTGCCCGCCGGATCAAGGAAGCCCTTGACAGGGCCATCAGCGTGTCGGAACAGATCGCGGCCGGAGACCTGACCGTCAAGATCGAGATCGACAGCCAGGACGAGACCGGACACCTTTTGGGGTCATTGAAAGAGATGAATGAAGGTCTGGCGCGAATAGTTGGTGAAGTGCGCAGCGGGGCCGATTCAATTGCCACGGCCACCGAGCAGATTTCGGCCGGCAACGCCGACCTTTCCCAGCGGACCGAAGAGCAGGCTTCGGCGCTCGAAGAAACCGCCTCCAGCATGGAGGAACTGACTTCCACCGTCAAGCAGAACGCCGACAACGCCCAGCAGGCCAACCAGCTGGCGATCAGCGCCAGCGGTGTAGCGGTAAAAGGTGGCGACGTGATCAATAAGGTCGTGCGCACGATGGAATCGATTACCGACAGTTCCCGCAAGATATCGGATATCATCGGCGTGATCGACGGCATCGCCTTCCAGACCAATATCCTGGCGCTGAATGCCGCAGTGGAAGCGGCCCGGGCCGGCGAACAGGGGCGGGGGTTTGCCGTGGTGGCCGCCGAGGTGCGCAGCCTGGCCCAGCGTAGCGCCGCCGCTGCCAAGGAGATCAAGGCCCTGATCGAGGATTCGGTCGGCAAGGTCCAGGATGGCAGCAGGCTGGTGGAAGAGGCCGGGCATACCACCCAGGAGATCGTTACCAGCATCAAGCGGGTGACCGATATCATGGCCGAGATTTCCGCCGCTTCGCTGGAGCAGTCCAGCGGCATCGAACAAGTCAATACCGCCATCACCCAGATGGACGACGTCACCCAGCAGAATGCCGCCCTGGTCGAGCAGGCCGCCGCTGCCGCCGAGTCGCTTGAGGAGCAGGCGCTGCAACTGGTGCAGGTCGTGACGCGCTTCAAATTGGAGGAGTCCCGCCAGTCACAAAAGGTCTCGGCCGACAAGAAGCCCCGGCGGATTCAGCCGCTACATCCAGAACTTCCCGGCAAAAAGGCCGGTCGGTCGGGCGTGGTCAATAATCAGAAAAAGGGTGATTCGCTCAAACTGGCCGCACCCAAAGCAGCGGATGAGGATGAGGACTGGAAAGAATTTTGATGGATTGAAGTTGGAACGTGCTTTTACTGTTGACCATGGGGAGTTGTGAATGTCGGCGATAAGCGCTATTAAAAAACCGGCATTCGGAAATGAGTCCGGTGAAAGGGAACTGTACCTGTTCCCTTTCACCGATGACGATTTTCACCGTATCAGAGGCCTGATTTACCGGGTCGCGGGCATTTCCCTGGCTCCGTCCAAGAGAGATCTGGTCTACAGCCGTCTGGCCCGCCGCCTCAGGGCCCGGCTGATTGATTCATTCAGCGAGTATATCCGGCTTCTGGAGAGCGGCGACAAGCTGGAACGAGAGGAGTTCATCAACGCCCTCACAACCAACATGACCTCCTTCTTCAGGGAGGCCCACCATTTTCCGATTCTCGCGAAACACCTGGGCGCCATCCCCAGATCCAATCATGTCAACATCTGGACATGCGCCTCCTCCAGCGGCGAGGAACCCTATTCGATCGCCATGACGGTAGTGGAACAGTATAAGAGCTTCAACGCACCGGTCAGGATTCTGGCTACCGACATCGACACCAATGTTCTGGACAAGGCCAGGCGTGGTGTCTATTCGCTGGATCAGCTCCAGAAGGTTTCCCCTGAACAGCTCAAGCGTTTCTTTCTGAAAGGTGACGGCAAAAACGCGGGCTTCGCAAAAATCAGGCCCGAGCTCCAGCAGATGATCACCTTCAGGCGATTCAACCTGCTGGATGAACAGTGGGGTGTTAATGAGAAGTTCGATGTGATATTTTGCAGGAACGTTATGATCTATTTCGACAAGGAAACCCAGTACCGGATTTTGAAAAAGATGCAGCCCTGCCTGCATCCGCACGGACTGTTCTTTGCCGGTCATTCCGAGAGCTTTCATCATGCGTCCGACCTGTTCAAGGTGTGCGGTAAAACGGTCTATTCACCCAATAACTAACCGATATGCACCGGGGAAGATATTTTTCGACCAGCAGTTATTATGACCGTCTTTCCGATTCAACTGCGATCAAGATCCTTCCCGGCCAGTATCATGCAACCGCTGACGGCACCGTCATCACCACCGTATTGGGATCATGCGTGTCGGTATGTCTCTTTGACACTATCAGCGGAGTAGGTGGAATGAATCATTACATGTTGCCGGGTGATAGCGGGGAGCTTGTCAGAATCTCCTCCGGTTCGGCGCGTTACGGAACCCACGCGATGAAACTGTTGCTCGAACATGTGCTCCAGCTGGGCGCGGAGCGCTCACGGCTTGAGGCAAAGGTTTTCGGCGCCGGCAAGGTGATGGACGGCATGAGCGATGTGGGGCGGCAGAATGCCGATTTTGCCGTGCGTTATTTAAGAGACCAGAAAATCAGAATTGCCGCGGTTGATGTGGGCGATATTTACCCCAGAAAGATCTGCTTTTACCCGGCCACCGGTCAGGTGTTCGTAAAACGGATTCAAAATCAGGAACTTTCACCGGAAATATTGCGGGATATCTTCACAAGCGGCCGCCAAAAGCAATAATGTAACCTGACACTGATAAACGGGATATCGATATGCCGATCAAGGTTCTTATCATAGACGATTCAGCGCTAATCCGGAGTCTTTTGACCGAAATCATCAACAAACAGCCGGATATGGAGGTGGTTGGGACCGCCCCCGACCCGCTGGTTGCCAGGGAAAAGATCAAGGCGCTCAACCCGGACGTGCTGACGCTGGATGTGGAGATGCCGAAGATGGATGGCCTGGCCTTCCTGGAAAAACTGATGCGTCTGCGTCCGATGCCGGTAGTGATGGTGTCTTCGCTGACGGAGAAGAGTTCCTCGATTACCCTGCATGCGCTGGAGCTGGGAGCGTTTGATTTTGTTACCAAGCCCAAGATCGACATCCGCAACGGCCTGCAGGAGTATGCCGAGGAACTGACCGGCAAAATCCGTGGTGCGGCCAGGGCGCGTATGCGGCGGCCGACAGCGATCAGTGCCGCGCATATTGCGGTCGAACAGAAAAACAGCGCCGACGTTGTCCTGGCCGCCGAGCACCGCACCTTTTCCTCTACCGAGAAGGTCATCATCGTGGGCGCTTCCACCGGAGGCACCGAGGCTTTGAAAACTCTTCTGGTGGATATGCCCGCCGATTGTCCGGCTGTTCTGATTACCCAGCATATGCCGGAAACGTTTACCAAGACCTTTGCAAAACGGCTCGACAGCCTCTGCAGGATAGCGGTCAAGGAAGCCGAACATGGCGAACGGGTTCTGCCTGGGCATGGTTACCTGGCTCCCGGTAATCGCCACCTGCTTCTGAAGCGGAGCGGCGCAAATTACATCGTGGAACTCTCGGATGGCCCCCCGGTGAGCCGTCACCGGCCGTCCGTGGATGTGCTGTTCCGTTCCGCCGCCAACTGCGCCGGCAAAAACGCGATCGGAATCATCATGACCGGAATGGGAGATGACGGCGCCGCCGGCATGCTGGAAATGCACCAGGCCGGCGCCTATACCCTGGCGCAGGATGAGGAGAGCTGCGTGGTATTCGGCATGCCGAAAGAAGCCATAGCCCATGGAGGAGTTGACGAGGTGGTTCCGCTTCAGGATATGTCCAGGCGTCTGTCGGTCTGGTTGTCATCCCAGGGCAAGCGAGGATTCAGGGTGTAACATAAGGTTTGTCAGATGCCGGAAAACTCAATGCAAAAGATCGTATGCACATGAGCAGACATACTGTAATAGCAGGCTCTTTGGCCTTTATCCTGCTGGCCGGGTTGTCAACGATCCTCTATGACGATTCGAGCCACCTGAACCTGTTGCTCAAGCAGCGGCTGGTGGAAAAGGAAACCCTGTTCGACGAGCTGCGCAAGATGAAGAACAGCCCCGTCGAAAAGATGGTGAAGGATTACAGTTACTGGGATGAGCTGGTTAAATACGTCGGAGCACCAACTGACAAGTGGGCGCTGGATAATCTCGACTCCAGTTTTGCCACTTACAACTACCAGTCCCTTTGGGTCTATCGCATGGATGGCATTCTGATTCGTTCCGTCCGGAAGGACGGTTCAGGTGGCCGGCCTGGGGCTCCGTTTCCCTTGCCTGTGAGCCGGGTTAAGTCCCTGGTTGATCGTGGCAACAACTTTGCCCAGTTTTACATCGCGACTCCACAGGGAGTGATGGAGGTTTGCGCGGCGCCGATCCGGTCGTCAAAAAACTCCGCTGAAGGGGGAGCGTCCGGCCTTTTGCTGGCAGGAGTGCTGCTGGATGAAAAATATCTTGGCGAATTGTCGTACTCGGCACACAGCACAGTTTATCTGAGGGAGCATGCGGCTGCCACAGCCGAAGCGGTGACTGATCCCAGCCAGGGTATCATTGTCTTTTCCCGTGACCTTCCGGGGCTTGATGGCAGACCGTTGAAAATGCTGTCGGTCAGGATGGATGCGCCGGACATTCGTCACATCGCGCGGCAAAAGAAAAAGAATGCGCTGATCGGTACGGGTCTGATTGCGGCGCTGTATATCCTGGCAGGTTTTCTGCTGCTGTCGCGGCAACGCCTGAAAATAGCCAACCTGAATCTGGATGTTGCGCAAGTGGCTGCCCGGATGGGAAGCTGGCAGCGGCATATAGAAAGTGGCGCCTGTTGCTGGTCGGACAACCTTTACATCCTCTTCGGGCTTTCCAGGTCAAGCGCCAAGCCAAGCCTGGAAACTTTTTATACCCTGGTGCATCCCAAAGATCTCCCCCGCGTCCGATCCGTTATCGAGCAGGCGGTCAAGGCGAAGGATGGATACGATGTAGAGTTTTTACTGATTCGGCCGGACGGTGAAATCCGTACCATGCGTTCCAAGGGGAGTGTGATGCTGGTGGATGGAATGCGGGGGCGTATAGCCGGATACACTCAGGATGTCACCGAGTTGGCTAGAATGACTAATGAACTGGTTGCTCTGAACGCCTGGAAAGACGGACTGATAACCATGCTGAGTCATGACCTCAGAACTCCGCTGACTCCATTGACCATCCTGCTCCCCATGATCGGTAAGCGGGTTGAAAACCATGAATTAAGAAAGATGGTGGAACTCTGTTGCGCATGTACCGACAATATCAAGAAACTATCGGACAATGCCAATTTGCTGGTAACACTCTTTGCCACGATTGAAAAGGGCGAGCTGGAGAACATCGCACTTGCTTCAGTGGTGGAACTGTCCATTGCCGAGAGTGCCGGGATCTTGGCCCAAAAACATCTTACTTGTCAAAATGATCTTGATCCCACGCTTGTAGTCCGGGGCATACCGGGCCAACTCAAAGAACTCTTCAGCAAACTGATCTCGAACGCCATCCGTTTTTCAAAGGAAAACGGGAGCATCCGGGTCTCGGCCGAACAGCATTACGGGATGGTGACTATTGCGGTGCATGATAACGGAATCGGTCTGGAGCATGACCACTTGGAACGCATCTTTGATGAGTTCTTCAAGGTGGACGAGTCGCGTCATGACTTGGATGCCCCAGGTCTCGGGCTTGCCATCTGCAAGCGGATTGTTCGTAATCATGATGGCAGGATCTGGGCTGAAAGCCCAGGGCCCGGCATGGGGACAACCATCGGATTTACAATTAATGAAAATAGGCGAAGCGCCGATAGTAATTAACTTATGACCGGTATTCCCGGTGAAGCCTTGGCGGAGGTGGCGTTGACGAGGTGGTTCAACTTCAGGATATGTCCAGGCGGCTGCCGGTCTGGTTGTCATCCCAAGGTAAGCGAGGTTTCAGGGTGTGAAGGGGTTGTCAGCAGGAAGTGAATAGCATGGGAGTCGTAATGTCATCGGACTATTACAAAAAAATCAGGCTCAGATTCATATTATCGGTTTCCGGTGTGTTGCTGGTGCTGGCGGGACTTTTCTGCTGGAACAGCACACGTGAATACCGGCTTGTGATCCTCGATGCCGAAAAGCGGTCTTCCAGTTATGCCGGAGCTCTCAAGGAACATGCCGAGCGTGTTTTTTCGCAGTCTGACAATACCCTCAAGCAACTGGCCGCGGAGATAGAAGAAAACGGCGGTATCCGATACTCCCTGCAGCCACGCTTCCACACACTGCTCACTAAAAGTGTGAATGACAGTTCCAGCTTCAATTCCGTGTTCGTGATTGACGAGCATGGCAAGGTCGTTGTCCATTCCCAGGAATACCGCATGAAGAGCATCGACCTGTCGGATCGGGATTATTTTGTCCATCATCGTGATAACCACTCTTCCGGACTGTTCGTTTCAAAACCATACAAGAGTCGAATTGACGGCGTATGGCGCTTCAACTTTTCCCGTCCGCTGAGAAACCCGGACGGCCGTTTTATCGGTTTGATAGCCGTGGGATTTGATGTCGGCTACTTTCAAAAATTCTATAAAACCATCGATGTCGGCAAGAAAGGCCGCATCATTCTCTCCACGGTCACCGGCAATCTACTCGTTAATGAACCGTTTTCCGAAAAGGCCTTTCATGCCGATTTCAAACAGGCCATTATTTTTAGAAAATACCTGGGCAACTCCTCTTCGAGCACGTTCCATACCGATTCTTCCCCCATAGATCAAACCGCGCGAATCGTCTCCTACAGCAAGCTATCCGGTCTGCCGCTCGTTTCCATTGTCTCATTCGACAAGGACGAGGTGGTGTCGCCCTGGCTCGAAACGCTCTATATGCAGGGAGGCATTGCCGCGCTGCTGATCACGCTGGCCGCGCTGCTCTCGTTCCTCTTTCTCCGTCAACTCCGGCGCCTCGAATCATCCTCGATCAAGCTTGAGGATCAACAGGAAAAACTGTCTGCCAAGGCAGACAGGATCATGTCCGTGGCCAAGGAATGGCAGGGAACCTTCGATGCCGTTGAGGATGCGATCATGGTTCTGGATATGGATCGCCGAATTGTCAGCGCAAACCGGGCCACACAGGCTATCTTCGGCAGACCCCCCGTGGAAGTGATCGGTCAGAACTGTTGTCAGGCAATCTACTACAAGAATACACCGCCAATGGACTGCCCGTTCGAAATCATGCTGAAAACCGGCAAACGAGCTTCCGTACAGACCAACTTGCATAACAGGTGGTACGAAATCGCGGTTGATCCGATTTTTTCCGATAGCGGAGAGATCATCAAGGCGGTGTATATAGTCAAGGATATCGATGATCTGAAAAAAGCCGAACAGGGCGGTCAGAACCGTGCCGAGATCCTGGAACATATTGCCCGCGGCGAGCCTTTGTCCCAATTGCTCGCTTTCATTTGCATTGCCATCGAAGCGGAGAGTCCGGGCGCAATCTGTTCGATCATGCTGGTTGATGATGCCGGTTTGCGCCTGCTGCATGGCGCGGCGCCCAGTCTGCCGGATTCCTACAATGCAGCGGTCGACCGTACCAGGATCGGCGAAGGGGTCGGCTCTTGCGGTACCGCCGCGTTCCGCAAGGAGCGGGTCGTGGTAGAGGATATCGATGTCCACCCCTTCTGGAGCGGGGTAAAGCCGGCCAGGGAGGCGGGACTCCGCTCGTGCTGGTCGGAGCCGATCCTTTCCGCCGCCGGTGAATTGTTGGGTACTTTTGCAATTTACCATCTCCGGCCGGCGTCTCCGGGAACGGCTGAAATCAGTCTGATTGAACAGGCATCGGCTTTTGCCGGGATTGCCATCGAGCGGAGCAGAAGCGAGCTGGAACGGGAGGAGCTGGAGCACCGCTTGAGCCAGTCGCAGAAGATGGAGGCAATCGGTCACCTGGCCGGTGGGGTGGCCCACGATTTCAACAACCTGCTGACTCCGATCATTATCTATGCCGACATGCTCAAGAGGGCGTTGCCTGACGACGAGAAGCTGCTTTCAAGGGTTGACGGCATCATCGGCGCCTCCCACAAGGCGCGTGATCTGACCCAGCAACTGTTGAGCTTCGGCCGCAAACAGGTGATGCAGATGCAGGTGATCGATCTGAACGATGCAATTTCATCGTTTTACGCCATCATGCGACGGACACTGCGCGAAAGCATCGATATCAATCTTCAGCTTTCCTCACAGGTCGCGGTCATCCGGGCCGATCGCTCAAAGCTCGATCAGGTGATCCTCAATCTGGCCATTAACGCCCAGGATGCCATCGATGATACCGGCGAGATTGTCATAGAAACCGGGCAGGTGATGATCGACGATGAGTATGCCCGGTTGCACCCGGGCATGAGAGCCGGAGATTATATCCTTTTGTCGTTCATGGACAACGGTTGTGGCATGAACGATGAGACCATGCGGCATATTTTCGAGCCGTTTTTTACCACCAAGCCGGTGGGGCACGGAACCGGGCTGGGCCTGGCCAACGTGTACGGAATCGTCAAACAGCATAACGGATATATATCCGCGGTCAGCAGGGAGGGTAGCGGTACGACATTCAAGATTTACTTTCCGTTGGTGGACGAGCAGCCTGGACGTGCAGGCGTTGTTCTGGCCGGTCCGGCTTCCGATTATACCGGTAGCGAAACAATCCTGCTGGTGGAGGATAACGCAATGGTGCGCGGCATGACGGCCGAATTGCTGGAGGGGCTTGGTTACAGGGTTTATGTGGGGGGACACCCGGAACAGGCCCTGGAACTTGTCAGGCAGATCCCTGAAAAAATCGACCTGCTGATAACCGATGTGGTCATGCCGGGCATGAACGGCCAGCAGCTTTTCGAACGCATCAGCGCCGAACGTCCAGAAATTGACAGGGTTCTGTACATGTCGGGCTACACCAACAATATCATAGTGAATGCCGGAGCATTGGAAGAGGGGATCCATTTTTTGCAGAAACCGTTTACCATGGACGCATTGATGGCCAAGGTCAGGGGCTTGCTGGAGTTAGGCCGTTAATTTAAAAACAGGAAATAAACGTTGATGGCAGTACAAGGACCGGCATGATGAAGCCTGTTACAAAATACATACTGGCCAGTTCCCTGATCGCGATTCTGGGCATCACGATGTTCGGTTTTTACTCGCTCAACCGCTATCATGACAGTGAAGCAACGCATGAGCGCGAGAGACTGGAAATCAGCATTCGTACGTTCTGGCAGCTGCTTGCGGCCAAGGGAGAGGAATACAGGGTCGTCGATGGAAAACTTCTGGCCGGTGATTATGAGGTCAATGGCAACTTCGAGCTACCGGACAAGATTCAGGCAATCTTCGGCGGGGTAGCCACGATCTTCATGGGGGACGAACGGGTCTCGACCAATGTGCTGGATGCTGGAGGGAAGCGTGCCCTGGGGACCAGGCTGGTGGGGGCGGCCCACGATGCCATATTCAAACAGGGGGTCTCTTATCGCGGCACGGCCACCATCCTCGGCTCTTCCTATCTGACCGCCTACGACCCGATCCGCAATCGACAGGGCGAGGTTGTCGGCGTTCTTTTTGTCGGGGTCAAGGAGGGCGAATATCTGGCCCGCCTGCATGTGATGAAAATGCACCTGACACTGGTGCTGTCGGGAATAGTGGCCGGTTCCGTGCTGTTGATGACGCTGATGGGGCTGTCGATGAGGCGGGTTGAGGCCGAAAATGAAAATCAGGGGAGGTTTCAGCAGACGCTTCTGGATACCATTCCGACCCCGGTCTTCTTCAAGGATGCCAACTGCCGTTATCTCGGCTGCAACAAGGCCTTTGAAGCGTACGTCGGCTTCACCAGGGAACAACTGGCCGGCAAGACTCCACACGATCTTTGGCCGAAGGAACTGGCTGACCGATATCAGCAGCAGGACCGGGCCCTGCTGGAGAATCCCGGCATGCAAGCCTATGAAACCGTTGTCAGGTATGCCGACGGCACACTGCGTGACGCCATATTCAACAAGGCCACCTTCAACGGGAGCCATGGCGCCGTGGGTGGATTGGTGGGGGTAGTGATTGACATCACCGAGCGCAAAAAGGCCGAGGTAGCACTGGAATTTCAGAACCTGCTGCTGTCCACACAGCAGGAAGCTTCGTTAGACGGGCTTCTGGTGGTTGATGAAAATGCCAGAATACTGTCGTTCAACCGCCGCTTCGTCGAAATCATGGGGATTCCGCCACACCTGGCGGAGTCGAAGGACGATGGGCCGGTTCTGGAGTATGTTACAAGTCGCATGGTTGATCCGGAAGGATTTCTGGAGAAGGTCAGATACCTGTACCTGCATCGCCAGGAGAGCTGCCGCGATGAACTTGTCCTGCTGGACGGAAAGACCCTAGACCGTTACACTGTGTCGTTGATCGGCGCCGATGGCCGCTATTACGGGCGGCTCTGGTCGTTTCGGGATATAACCGAGCGCAAGGTGGCCGAAGAGGAAGCGAAAAGCGCTTACCAGCAGTTGTTGGACATTGTCGAGTTCCTGCCGGACGCCACTTTCGTGGTGGACCGGGAAAAACGGGTGATCGCCTGGAACCGGGCCATGGAAAATATGACCGGACTGAAAAAGGAGGATGTGATGGGGAACGGCAATCACATCTATTCGATCCCATTCTATGGAGAACCAAGACCAATTCTGATTGATCTGATTGACGAGGATCTGGACGTGGTAAGCCGCGATTACACAACCATCAAAAGGGAGGGGGCAACCCTTTCCGCGGAAGCGCGCGTTCCGGCGTTCCGCAATGGAGAGACCCGCTACTTCTGGGGTACCGCCACGCCGCTGTTTGACAAGTCGGGTAACCGGACCGGCGGTATCGAGTCTATCCGCGATATTACCGAAAACCGCAGGGCGGAGCACGAAAAGTCCCGTATGGAGGCGCAACTCCACCATGCCCGTATGATGGAGTCCTTCATGGTCAGACTGGGACATGACCTTAAAACCCCGCTTACACCACTGTTTGCGCTCCTGCCGCTGGTCAGGCAACGGGTCGCCGATCCCAATCTTAAAAAGATGCTGGATATCTGCTGCAGGAACATCCGTTCCATCAAGGAACTGACTGATAAAACCAGGATGCTGGTCAAGCTTTCGTACGATATCAAGCCGTATGAACTGGAATACATTCCGCTTTATTCAGCGGCCAATGAATGTCTGGCGGTTAGAGCCGGTTTGCTTGCCGACAAGAATATCGATTTCCGGAATGAAATTGACCCCGCGCTTGTGGTTCAGGTCGTGCCGGACCAGATAAAAGAGCTGTTTGCCAATCTGATCTCGAATGCCGCGTACTATTCTCCGGAAAACGGACTTGTCCGGATTAGCGCGGAACAGTGCGCCGAAACCGTAACCGTGTCGATAACAGATAACGGTATCGGTGTTGCTCCGGATCATCTGGAGCTGATCTTCGACGAGTTTTTCAAGGTGGATGAATCCCGTCATAACCTGGAAGCATCCGGTCTCGGTCTCTCGATTTGCAAGCGGATTGTCCGGAACCACAACGGCAGAATCTGGGCCGAAAGCGCCGGGTTGGGGCAGGGTACCAGTATTTTATTCACAATAAATCAACGGTTTGCCGGTATCGGTAATGGCGAAAAGGAGATGGTGGCTAATGGATAGCAGGATAATGATTGTAGATGATGAGGATATGATCAGGGAAGCGGTCGAGATTCTGCTGGAGACGGAGGGGATGGATATTGTCACCGCCGCCGGCGGAGAAGAGTGCCTGGGTCACTTGAAGGCCGGCTTCAGGGGAGTGATCCTGATGGACATCATGATGCCCGGAATGGATGGCTGGGACACGATCCGCGAGATCGTGGAACAGGGGTTCTACGAAGGCAATGTCATCGTGATGCTGACGGCGATGGACGCTCCGGATGAAAAGATGGAGGGGCTGCAGGAGTATGTCTCCGACTATATAACCAAACCATTCAATGCCGGCGACCTGCTGGATTCTCTCCGCTATTACCAGAGCCTGCTGCAGCCCGAGACCGGGATTGTATGACGGCTAATAATATAGTTATGATCGGGGTTTCGACCGGCGGACCGATCGCTCTCAAACACCTGTTTGCCGCTCTGCCACCGCTGAACGCGGCCCTGGTGATAGTCCTGCACATTCCACCCGGAATGGATTACCGCATAGCCAGAAGTCTTGCCGCTTTGGCCTCGATGCCGGTTACCCTGGCGGAGGATGGAGAGTATCTACACAGTGGCCGGATTTACCTGGCTCCGGGTGGATATCACCTCACGCTGGAAGGGAACAGCCGTGTAATCCTGACGGCAGGCCCCAGGGTCAATTTTGTCCAGCCTTCCGTTGACGTGGCGATGAAATCACTGCTCAAGCCATTGCGGCGGAAACGTATTATCGGTGTGATACTGACCGGCATGGGCAAGGATGGCGCCGAGGGAGTCCGGCATATCAAGGCGATCGGAGGGGTGAACATCGCTCAGGACCAGGAGTCGTCTGCAATCTACGGCATGCCCTGGGCTGCCCTGGAAACCGGATCGGTGGATTTTGTTTTTCCTCCCGACAAAATCAGCCAAAAGCTGGTGGAGCTGCTTTCCGGCCCGGCAAATAATTTAACCGGGGGCTGAATTAGAAAGCCGTCCGCTTTAAATCTGTAATAAGTCTGATATGATACAGAGACAGTTATGCTGCTGGAGATGGATGGCCCTGTTTTGCTTTGATGTAAGCGCTTACTGTTTTGCTTTTCCAAGGAGGTTGCCATGAGTTTCAGAACCAAGTTGTTACTGTTTGTTTTTGTCGGTGTGTTTGCGGCTCTTACCGTTCTTTCCGGCATTGCCGTCTACCGGATGCAGTTACTTTCGGACGCCTCTCTGGCAAATCAGAAAAAAGCGTTGCTGGATGACTATGATGCCCTGGTCAAGAGCCAGGTGCATACCGCGGTCAGCCTGATTGCCACTGTCGAAGAGCGCTCCCGCAAGGGTGAAATCTCCGCCGATGATGCCAGGAAGCAGGCCGCCGACCTGGTCCGTCAGCTGCGATATCAGAAGGACAACTATTTCTGGATCGATACGGTTGACGGCGTGAACGTTGTCATGCTGGGTAAGCCGTCCGAAGGGAAAAGCAGGCTGGATCTGCAGGACAACAAGGGAAAATTCCTGATCAGGGAGATCATCGAGAACGGTCGCCGGGAAGGCGGCGGTTACACCGATTACTGGTTTCCCAAGGCCGGCAGCGACACGCCGATGCCAAAGCGGAGTTACTCGCTGGAGTTCAAGCCCTGGGGCTGGGTGGTGGGTACCGGCAACTATGTCGATGATATCGACAAGGTCATGGATGAACACAAAAGCACCGCCCGGAGTTCGTTTGTTGCCAATATCGCATTTTTTGCGGTATCAGCCATCGTGATTATGCTGGGCTGCCTCGGTTTCGCATTCTGGTTCGCCAACGACATCACCCGCAAAATCGGGGGTGATCCGCTCTACGCGGTCGAAGTGGTCGAAAAGGTTGCCGGCGGTGATCTGGGTGTCGCTATTGTCATTCAGGGGAATTACCCTGGGAGTCTGCTGCAGTCGATCAGGGATCTTGTGGCAAGCCAGCGCCGCATGATGGAAAAGATCAAGGAATCCGCCGGGAGTCTGGCTTCGGCTTCCATGGAGCTCATGGCCACGTCCGACACCATGTCGCATACGACGGAAGACATCGTCTCGCAGGCAAGCACCGTGGCAACGGCGGGCGAGGAAATGTCGGCCACATCGGGAGATATTGCCTCGAATTGCATCTCCGCGGCGGAAAATGCCGGACGCGCTTCCGAAATGGCCAAAGCCGGCGCCGAGGTCGTGATGGGGACGGTCAGGGGGATGGAGCGAATCGCCGGCCGGGTCAAGGAGACAGCAGCATCGGTTGACGCGCTGGGGAGCAGCTCGGTGCAGATCGGGAATATCATCGGTACCATTGAGGATATAG
Organism: Geobacteraceae bacterium GWC2_55_20; assembly: GCA_001802125.1. Lineage (GTDB taxonomy): Bacteria > Desulfobacterota > Desulfuromonadia > Geobacterales > Pseudopelobacteraceae > JACRCG01. Next base: position 35,083 of record MGZK01000038.1, read on the forward strand.
CCGACCAGACCAACCTGCTGGCGCTGAACGCCGCCATCGAAGCCGCCCGGGCCGGCGAGCAGGGGCGCGGATTCGCCGTTGTCGCCGATGAAGTCCGGGCTTTGGCAGAGCGCACCACCAGGGCTACCAAGGAAATCGCCGCGATGATCAAGGGCATCCAGAGTGAAACACGAACGGCTGTGGCTTCAATGGAGGAGGGGGTCCAGGAGGTGGCCAAGGGGAGTTCCGAAGCGGTGAAGTCGGGAGAGGCGCTGGGAAACATACTGAGCCAGATCAACGAAGTTACGGCCCAGATCAACCAGATTGCCACCGCGGCAGAGGAACAGACCGCAACCACCCGCGAAATCAGCAACAATGTTCACATGATCAACGAGGCGGTGTCCGGCAGTGCGCGGGGTGTTCAGGAACTCTCCCTGGCGGCGGGCAGCCTGTCAACACTGGCCGAGGAACTCAAGGAAATGGTCGCCTATTACAGACTCTAACCCTCGCTATCAACAAAACTGATCCGGAGAAACAATTATGCCGCTCCGTTACGCCGCCGAACAGATTGAACAGCATAAAAAGGCCCTGGTTGATATTCTGGATACGCTTCCCTCGATTATCGTCAGGGTTGACCGGGATGGGTGCGTCGATCTCGTCAACAGGCGCTTCGAGCTGTTCAGCGGCGTTTCAGCCGGCAACGCGCTGGGGATGCGGATCGTGTCGCTGATACCGCAGTTCGCCGATCAACTTGAAAATGTCGGCCAGGTTATCGACAGCCAGACGCCGATGGAATTTGACAAACTTCTCTGTCGCAAAGGCAGTCAGTTGTCGTATTACTCTCTGGAAATTTATCCGCTCAAATCCGAAGGCGAGGCAATGGCGGTCATCCGCATCGATGACATTACCGAGCATGTCCGTATCGAAGAGATCATGGCCCATACCGAGAAGATGATCACGGTCGGTGGCCTGGCCGCGGGGATGGCGCATGAAATCAACAATCCGCTGGGCGCCATCATGCAGAACGCCCAGAACATCGAGCGGCGCGTGTCTTCCGGCATTCCGGCCAACCTGAAAGCGGCCGGCGAGGTCGGCGTCAGTCTGGATCTGGTGCGGGCCTACCTGGAGAAGCGCGGCATATTCGAGTTTATCAGCCATATCCGCACAGCCGGCGTGCGCGCATCCAATATCATCAACAATATGCTTCACTTCAGCCGGCGGAGCGAACCGCAGATCGAATCGGTCGATCTGTCCGAAATGCTTGACCGGACGCTGGAACTGGTCGCCAGCGACTATGATATGAAGAAGCTGTACGATTTCCGCAATATCGACCTGGTCAGGGAGTACGCCCCCACCATGCCGCCGGTCAGCATGGTGGTACAGGAGATGGAGCAGGTTTTCATGAACATCCTCAAGAATGCGGCCCAGGCCCTGTCGGAATCGGGGAAAGAGGGCACTTCCCGTATTACGATGAGGACATATGCCGATCATGGCATGGCTGTGATCGAGATCGATGATAACGGACCGGGTATCGACGACTCTATCCGCACGCGGATTTTCGAGCCGTTCTTTTCAACCAAGGAGGTCGGAGTGGGCACCGGTCTTGGTCTGTCGGTTGCCTATGCCATTGTCACCAAGGGACACCACGGCTCACTAACTGTTCGCTCAAAACCTGGCCAGGGCACCTGTTTTACGATTGAACTGCCGGCGGGGGAGGAACTGCGATGAAATATTCCGAGATTTCCATACTGCTGGTAGACGACGACGAAATGATCCGCAACTGTATCTGCGCCTTTCTGGAAGACGAGGGTTTCATGGTCCACCAGGCTTCCAGCGGAGAAGAGGCGCTGGATTCGATTGTCTCGATAAATCCCACCGTCTGCATTTCCGATTTGCGTCTGGCCGGCATGGATGGCGAGAGCTTCATCCGCCGGGCCTGCAGGCTCTGTCCCACTACCGCCTACTTGCTGCACACCGGCATGGACTACCCGCTTTCAGACGAGCTGCGTGCCATTGGAATGACACCGGCAGATGTCCTGCAAAAGCCGATCCACGAGCTTTCCACACTTACCAGGAGAATAGTCGCGGTTGCCACGGCGGGAGGCCGAATCGGATGAGCGTGCTTGGGAAAAGTCCGGTTTTGTTGACCATCGATGATGAAGAGGCGATACGCGGCAGCGTGGCGGCCTATTTCGAGGATAGCGGTTTTACCGTGATCCAGGCCTGTGACGGCCGCGACGGGATCGACAAGATCACCAGCATGCGTCCGGATATTGTTATCACCGATCTGCGCATGCCGATCGTGGACGGTTTGGAGGTCGTCGATGCGGTCTGCCGTATGGATGACAACCTGCCGGTAATCGTTCTTTCCGGCACCGGCGTGCTGGACGATGTTATTCAGGCCCTGCGGCGGGGAGCCTGGGACTATCTGGCCAAGCCGGTCAAGGATCTGGTCGCCCTGGAGCTGGTTGTCAACCGCTGTCTGGAACGCGCCCGGCTGATCGGTGAAAACCGTGACTACCATGAAAATCTGGAACAGCTTGTCGTCCAGCGCACCGCCGAACTGCGCAAGCTGACAACCGCGGTGGAACAGAGCGCCAATAGCGTGATCATCACCAGCGCGGATGGTGTCATAGAGTATGTCAACCCGAAGTTTACCGCCGTATCCGGGTACACCCCGGAGGAAGCGATCGGGAAGACGCCGCGCCTGCTGAAATCCGGCCGGCAGAACGACGCCTGTTATGCCGGGATGTGGGATACCATCAAGTCCGGGAAGGAGTGGCAGGGAGAGTTTTGTAACAAGGCCAAGGACGGCCGGCAGTTCTGGGAGCTTTGCAGTATTGCGCCGATCAAGGATGAGTCCGGTGTGATAACCCACTTCGTCGGGATCAAGGAAGATATCAGCGAGCATAAACGCCATGAGGAACAACTCTACTACCAGGCCAATTTTGACGGGTTGACCGGCTTGCCCAATCGTCATTATTTCCAGAAATACCTGGCCCTGCAGCTTGAATTGATAAATCGCGAAAATCAGCTGCTGGCGTTGCTGGTGCTGGATATCGACAACCTGAAGTTCGTAAACGATACCTTCGGGCATGAATTCGGCGACCTTCTGCTCAAGGAGATAGCGCGCCGGCTGGAAATGTCCGGTGGTTTGGGCAGCTTCATATCCCGTTTCGTCGGTGATGAATTTATCATCGTTCTCCCGCCGACAACGGAAGCCAATCAAGCCGTCCAGTTTGCGGAAATGATTCACAGTGCCATGAATGAAGCATTTGTGATCAAGGGCTCCGAAATCATGTCAACCGCCAGTATCGGCGTGGCGGTCTATCCCGAGGACGGAAAATCCGTCGAAAGCCTGCTGAAAAACGCCGAGGCGGCCATGTACCAGGCCAAGAAGGATTGTAAGAATGCGGTCTGTTTCTACACCAGCGAACTGAATTTTCAACTGGAACAGCGCTTTGCCATGGAATCGAAGCTTTACAAGGCGCTGGAGCGTGATGAATTCAGCCTGCTGTATCAGCCGCAGATAGGACTGCCCGACGGCGGCATCATCGGTATGGAGGCGCTGTTGCGCTGGACGCCGAAGGGCGAGGAAGTGGTCTCTCCCAGCCAGTTCATTCCGCTTTTGGAGGAGACCGGCCTGGTCGTTGCCGTGGGGGAATGGGTGCTGTTGAGGGCCTGTACACAGGCGGCGGCATGGCGCAAACAGGGGCTGCCGCCGATGCGGATGTCAGTCAATATTTCGGCGCTGCAGTTCATGCGCAGCGATCTGGACGAAACAGTCAAGCGCGTGCTGGATGTCACCGGTTATGACCCGGCTTATCTCTGCCTGGAGCTGACAGAGAGCATGATCATGATCGACAGTATGCGCACCATGGAAAAACTTACCGCGTTGACAGACATCGGAATAACACTGTCACTGGATGATTTCGGCACCGGATATTCATCGCTGGAATACCTGGGGCGTCTGCCGATCCAGGAGTTGAAGATCGACCAGTCTTTCGTACGGCGGATGCTGACCACAAAAAACGATGCGGCCGTGGTCAACACGATCATCGCGATGGGACGTGGGTTGGAGATGGATTTGGTGGCGGAAGGAGTTGAAACCGAAGATCAACTTGCATATCTGGCGGAAAAAGGCTGCACGGTCATTCAGGGCTATTTTTTCAGCCGTCCGCTGACCGCCGATGATTTTGCTTTGTACTGTATGGATCGAAAATGCCGGGATGCAGCCTGAACGCCATATTTTATGGGTGAAATTTGGTGAAAATATGGTAATTATTTAATAGCAGTTAATTTGCATAAAATGTTATCCGGGATTGTTATATGCCTGCAGACCACCATAATCGGATCAGGCGCCGCTTATTTGTTGCAGTGGTAATTATTCTGGCAGTTGTGGCTGTTCTTTTCTGCCGGAACAGCCCGAATGAATGCAAACTGGTCATAGCCAGCTCCATCGCCGGACTCCTGGCAATTTTCACGGTTGCCCTTTCGTTTCTGTTCCTTCGCCAACTTCGAAATACCAAAAATTCCAACCTCCAGATGGACTCGCAGCAACTGGAACTGCAGCTTAAAGCCGAGATGATCGATTCCGTCACCGACGTTATTCTCCTGGTGGATGAGAAAGGCCGTCTGGTCCAGTTCAACAATGCCCTGTGTAATATTACCGGCCATAGCCGGCAGCAGTTGGAGTCCTTCAAAATCCAGGATTTCATGCCGGTTGAAAACGGAACCCTGGTGGAAGAACGCATTCAACATGTCCTTGATAAAGGCGATGCGCTCTTTGAATCGGTCTATCTGCACGCATCCGGAAGACGGATTCCGGTTGAATGGCGCACCAGATCGGTTGAAATCGGACAGCGCCGTCTTGTTCTCAGTGTCTTGCGCGACATCAGCGATCGCAAGGATTTTGAACAAAAACTCAAGGTGGTGGCGTCCGAGTGGCTGGATACTTTTGATGCGATTGAGGATGCCGTATGGCTTCTGGATATGGATCGAAAAGTGCTGCGAGCCAACAAGGCCACCCTGGGCGTATTCGGGAAAGCCCCGCGGGAAATTATCGGACATGGTTGCTGTGAAGTTGCCCATTATGGTTTGTCCGATTACAGCTCATGCCCGTTTGATCGGATGGTGCAGACCGGTAAACGGGCTTCGATGCAGGTCATTGTCGGATCAAAATGGTTCGAAATCTCGGTCGATCCGGTTTTTGACGAGAATGGCGAGATAGTCAAGGCGGTGCATGTAGTCAAGGATATTAATGAACTGAAGAAGGCGGAGTTGCGTGAGCAGGTCCGTTCCGAAATCATGGAGAGGGTTGCCCGGGGCGAACCGTTACCCGAACTACTATCGTTTATCGCCAAATCCATCGAAAAGGAACGGCCGGGAGCGCTCTGTTCAATTCTGCTGGCCGTGGACGACGGGCGGCGCCTGGTAACCGGCGCGGCTCCCAGCTTGCCGGATGAGTACAACGTTGCGACCGGTCGCATCAGGGTCGCGGAGGGGGTCGGGTCATGCGGCACCGCCGCTTTCCGCCGGGAACGGATCGTCGTGGAAGATATCACCGGACACCCGTTCTGGAAAGGATTCACTCCGGCTCAGGATGCCGGACTGCGTTCCTGCTGGTCGGAACCGATTATCTCCTCCACCGGTTTGCTTTTGGGGACCTTTGCAATTTACCACAAGGAACCGGCTGCCCCGAGCGAAGAAGAGGTCAAGGTGATCGAGTTGGCCGCTTCGTATGCAGGCATTGCAATAGAACGGAGCAGGAACGAGTCTGAGCGTAACGAACTGGAACAGCAGCTGAGCCAGTCCCAGAAGATGGAGGCGATCGGACACCTGGCGGGCGGGGTTGCCCATGATTTCAACAATCTGCTGACTCCGATCATCATCTATGCCGACATGCTGAAGCGTGTTTTGCCGGACGACGAAAATCTGCGCATCAAGATCGACGGCATAATCAAGGCCTCCGGAAAAGCCAGGGAGCTGACCCATCAACTACTGAGCTTCAGCCGCAAGCAGGTAATGCAGATGCAGAACGTCAACCTGAATGAAATCATCACTTCCTTCAGCTCGATCATGCACCGGACGCTGCGGGAAAGCGTCGAAATCAATCTGCAGCTATCTTCGCAGGCCGCGATCGTGCTGGCCGACCGCTCCAAAATCGAACAGGTGATACTCAACCTGGCCATCAACGCCCAGGATGCAATCGCCGAGACCGGCCGGATCACGATCGAAACCGGTCAGGTGATGATTGACGATGAATATGCGCGCCTGCATCCCGGTGTCAGCACCGGCAATTTTATACTGTTGTCATTCAGCGACAATGGCAGCGGCATGAGCGATGAAACCTTGAAACATATTTTTGAACCGTTTTATACAACCAAACAGGCCGGTCACGGGACCGGGCTAGGATTGGCCAACGTCTACGGGATTGTAAAGCAGCACAACGGTTTCATCTCGGTTCAGAGCAGGGTCGGCAGAGGAACCACCTTCAAGATCTATCTGCCGTTGAGCAGCAATGAGCCGGACCGCGGCTATCCGCACAAGGAGGTTGCCGCGACGAATCATTGCGGCAGCGAGGTGATACTGCTGGTCGAGGATAACGAGATGGTGCGGGTGATGACGACCGATCTGCTGCAGGGGTTAGGCTACCGGGTTTACGTCGAAGGGCATCCCGAACATGCCTTGGAGCTGGCCAGGCGAATTCCGGAGAAAATCGACCTGCTGATAAGCGATGTGGTGATGCCTGGCATGAACGGTCAGCAGCTTTTCGAGCGTCTCAACGTGGAGCGGCCGGATATCGACAAGGTGCTGTACATGTCGGGCTATGCCAATAGTGTTTTCGTGGAAAACGGCATACTGGAAGAGGGTCCCCTTTTCCTTCAGAAACCGTTCACGGTTGATATGCTGATGGAAAAAGTCAATGCTCTGCTTCATCCGTCGGAGTGATGACGGAAAAATCCCGGAGTTCTGTTTGAAATATTACCGCAGCTGCTACGAAGTCCCATCAGGAGGAGCATCATGCAATCGTCTCAAAATCGTCGCGTGCTGGATGCCACCGGCCTCAAATGCCCTCAGCCGGTACTGAAACTTTCCGTAATATCACCGGATATGAAACCTGGAGAGCTTCTGGAGATAATCGGCGACTGTCCTACTTTTGAAAAGGACATCACGGCCTGGTGCCTTCGTCTGAAGAAGACTCTGTTGTCCATGCGTGATGATGGCGGCTACCGCAAGCACGCCTTGATCCGCTTTTAGCGGATATCTGTTTTAAGAGGGAAATACGCATGGTTGAAAATGGAATGCCACCTCCAAAATGCATTCTTTCCGATCAGTATTCGGCACATTCGGCAGCTGAACGGATCCAGCCATTGCAGGCGCGATGCGCCGGAATCCCGCCCTCCGACCCGATCAGGCTGTATTCCTTGTGTCTGGATTGCGACCTGCTGCACCGGCATGGCGACCGGGCGCTCTTTGCGCAAATTGCATCCAGACTTGCGGAGTGTCACGCGGAAACCGTCAGCAGAAGATCTAAGGTAAAGGCCGATTGTGCTGCCGTTCAGCAGATGCTGGAGCTTCTTTCCATAGGGGATCCGGATGCGCGGCTTGTCCTGCCCGGGGATTCGGACGTGTTCCGTCCGCTGGTGCCTTTATTGAACCAGGTGGCGGATTTCACGAAGGATCTGATTGAGGAGAGTCATGAAACGGCCATCGGATTATGTGAGCATTATGAAACATTGCTTCTTCTGGCAGGTGGCAACCTTAGCGTCCGTGCCAGCATAAATTCCCCGGTGGAGCTGATTGCCAAACTGGGCGAGTTGATCAACAGTCAGTCAAATACCTTTCTGGATGTCATCAAGCGCCAACGAACCCAGGAGCATGAGTTGCAGTCGCTGAATCAACAGCTCCAGTCCATCATTGATTTTCTGCCGGATGCAACCTTTGTCATTGATGCTGAACAGCGCGTGATCGCCTGGAACAAGGCACTTGAAGAGATGACCGGACATGTCAAGGAAACCGTTCTGAACAAGGGTGATTTTGCCTATGCGATACCTTTCTATGGCCTGCGCCGGCCGGCCCTGATCAATTTTATCGACAATGAGGAGGGACTGTCGGATTTCAATTACAAGTATTTCAAAAGGCAGGGAAATTCGATCATTGCGGAGTCTTTCATACCGGCAAACAACAGGTTTGATGACCGGCATCTCTGGATTGCCGCATCGCCCTTGTATGATCTTGACGGCCAAAAAATCGGCGCCATCGAGTCGATCAGGGATATCAGCGATTACAAAAGAATCGGGCATGAAAAAGAGCTTCTCAGGGAACAGCTCTACCATGCGCAGAAGCTGGATTCGATCGGCCAGTTAGCCGGCGGCATCGCCCATGAATTCAATAACATCCTGGCCGCCATACTTGGTTACGCCAGTCTTATCGAAACGCGACTGGATAGCGGCTCGCCTCATCTGCCCGCAGTACGGCGCATAATCAGCTCGGCGGAAAAGGCGGCCTCACTGACGCGCGGCATGCTGGCATTCAGCCGCAAACAGAACTTGTCCGTAAAGACCGTGGATCTCAACCTGCTGATTTCGGATATGATGGAGATGCTCTGCCGACTGGCAGGCGAAGACATCAGTGTCGAATTTGATCCGTCTTTGCAGGATCTGTTGCTGCAGGCTGATCATGGGCAACTGCAGCAGGTTGTGCTGAATCTGTACAACAATGCCCGTGATGCCATGCCGGACGGCGGTTTTCTGAACATTTCAACCGGCGCCGGAACATTTACCGGGCAAGATCCCGAGGCCCCGCCCTGGATTCCCGCTGGCAGCTATGTGAAGCTGACAGTCAGTGATACCGGCAGCGGCATCGAGCCGGAACTGGTTGAGCGGATTTTCGATCCGTTCTTTACCACCAAGGAGGTGGGCAAGGGCACCGGGCTCGGCCTTTCGATCGTATTCGGCATTGTGCAACAGCACAATGGGTACATAAAGGTAACCAGCAGACCCGGAGAAGGCACCGCCTTTTCGATCTGGTTTCCGAAAGTTGAAAGCGGCAGGGTTAAAACCGCTGAACAGGCGATCTGTCCATGGCGGCAGAATCGTGGCAGCGAAACCATACTGGTAGGTGAGGACAACGATGATGTCCGCGAAATGATTGTCGAACTGCTGCGGGATTTGGGGTATCACATCGTTGAGGCCAGGGATGGCTCCGAAGCGGTTTCGATAATTAAGCAATCCGGCGGCACGATCGATCTGCTGCTTCTGGATGTGATCATGCCCCGGATGAATGGTCAGGAAGCGTTGGCCGCCATCCATCAGACATATCCCCAAATCCCCTGTATCTTTCTCAGCGGCTACAGCGATGACATCCTGCAGCAGAAGGGGAAGCTGGCGGGCGAGTTTGTGCATCTTTCCAAACCCATCCTTCCCGAGATGCTGGCCGCGGCGGTCAGGTCGGCGCTGGATGGGCACTGATACCGATCCCGGCACTCCCCATTTTCACATGCCGCTGGAAATCAACCTGTTTCTGCCCGATGAAAGCCCTTCAAAGCGGAATCGCCCCAGGTATGTTCCCGATCTGAACAATCCGGCCTCTCCCGGTGGAAGGTACTCTGTTCCGGTGTTGCCGAGCCGTCCTGAAAAGCGGTTATAGATACCGCCATCGAAGTTTTCCTCAGTGATCGGAAGCTGGAACTCGGCCATTTTTGTGTTGCCGGATTGAACCGGGAAAGTAGCTGCCGTGGTCGCATCCATGAGGGAAGCTGCCGAAACCAGTTGACGATAGCCGCCATGGTTCGCGGTCATCTTTGCCGACAACTGAAGCCGTGCAACGCCCGAACCGTTCAGGTGCAGGTCGTACCATGGCTGCCAGCCTGTTTCCGCGGTGGCGTAACGCACGGTCAGCCTGCCGCGCGGCGGGGAGACACTGATGCGAACGGTGCCGCCGCTTTTGCCTCCCCTTTTCAAAACCGCAATGCGGTTTTCCACCTTTTTTATCTCCTGGGTTGTCTTGCGGCGGGTTGTGTAGACCGCTTCGAGCTGGGCTATGGCAAAGTCGGTCCCCTGTCGGATGGTCTGCATCGGGTCCGGGTTCGCCTTGGTTTTGCGGGGCGATTTGCCGCTTTGCGACTTGGCGGCCGCCTTGAAGATCTCTTCGCGTGTCGCCAGCGCCTGCAGGCGGTCTTCCAGTCGCTGGCGCTGCTCGATCAGCGCCTCCAACTCGCGGCTGTTTTTGCCATCCTGCCGCGCAGCATTGATCTCCACTCCCAGAATTACACTGCCCGCCGCCGGAACAACTTTCAAGGTGCCTTCCAGCAGGCCCGGTTCGAGCGGCACTTCCGCCACACCTTTCAATGCCGATGCATCACGCTCAATAATCGCGCCGTCCCTGTAGAACGTGATGCTGTTACCGGCCTGGGCAACGTTCGCTAAAGCTGAATAAGCAAGCAGGCATGCAATGATTTTTTTGCGCATAAATTCCCCCTGTAATGCAAGTATTGTCGTTTATGTGCGGTACGGTTGCGTATGAGGTTAGTTGAAGCTATACTCTCACAAAACTTTCTGAAAGGCGACTTCCATGGAAATAGAAGAGGAAGTAACAGTCAAGGACATAGTCAATTTTTATATAAAAATCAATGACGCATCCAAGGCCAAGAAGGAAATTGCCCAGTTGTCTTCAAAAGACAAGGCCGGCGCATTCGAGATCATCGCCGCCTCAAACGCAACCAAGGATTTCAGGGTCGAGGTCGCACGTTATTTTATCTATGACCTGGATGCCAGGGTCCGCAGGAAAGCGGAACATTTCATGGAAGATCTAGTTCCGGGCTGGGTAACCGACCCGGCGGAAAGCATACTGAAACTGCTTAAGTCAGCCGACGGCAAGGGGCCGGCCGGACGCAACTCGGCGGTCAAGTTCCTGTTCGGGATCGTGGATTCCAGCAGCCTGCGCGAAACGTTCATGACGCTGCTAAACAGCCGCAACCGCTCTTTGATGATGGAAATCATCACGATACTCGAGGATTACATTGACTGTTCCCGCGACGAGCAGGAGCAGGTCAGGATCTTTGATGCCTGTCTGGAAATTGTCGTGTCCGACGATGCCGACAACAATATCAAGCATCACGCCTCCAACCTGTTGAGCGTGTTCTTCAAAAAGGTCAGCTCGACCGAACTGGGCGCAACCCTGAAAAGGAAATATATCGAAAGACAGGTGGAAAAAGCGGAGGCGGTCTACCGCTATCTCTGCAGCGGCGCATCCGGTCTGAACAGCACCTTTCTGGCGGACCTGCTGCGTCCCCTGAACGACGGTGGCAGCGTCTATCAGATCAAAATCCTGACCTACTTCAGGATGATCCTGGAAAAAGCCAGGATTCCCGAGGAGGCCGATACGGTATTGGACACCTATCCCGACTACTGGAACCAGGATGAACCGCCCAAGGACGAAAAAGTCCGCACGATCTGCTCCAGGATACTCCGGGCGGTTGACGAACTGTGGGAAATGACCGCAGATGAGGAGGTCCGGGCGCTGATCATCAGGATCAGGTTCGGCGAATACGCAAACAAGCGCGAACTGCTGGAGCAGATCCGCAGCAAGGCCGAAGGGGAGCGCTTAAGCAGCGCCGCCCAGGAAAAGCTGTCGCTGATGCTGCAATGTTTTCTGCATCCCGAGCAGGAAGATGTCCTGAAGCTGCAGGCCTCGCAACTGCTGCTATTCAAGATCGGCGACCCGGCCAGCAGGCTGTCCGCGCTGCGCTACCTGGCGTCGTACCTGGAAAACAAGAACCTGAACTATGCCGAAAAAGGGAGCATTGTGACCGTGGTGGATGAGCTGCTGGCTGAAAAAAAGCTGGGCGGCCCGGTTCGCGAAAAGGCGCAATACCTGCTGTTCATTGCCGACCCGGAGCGTTTGAAGGGTGAAGATGATCTGAAGTCGGTGCTGGCCTATCTGCGCGGCATTGCCGAAGGGGAGGGGTTTGCGTCGGAAAACGCCCGGCAGCGGGTACTGCAGTCGTTGACTGCGGTGATCGCAATGGCGAATATAAATGAAAAACTGAAAAAAGCGGCCCAGTACCTGGAGTTCAAGATCCGCAACCCGAAGGACAGCCCGACCTGGGAAGCGTTGACGTGAAGAGAAAAGCTGTAGAGCAACATGCAAAAGCCCCGCCTGCGGCTGTGCAGGCGGGGCTTTTGAAATTACTTCAGCTTGTTGTTGATTGTCACCCCACGATCCTGCCCCCCCCCAACACCTCGTCCCCACGGTAGAAAACCAGCGCCTGGCCGGGCGTAACCGCCTTCTGCGGTTCGTCAAAGCGGACTTCGCAGCCGCCATCGGCGGTCAGGCGCACCAGGCAGCCCACCGGCTGGTGGCGGTAGCGGATCTTGCAGTTGCCGGCAAACTCCTGCGCCTGCGGCGCAATGATCCAGCTGACATTTTCGGCCTTTAGTCCTTCCGCAAATACGTTGGGCTGTTCTCCCACAATCACCACGTTTCGCTCCGCGTCAATGGCGGTCACATACAGCGGTTCGCTCCAGGCGATCCCCAGCCCCTTGCGCTGACCGATGGTATAGCGGTGGGCGCCCTGATGCCGGCCGACTGTCTGGCCGTTGACATGAATGATATCTCCCGGCGTTCCGACCAGCTGTCCGCTGCCTTCCAGAAATGCGACGTAATCGTCATCGGGGATGAAGCAGATCTCCTGGCTGTCGCTCTTTTCGGCTACCGGCAGGCCGAATTCGTGCGCCAGCCGCCGCACTTTGTCCTTGCTCTCGATTTCTCCCAGCGGGAAAAGTACCCGGCTCAGCTGCTGCTGCGACAGGGTGTAGAGGAAGTAGGACTGGTCCTTGCGGATGTTGCGGGCAGTGCGCAGGTGGCAGGTACCGTCCGGATCGGTGGTTTTACGGACGTAGTGGCCGGTGGCCAGCATCTCCGCGCCCAGCTCGCGCGCCTTGTCCAGCAGCAGGCCGAACTTTATGAAGCGGTTGCAGCGCACGCAGGGGTTGGGGGTGTGGCCGCTACGGTATTCGTCGATGAAATCGCCGATGATCAGCCGGCTGAATTCCGGCTCGAAATCGGCCACGTGATGGGGAATCCCCAGATGTGATGCCACCAGGGCGGCGTCCTTGACGGCCGAGCCGGTGCCGCCGGCATGTGGCGCGAACAGCCGCATGGTGATGCCGATGATCTCGTGTCCCTGCTGTTTCAACAGCGCGGCGGTGACCGAGGAGTCCACGCCGCCGCTCATCGCTACCGCTATTCTGCCCATTGATCTTCTCCCAGGATGATGCGCACCGCCTGGTTGGCCTGGTGGTGCGCGGCGATACCGACCCGTGGCGCCATCAGGCCGCTGC
>MGZK01000039.1 GCA_001802125.1 Geobacteraceae bacterium GWC2_55_20
TGGAGCGGCGCCTGCATAAACAGCAGCGGCCCCTGCGACCTGACCCTGACCGGAGACAAAGACGTAAACGCCACCTTTACCGCCGCACCCAACGCCATGGTACTAACCACCGGCCACACGACCCTGACACAGGCCTATGCCGGAACCGGCAACGGAGCCACGATCAAGGCACGCGCAATCACCTTCATCGAGAACCTGGTGCTGAACGGCAACCGCCAGGTAACGCTGGAAGGGGGCTTCGACGCCGAGTACGACTGCAACAGCTGCGGCGGCAACACGATCCTGGAAGGAACCATGACCATAGAGCAGGGCAGCGTGATCATGGAGAATGTTACGATCAGGTAAGTAGATAGGGAAATTATATGAGGAAGAGGGCGCCAGGCGAAAGCCGGGCGCCCTCTTTGTTGTCGTTGTAATTGGTAATCGGTTACCGGTAAGCGGGTGGAGTTGTCGGAGCATAAGTACTGGCTGTTGTGCAAATAGAATCCTGCGTGTCGTATGTCCGAGTTTATAACATAGGGGAATTACTCAAAAAAAGATTGACAATATCATTGATATTATTCAATTATTCATCTGTAATATATGCGGGAAACAGCAACGAAAGGGGAAAACAATGGTTGCAAAGATGAATAAAGAAGATTTCGTGCCCCATCTGAACAGTGCATTCGAGGTGCTGCCCGATGGTATGGAAAAGGTAACGATAGAACTGGTGGAAGTGACAGATAAAAGCTCCGGATCACTGGACTCCTTCTCACTTCTTTTTAAAAGTGAATCCACTGCTGCGTTCAGACACAGCACCCACATGGTGAGACATCCGCAGATGGGGGAATTGGAGTTGTTTCTGGGGCCGGTGCACACCGGGAAAACGGATGCGGTTTACTACCAGGCGATCTTCAGTGCTCCTCGGGAGGTGTAACCCATGGAGAATTATGAGCGGTGAAAACGCAGTGATGTGGCGCGTCATGTGTCGAGGTGGTAGTTGAATTTATTTTCCCACTAGGAGGAGGAAAGCTATGAGCGATTGTTACACAGGAGAAATACGGATGTTCGGAGGAACCTTCGCACCGATGGATTGGGCCTTCTGCGATGGCAGCGTCCTGGAGATCAATCAATACAGCGCCCTGTTTGCGCTGATCGGAACAACCTACGGCGGAGACGGGACTACCACCTTCAAACTGCCGGACCTGAGGGGGCGTCTGCCGCTCCACATGGGGCAGGGGGCCGGGTTGAGCAACCGGCCGCTTGCGACTGCGATCGGCACTGAGACGGAAACACTGGATCCAACCAATATTCCAGCCCACAATCACCTGATCAGCACGGGTGGAGACGGCACGACCGCTGCTCCGAACGGTAACTATCCGGGAAACAGTGTCGGTTTCAGCTTCTATTCGAACGCGACTCCCGACAGCGTCATGAACGCGTCCACGGTGGGGATGTCGTCCAGCACTGCCGCCCAACCCCATTCCAACGTGATGCCCGCCTTGTGCGTAAATTTTATCATCGCACTGTCCGGATATTTTCCAACCAGGGACTAAACTATAAAAGGAGGAGAATATGGCAGAACCTTTTCTCGGAGAAATACGGCTGTTCAGTTTTGGATATGCTCCCAGCGGTTGGGCCACCTGTGACGGCCAGACCCTGAATATCAGCCAGAACCAGGCGCTGTACAGCCTGCTGGGCGCTACCTATGGGGGCACAGCCACTACTTTTAACCTGCCGGATTTGAGGGGCCGAACGATGCTGCACAGAAGCAGCGCTTACCTGGAGGGTGTGAAGGGCGGAACGGAAAGTGTTGCATTGGCGGCGACTTCGCAATTGCCGCTCCATACCCATGCACTGGCTGCCAATTCCGGGACCGCGGGGACGAACATACCCAAAGACAATGTGCCGGCAACCGTGGCCGAAAGTACCAAATATGCATATGCAACCGCAAAATTACCGCCGAACACGCTTGCGGCCGGTACGCTCTCTCCATCCGGCGCTTCCGCGCCCCACAACAACATGCAGCCTTCATTGGTCATCAACTACTGCATTGCACTGACAGGATATTACCCTTCGAGATCCTGACCCTGTTAGACAGGATAAGTGGCTATCGAACATACTTACCCGCCATAAAAAGGCAAAATCATATTCTACTTACCAAGGGAGAATCATGTTATGGCAGATCCATTCATAGGAGAGATACGAGCCTTTGCATTTACTTTTGCACCGATGGGCTGGGCAACATGCGACGGGCAGATCCTGCAGATCGCGCAGAACCAGGCTCTTTATTCCATTTTAGGCATAACCTACGGAGGTGATGGCCGGTCCACCTTTGGCCTGCCGAATCTTCAGGGGCGTGCGCCGATGGATGTCGGCGCCGGTCCGCAACTGACCCCCAGAACTCTGGGCGGAGTTGTCGGAGACGCCACGGTGCCGTTGACGGCGAACAACTTTCCGCCTCATACCCATGCGCTGAATGTCGTATCGAATTCTGATTCGAACCAGACAACCGTTGCGAACCACTATCTGTCCAGGGTGCAGGCAACGGGAAGACCGCCTGTAACCACCAACACCTGTCTCCCTCCGCCTGTAAATGTCCAAATGGCCACGGATGCCGTGCAATTGGCCGGGTCGGCGACGGGTCCGATAGCGCATGACAATATGCAGCCCTATCTGCCGCTGTTGATGTGCATTGCGCTCAACGGTGAATACCCACAGAGGCCGTAAGCAGTAGTTTAAACATGTCGTGGGCGACCATGGGCCGCAAACACCATGCGGCGCATTAAGCATATGAGGCGCCATAAAACAGCTGGAGGAGACACAATGACTATCCTGCGAAAAGCCATAAACGTGATTTCGGTGTTTGCTGCGTTCTGCTTGTTCCTCTCCGTGCCTCCCGCCGAAGCCGCGTTGCCGAATGGCTTGCAGGATGTCTATACCATATTTACGACCGGCACCCCGCCACTCATCCAAAACAGCCCATATGATATATACGGCAGGGACGGAGGATCCTATGTGTCATGGTCCTCGACTGATTTCAAGCTGACCTATGATGGTGGACCTGTCGGTACCGATGCGTCACCGGGTATAATCAATGAACTTCCCGCCTACCCTCCCGTAGGTGCATTTATTACACATAGCTATACCAGCACTGGTTTTGATACGAACGAACACTGGATGAAGGTATCGGCCAATAATTCCACACTCGGTTCATTCCAGCTGAACCAATTGGTTGTCGAGGGGGCCGGCTCGACCGCAAGCGGCGGCTCATGCTCCTTTACGGTGAATATAATCGGAAACAAGCTTGCCGGTGGGACCGTTCAGACAGGGAACATCAACTATGTTATAGAGTTGGGAATTCCAAAAACGCTCACGTTGACGAATGTCAGCGGCGAACAGCTTACATCTTTCGAAATTCATTTTACAGCTACAAATAATTTTCCAAGTCCTGCCAACTTTACCTTTCAAAATTTTACTGTCTCAAATGCCATGGCGCCACTGCCTCCCCCAACCGTCACCGGTATCTTGCCAACAAGCGGTTCGACCGCCGGTGGCACATCCGTTACCATCACCGGTACAAACCTGTTATATGCCACCGCAGTTAAATTCGGCAGCGCCAATGCCACGAGTTACACAATCAACTCGGGAACCCAGATAACTGCCACCGCTCCGGCTAGCTCCGCCGGCACGGTTGACATAACCGTTACCACGGCCGGTGGCGCCAGCTCTACCAGTGCCAGCGATCAGTTTACCTACATATCCCCTCCCACTGTTGCCACCAATGCCGCCAGCAGTATCTCCGCCACCGGCGCGACCTGAACGGCACGGTCAACGCCAACGGATTCAGCAGCGTGGTTACCTTCGATTATGGCGCCACCACCGGATACGGCAGTTCGGCAACCGCTACCCAGAGTCCGGTAACCGGTTCTACCGATACGTCTGTCTCGGCGGCCATTTCAGGATTGACCTGCAACACTCTCTACCACTTCCGGGTCAATGCGGTAAACAGCGGCGGCACAACCAATGGTAGCGATCTGACATTCACCACTGCGTCATGCAACGCGGCCCCAATAATCACCAACCTGACCGGCGACAGCGTTTCATACACCGAAGGTGGCAGCGCGGTTCTGCTTGACCAGGGCGGCAATGCCACCGCCACCGAGGATGTAAACTGGACCGGCGGCAAGCTGCTTGCTTCATTTACATCCGGGCAGGAATTCGTAGCCGACCTCATCGGTATCAATAACCAGGGCAGCGAAGCCGGACAGATCGGCTTGGTCAGCAGTTCCGTCACCTATGGCGGCACGATCATTGGCACGGTGGGTGGAGGCAGCGGCAACCTGCCGCTGACCGTCACTTTCAACTCCAGCGCCACCGATGCGGCCGTCAGCGCCTTGCTGCAAAACCTGAATTTCAAAACCACTAACAACAGCGTTCCCTCCACAACCAGTCGTACCGTGCGGGTTACCCTGTCCGATTCCATAAGCAATGTTTCAACCAACAACGACATCACTGTTTCTGTAACGGCGGTCAATGATTCGCCGACATTCAGTGTCGGGACGGGCAAGGTTATTCTCGCAACTAGCTCCGGGGAGGAATTGGGCTATGCAGTAGCCATGCAGCCGGACGGAAAGCTCCTGGTGGCCGGAAATGTTTCAGAAGTCATAGATCCCGCAAACTGGATATACAGTGAAAACAACCTGCTTCTGGCCCGGTTCAATACAGACGGATCACTCGATACCTCCTTTGGTAGCAGCGGTTTTGCCAAAATAAACCTCTGGACTTCCGATTTTGCTTACGAGACTGGGATAGCTATCGCCGTCCTTCCAGACGGCAAAATTGTGGTCGGCGCCGGAGATCCGACTACGGGCAACAATCTGCACGAATTCGGGGTGGTCCGTTTCAATGCCGATGGTTCGGCCGACGCCAGCTTCGGCACCGCTGGTGCCGCATCCTTTAGCGTGGGCACTGAGAACGCGGCGACTGCCCACGGCATGAGCATGGATGCCAGGGGAAATATCTTGCTGGTTGGTGAATCCCAATGGAGGGTTAGCGGCACCGTCTATCAGTACACCACGGTTCTGCGGGTCAAGCCGGACGGCACCCTCGATACCACCTTCAACGGTACCGGCATCGTTACCACCAATGTCGGAGCAACAACCGATTACAACTATGCCTCGGGCATCACCGTGCAGCCTGACGGCAAGATCGTCGTGGTGGGCACACAGGCCGGAGCTTATCTGCTGACTGTACTGCGTTATAACGACGACGGTTCCCTCGACACTTCCTTTAACACCAGCGGTATTGCCTCGTTCAACGTTGCTTCCAGCTACGACGGAGGAATAGCCGTGGCGATCCAGAGCGACGGGAAAATTATAGTCGGCGGCAATGGTTACAACGGCTCAAATAACGACTTCCTGGTTTTGCGCCTCACCAGTACCGGCACCCTGGATACCGGATTCAACACTACCGGCAAAGTGATCCTTGATCTGGGTGCCGATGACACCGTCAAGGATGTAGCGGTCCAGAGCAGCGGAAAAATTCTGGCGAGCGGGGCATCCGGCGGCCAGACCACCTTTGTCCGGCTGAACAGCAATGGCTCCCTCGATACGACCTTCGACGGTGACGGCAAACTGGTCGTCGCAGGGAGCGAGACAGGTGAGGCGGCCATGCTTCAAGGGGATGGTCGAATAGTTGCCGTTGGCTCGCACCCCGATTCAACATGGGTATATTACGATCTTGCCGTTGACCGGTTCAACTCTGATGGCAGCAGGGACGTCTCTTTTGGGTCAAGTATTGCCAATACTCTCAACGGCACACCCTCGTATACCCAGGGTGATTCCCCCGTAGTACTGGACAATGATGTGGCAGTATTCGATGCCGAACTGTCCGTCGCCTCTTTCAACGGCGCCACCCTGACCCTGCTTAGGAGCGGAGGGGCCAACTCTAATGATCAGTTCAGCGCCAGCGGCACTCTTGCCGCCCTCACCGAAGGTGGTAACCTGACGGTAGGCGGAACCGTTATCGGCACGGTAACCACAAACTCAGGCGGCACACTGCTGCTCACATTCGGCAGCAACGCTACCGAAACTCTGATCAACTCCGCCATGCGCCAGATTGCCTACAGCAACAGCATCGGCTCACCGTCCTCGGTTCAGATCAACTGGACGTTCTCCGACGGTAACACCAGCAGCCAGGGTACCGGTGGCGCGCTAAACGCAAACGGTAGCATCACGGTCACTGTCAGCAGTCTAAACGTATCCCCCACCTTCGTGGGCGCCACCACCACCCTGACGGTCAACCAGAACTCGGGCGCCACCGATATCAAGAGTCTGCTGCACGTAAGCGACACCGACTCCAGCCAGACCGAGACCTGGAGCCAGAGCGTGGCCCCCAACCACGGCGGCACGCTCACCTTTTCCGGCGCCACCACCAGCTCCGGCAGCAGCGACATCACCCCCGGCGGCAGCATCACCTATCAGCCCTTAAACGGCTACAGCGGCAGCGAAACCTTCACCGTGCAGGTCAGCGACGGCACGGCCAGCGCCACCCGGCAGATAACCGTAACGGTTGTGCCGCTACCCGCAGTCTCTTCAGTTTCGGTTCCCTCGAATACTACTTACAAAGCAGGCGATGCGTTAAACTTTACAGTTACTTTCGATTCTAATGTCACAGTGACTGGAACTCCGACTTTGTCCCTGGCCCTGAACACAGGTGGCACTGTACAAGCTTCTTATGTGAGTGGATCTGATACACAGAATTTGCTCTTCCGCTATACGGTTGCCTCAGGCAACCAGGACAATGACGGAATTACGGTTGGAGCTTTGAGCTTGAATGGCGGCACAATCAAGAACGCAACCGGCGGAGATGCCAACCTGACCTTGTACAACGTTGCATCGACCACCGGCGTCCTGGTTGACGCAGTAGCACCCACAGCCAGCTCGGTCTCGGTCCCGCCTAACGCTACCTACATAGCCGGCCAGCACCTGGAC
>MGZK01000040.1 GCA_001802125.1 Geobacteraceae bacterium GWC2_55_20
ACCGACGGCATCGGCAGCGGGATTTACACCGCCACGCCGCTGTCGCGCCTGAATGTCTCGGAGGGGATGGCGACGCCACTGGCCAATGCCGAATACCAGCGCATGTACGAGGCCTTCGGCTGTAAAAAACTCACCGGAGCCCGTTACCAGCCGATCCACCACCGCATGGCAACCCACTGGGCGCGGCTGATCGAGCTGCTCTACGCCTCCGAAAATATGCTGGAACTGGCGCTGGATCCGGAAATTACCTCGCCGGAAACCCGCAATATCCCGGACCCGGCCCGTTTTGTAGGTGAAGGGGTAGGCTCGGTCGAGGCGCCGCGCGGGACGCTGACCCACCACTTTGTCACCGATGCCAGGGGAGTGCTGACCAAGGTCAACATGATCGTCGGCACCACCAACAATTACGCCCCGATTTCTATGTCGATCCGGCGGGCCGCGGAAAAATTGATCACCGATAATGCCCCGGAAGAGTCGATCCTCAACAGGATCGAGATGGCCTTCCGTCTGTACGATCCCTGCTTCTCCTGCGCCACCCACTTCCTGCCCGGCAAGATGCCGCTGACGGTTGCGTTGCGCGACAGTCACGGCGAGTTGCTGCGCGAAATGCGGAGGAAGGGATGACCGCCGGGGTCGTGATCATCGGTATGGGCAACCCGCTGCTCTCCGATGACGGTGTGGGCATCGCCGTTGCCCGTGCTGTGGCGGAACGCCTGCGCCACCGTAAAGATCTCGAACTGTTGGAACTGCACACCGGCGGAATCCGGCTGATGGAGGCGATGGCCGGTTACAGGCAGGCGGTGGTGGTGGATGCGATGCTGAGCGGAGCGCCGGCGGGGACAGTGAAGCGTTTCAATGCGACGGATTTCGTCACCACTAAAAACACTTTTTCCAGCCACGATACTGATTTTGCGACGGCCTACGACCTGGGACGGTTGGTGGGGGTTCCGCTGCCGGAACTGGTCTCTTTCTGGGGCATTGAGGCGCTGGAAATCGACCTGTTCGGCGAGCGCTTCAGCGATGGGGTGGCCGCGGCGCTGCCGGGCGCCGTGAACCGGATTGTCGATGAAATTGTCAACGGGAGGGCGGCTTGATGAAGATCGGAATATATTTTTGCAACTGCGGTTCCAATATCGCCGACAAGATCAGCTCCGCAGCGGTTGCCGAGGCGGCCGGATCCTTTCCGGAACAGCCTTTTTTAAAAACTGTTGATTTTATCTGTTCCGAAGATGGCAAGCTGCAGTTCGAGGAGAGCCTGAAGGCGGAGTTGCCGGACCGGGTAATCGTGGCAGCCTGTTCGCCCAGGGACCATGAGGCCACCTTCAGGCGCTGCATGATCAACGCCGGGCTGAACCCCTATCTGTTGCAGATGGTCAACATCCGGGAACAGATCGCCTGGGTCACCGAGGATCCGGAAATCGCGACCGCCAAGGCCATCAGGGCCGTTCGTGGAGCGCTCTACCGGGTGCGGTTGCAGCAACCGCTGGAAAAAAAGGAGCTGGAGGCCTGTCCCGATGCGTTGGTAATCGGCGCCGGACCGTCCGGAATGAAGGCCGCCATGGCGCTGGCCGAAGCCGGCCGCTCGGTGGTGCTGGTGGAGCGGACGCCGATGATCGGTGGTCTGCCGGTCCGTTTCGAAGAGCTGTTTCCGGATTTGGAGTGCGCCCCCTGCATGCTTGAACCGCTGATGGGGGAACTGCTGCACGGCGACCATGCCGGGAAGATCGAGCTGATGACCATGTCGGAAGTGATCGAGGTGACCGGTTTTTACGGCAATTTTATCGCCAGGATCCGCCAGCGGCCACGCCATGTCTCACTGCACGAATGCATCGGCTGCGGCGAATGCGCTGCCGCCTGCCCGGCGGTGACGATGAACGGGTTTAACAACAGTGCCAGTGAACGTAAGGCGATCGATTTCGCCTTTACCGGTGTCCTGCCGAATGCCCCGTTCCTGATGGAGGAGGTTTGCGTCCGTTCAAGGGGGGAGGAGTGCCGGGCCTGCAAGGACGCCTGCCCCATGGGCGAAGACGTTGTGGATCTGGAACAGGTGGAGAATGTGGTCGAACGCCGGATCGGCGCCATCATCCTGGCCACCGGCGCCGGGTTGTATGACGCCTCAAGGGTGGCCGGCATGGGCTTCGGTGCATTTCCCGATGTGTACGATGCGCTGCAGTTCGAAAGGCTGCTGTCGTCCACCGGTCCGACCGCTGGAGAGATCCTGACCAGAGCCGGTAATGTCCCTTTATCTGTGGCCATCATCCACTGTGTCGGGAGCCTAGACAGCGATCACAAGCCTTATTGCTCCGGTATCTGCTGCCAGTATGCCTTCAAGTTCAACCACCTGGTCAGCGCCAGGCATCCGGACACCGCCATTACCCATTATCATCGTGAACTGGTCATGCCGGGTAAAACCGCGCACACGCTTTTCCGGCATGCTGCCCGCAATGCCAACACCAGTCTGAAGCGTTACAGCAGTATCGATGATCTTGCGGTCACGCTGGCGGATGACGGCCGGCTCCAGGTGAGCGCAAACGGAGAAAATAACGTGGCCGACATGGTCGTGCTCTGCCCGGCTGTGATCCCGGCCGAAGGAACCGGACGGCTATCCGCGCTTCTGGATGTCGGCTGTGACTCGTCCGGTTTTTTCCGCGAGCTGCATGGCCGCATGGATGCCGCCCAGAGTGCCATCAAGGGAATTTACCTGGCCGGTTCCTGCCAGGAGCCGATGGATATCCAGAAGGCGATCCTGCAGGGGATGGCCGCCGCTGGTTATACCCTGGCCGGACTCCAGCCGGGGCGTACCCTGGAGATAGAGCCGATCAATGCCGAGGTGGACGAGGTCCGCTGCGCCGGCTGCCGCCTCTGCATATCGGTCTGCCCCTATCGCGCCGTCTCTTTCGACAGCGGGCATAACGCTTCCAGCGTCAACGCCGTGCTCTGCCATGGCTGCGGCACCTGCGTGGCTGCCTGCCCGGCCGGTGCCATCACCGGCCACCATTTCACCAATGACCAGATCATGGCCGAGATAGAAGGAGTACTGAAATGAGCGCACAGTCAGTCCCTCAAGGCTTCGAGCCGAAAATAATCGGCTTTCTCTGCAATTGGTGCTCATATGCCGGCGCCGACAAGGCCGGAGGGATGCAGGCTCCCTATCCGCCCAACGTGCAGGTCATCCGGGTCATGTGCAGCGGCCGGGTCGATCCCCAGTTCGTTCTCTCGGCCTATGAAAAAGGAGCCGATGGTGTTATCATCCTGGCCTGCCACCCCGGCGATTGCCACTACAAGGAGGGCAACTGCCGCGCTCTGCAGCGTCATGCCCTGCTGAACCTGGTGCTGGAGCAGCTGGGGGTCGAAAAGGAGCGCTGCCGGCTGGATTATGTCTCGGCCGGTGAGGGGGAAAAGTTCAACCGGGTCATCGGTGAAATGGTAGAGGCGGTCAGGGCGCTCGGTCCGCTGCGACTGTTACGGGAAAATAACGCTTGATGCACAGCACAATCAAAGTTGTTCATAAAATCAAATTCAGGAAAACAAGGGGGTAGCAGATGGCAGTCACACTACTGGATGCACGAGGTCTCAAGTGTCCACAACCAACATTGAAGGTTACGGTGATGTCGGTCAAGATGAAACCGGGAGATGTTCTGGAAGTTATTGCCGATTGTCCCACTTTCGAAAAAGACGTACGCGACTGGTGTACCCGCTCCAAGAAAACATTGCTCTGGGTGAAGGAAGAAGGTACGACCAAAAGGCTGCAGATCCAGTTTTAACGGTACTTGCCGCAAGCCCCGTAAATATCAGCCGACGCTTGCGATTCCGCTGGAGCCGGTCAGTTTGGCAGCTCCCAGGAAATTCCCCAGCAACCGTAGCGCAATCCCATGATAGTTTTTTTGGACAGTCCGCCACCGGGCCACGAGTTCTTCAACGCGTGTCCCGGTGGCGGGGGTCCAGTCGCACCAGTCGCGGATGATCTCTTCGGTTACCTCCGGGTGGAACTGTGTGCCCCAGGCGCAAGCGCCGATCCGGAAAGCCTGGTGCTGACAGGCCGGCGACGAGGCCAGCAGTACGGCATCCGGCGGGATATCAAAACTGTCATGATGCCACTGAAATGTGGTGAACGACCCCTCCAGTCCTGCAAACAAGCGGTCGTATTTTCCCGCTGCTGTCAAATTAACCTCCAGCGTTCCCAACTCCTCCCAGCGATTTGAAACGACTCGTCCACCACAGGCCGCCGCCAGCAGCTGTCCTCCCAGGCAGATGCCCAGGTATGGCCGGCCATGCTCGACAACTCTCCGGATCAGGAGCTTCAGCTCCGTAAGAAACGGGTGCAGCTTGTCGTCGTTGGCTCCCATGGCCCCACCCATTACGATCATGGCCGTGATGTCACGAAGATCCGGCAGTGTTTCCCCAAGATAAGGGTGATGCAGGAAATATGGCTGTTCCAGCTGTTCCAGATTGTCGATGATGTTGCCTGGCGGGACTTCCGGGTCGTTCTGGATGATGTGGAGCATGTCTGGTCCTTTATTTGAGTGGGTAATCGGACATACGTGCAAAGCGGAAGCCGCGCCGCTTCAGCTCCGGTATAGCGGCGATGATGCCGGCTCCCGTACCGCTTTCCGGATGGTTCATGTGCAGCAGGGCGATATCACCCGGTGCGGCTCTCAGGAGCGCTGCCTTGACCTGTGCCGCGCTGTAGGTTGCGCCGGCGTCGCCCAACAGTGAAAAGCCGGCTACCTGATGATCGAGAGCATTGGCGATCTCCACCGCCACCTCATCGTAATAGGCGGTGCCGGAGCGGTAAAGCTTCGGCCGCTTTCCGGTAAGCTCCTCTATTTTGCGCGCATTCAATTCAATCTCACTGACAAGTTCCGAAGCATCTTTTGTGCCTGGAATCCCATAAATCGAGCGGCCACTGACCGAGGCCGGTTTGTGCCAGGTCCCGTGGTTGGCGATTTCAAATAGCGGGTTGGCGGCAACCGCCACGAACGCGTCCGGGTTGGCATCTATCCAGCGTGAATTGATGAAAAGCGTGGCGGGAATCTGTTCCCTTGCCAAAAAATCAAGCAGCCCGGAATCAATGCCTTTACCCTTGGCACTGCCGCAGGCGTCCAGTGTCAGGGCGATCACCTTCTCTTTTGTATCCAGCCTGGTTTTTACACCAAAGGTGTTTTCCCCCCACTGTGCGGGGTGTCTGTCGCCGTAACGGGCCGCCATCTGTTGTTTGACGATGTCCAGGGATGGCCGTGGATTCTCTGCAAAGGATTCCGCCGCGATCAATAATAGTACGGCGCACAGGATCAGGGGGTAATTGCTCATGAAAACCTCGACTTTTGAAGTGATGGAATCGCCGGTTGGCAATGTATGGGCATTTTTCTGTAATTTGCCTGATCATGCAACATAAATTACTCCGTGCCGTTCCAGCAAAATATAATGCGATTATCAATTCCAAATTTAAAGCGGTTATGAAATTCAAAATAACAGTATCTGAAAATGCTTGTATACATCTCAAAAATAAGGCTATTTTCGCGAAAATAAAACCTTAAATTGGTATAATATGCAATATGAGTTGTGAAAACGTACTCGATAACATGCTTATATCATGTGATATTTTTAGCATGATAAAAAATAATACAATTTTGCGTTGACAACTTTAAAACATTGTACTAGAAGTTGTAATAATCCATTCTAAAAAGGACATGTACTGACCTTTAAATACTATCTTGTTTGCTGGTGAGGACGTGCGAATGACGAGAGAGAAAGGCACATATTCGGTTCAAGCCGTGATCAAGGCGATTGACCTGCTTGAAACTCTTGCCGAGGACGGCGCCAATCCAACCGTTCAGGTTTTGGCGAACAAGCTGGAATTGAGTCGTAATAAAGTCTTCAGGTTGTTGGCCACGCTTGAAGAAAAAGGGCTTGTGGAGAAGAACGAAGTGTCCGGTTCATACTGTCTCGGTATACAGGCTTTTCAGATGGCCCAGCATATCCTCAAAAGCACCAGCCTGATCCGTCTGGCTCACCCTGTGATGGAAGAGCTGGCCCGCAAGCTGGATGAAGCGGTTTACATCACGGTGATGAACAACGACGAGGTGCTGTTCCTCGATATGGTCGATTCACTTCAGCAGATCAAGGCCGTGGACATGGTTGGCAAGCGTTTTCCTTTTTTTACCAATGCGGCCGGCAAAGTGCTCAAGTCGGTCACTTCGATAGATCTTCGCGGGCGCGGGGCAAAAAGACGCGATATTCCCAACCCGCTGCAGCTTGAAAAAGAGCTGGATGAAATTCGCCAGAGGGGCGTTGCGGTGGATTTCGGCGGCCTGGGTGAAGGTATCTGCGCGGTAGCGGTGGTGATCCGCGATTATGCGGGTAAGGTGGTCGGTGCATTGACCCTGCTGGCGCCTTCTTTCCGGATGTTGCAGGATCGGCTGGAACAGGAGGTCATCCCTTCAATGCTGAAGGGTGCGGAAGAACTCTCGATGAAATTCGGTTATGTAAAAATACCGGTTTGATCTTCAGGTATAACTCTTGTCGAAAGGAGGAAGTGAAAAAAACCGAAGTTAACTTAGTGCGACACTAACACTATTGTAAGAAAGGAGTAACCAATGGCAGAAAAACAGTATGATTGGGCAAAGATTGCCAAAGACCCGCGTTTCGTGGAACTTCATCACAAGAA
>MGZK01000041.1 GCA_001802125.1 Geobacteraceae bacterium GWC2_55_20
CTTCCAGCACCTGGGTCTTGATGCCGGTCTTGGCGGTGATCTGTTTCAGTATCTCGCGGTAGCTGGTGTTGTTGGCCCTGAGCGTGATCCGACGGTCCATGACGGTCAACTCGATCGCGGATTCCGGCATGTTTCCGGATGAAGCGGCAATGGCGGGAATACAGGGAAGTGACGCAAAGATCATGAAAACCATGAAACCGGTGACGAGCAAGCGGAAGGATGTAAGTAGCATCAGGGCAACTCCTTGAGAAAAATCAAATTAAAACAGAAAGCCCGCCTTCTATGCGAGGGCGGGCTTTCAAATATAATATTCTGTTATCTGTGACATTTCGACAACCCCTCTATCCCGGTGGGATGGTAGCTTTGCGACACACGGTTGCCCGTGTTGTGCCTTTTCGATGTATTAATTTAATGAACGGGGTAGCACACATCATTCTAACAATGCAAGGACTATAACATTAAAATCATAACCATCTGTTTTCATTGATGCAACAAAACGTTTGCACACTGCAATGAGCAACAACCAACCTCAGATCATTTGTGCCACTCCACCTTGACCAGAGCCGCATCCGCATGAGCAATCCTGCATGACTCCGAAGCGCACACTCCCGCGATCCAGATCAACTCGTCCCCGCAGAATACCAGCGGAATCCGCCTGCGGTCAGGCAACGGAATCTTGCGGTCGATAAAAATATCCTTGACCTTTTTCCTGCCGGTCATGCCGAACGGCACGATGCGGTCACCGGCGCGGAAGCTGCGCATCCGCCAGGGGAAAGGTGTCCTGGACATATCGAAACAAGCGGCACCGGCAGGCAACTGATTGAAGTCAACCGGTGTGGAGCAGGTTTCGACCTCCAGAGATCCGCCCCAGGGGAGACGGTAACTGCCCGGGGCCGGGATGATTATATCTTCGGCGACAACCGGTGCTTCTCGCGGGTTGAACCGAAGTACG
Organism: Geobacteraceae bacterium GWC2_55_20; assembly: GCA_001802125.1. Lineage (GTDB taxonomy): Bacteria > Desulfobacterota > Desulfuromonadia > Geobacterales > Pseudopelobacteraceae > JACRCG01. The sequence continues at coordinate 953 of MGZK01000041.1, forward strand.
ATCCGGTCGTACTCGCGCATGGCGCCGATGCCTTGCGGCAGTGAGAGCCTTGCGTTGGGACGTGGTGAATCCGGCAGTTGCCGGATTGATTCGATATGCCCGAGGGTGAATCCTACCAGGTTTCCGGCCAGGCGGAGGCAGGCGAGCCGCAGCATCCGCCGCTGCAGAGCGGGCGGATGCGCCTTGAATCCGGCAATTCCGCAGACCAGGGAGCTGCCATGACTGCCATGACTGCTGTGCCAGCAGACCTCGAAGGCCTGTTCGGCCAGGCTGTCCAGCAGCGCGTTTTCATCGGAAAGGAGCGCGGCGGTGGCGGTCAGGGTACGGCGGATGGCGGGGTTGTACTGTTCCAGCAGTGGCAGAAGCTGATGGCGGATCCGGTTACGCAGAAAGTCCAGGTCGCGGTTACTGGCATCTTCGCGCCAGGCAAGCCCCAGTTCCGCCAGGTATCGTTCGATCTCGGCGCGGGTGACGTCAAGCAACGGCCGGACATGGCCGCGCCGATTGCGATACTGCATCCCGGAAAGCCCGGTCATGCCGGAGCCGCGCAAAAGCCTCATCAGCACGGTCTCGGCCTGGTCGTCGCCGTGATGGGCGGTCACTATGGCCGCGGCGCAATATTTTTCCCGCATCTGTTCCAAAAACGCGATGCGGGCGCGACGGCCGGCATCTTCCAGGTTCAGGCCGGCGCTTGCCGCGAACTGCTTGACATCCAGACGCAGGATTTCGATCGGTATTCCGTGGTCACCAGCCAGCCCGCGGCAGAACTGCTCGTCACCATCGGATTCCGCACCGCGCAGGCAGTGGTTCAGGTGGGCGGCCACCAGCCGCAGATCGTAACCGGGCAGCCGCCCCAGCAGATCCAGCAGCGCGGTCGAATCGGCGCCGCCGGAGAGCGCCACGATCAGCGTGTCACCCGGACTGAAAAGCTGCTGTTCCCGGATCGTCCGGACAATCCTGGAAACAAGCTCCGCGACGATGGTCACGTCCTGCAAAACGGGAGACACGAAGGTAGGGTGTACAGGAAAGGGGCGATCATTTTTTTGTTCCGAAGACCATGTTGAGAACGAAGCTGAACAGACTGAAAAGCAGCGCAGCCAGGAAGGCGGCGCCAAAGCCGGTGACCTGGAAACCGCTGACCAGGTAGGCCGCCAGATAGAACATCAGGCCGTTGATCACCAGGGTAAACAGCCCCAGGGTCAGCATGGTGACCGGCAGGGTCAGCAGGATGATGATCGGGCGCAGAAAGGCGTTCAAAAGACCGATCACCAGAGCTGCCACCAGCAGGTCCTGGAAACGGTCGATCCGGATGCCGGGAATGATTTTCATGACAAAATAGAGGGCGAACGAATTGAGCACCCATTTCAATATCAGCCGTGTCATATAGTCTCCTACAGCCAGCGTTTTTTTCTGAAATATGCCACCATCAGCAGTGAAATGGCGATCATCACCGCCCACAGGGCAAAATAGCCGTAATGCCATTCCAGCTCCGGCAGGTTCTTGAAGTTCATGCCGTAGACCCCCACCAGAAAGGTCAGCGGCATGAAGATCGTACCGATCACGGTCAGAAACTTCATCACTTCGTTGGTGCGGTTACTGATGCTGGACAGGTACAAATCCAGCATTCCCGAGAGCAGGTCGCGGTAGGTTTCGACCGTATCGATCACCTGGATGGTATGGTCGTAAACATCCCGGAAATAGACCCTGGTGGAATCATTGATCAGGTGGCTGTCGCCCCGCTCCAGAAAAGCGATCGCCTCGCGCAGCGGCCAGACCGTCTTGCGCAGGAAGATAATCTCCTTCTTCAGTTCGTTGATCAGATGCAGCGTGCTCCGTTCCGGCGTCAGGGCCAGATCCTCCTCCACATCGATCACCCGCTCCCCCAGCGTTTCCAGCACACTGAAATAGCCGTCCACAATGGCATCGATCAGCGCATAGGCCAGATAATCGCTCCCCATCGAGCGAATCTTGCCCTTGCCGGTGCGGATTCGCTCACGGACCGAATCGAACGGGTCACCCTTGAGACCCTCCTGAAAGGTGAAGATGTAGTCCGGCCCCAGGATTATGCTGAGCTGTTCCGAACTGAAATCCAGATCTTCGGTCGGACGCAGCATGCGCAGCACGATGAAGAGGTATTCGTCGTAATCCTCGATCTTGGGGCGCTGCACGGTGTTGACGATATCTTCCAGGACCAGCGGGTGAAAGGAGTGGCAATCGCCCAGTCGCCGGATGACCTCCACATCATGCACCCCCTCCACGTTGACCCAGGTCACCGAGGTGCCGGGCGGCGGCAACAGGCACTCCTCAAGTTTCTGAAAATGGCGTTCCTCGATATCGGTCGCATTGAACGAGATCATCCTGATCTCCACCGATTCGTTCGGTGTATCACCGATATGCACCAGGCTGCCGGGAGGGAGACCTGACTTTACCGAGCGCTTCTTATGGAATCTCTTTCCGGAGCGCAATTTCAGATCCCCAGGATATCGGCCATGCGCAGCAGATCTTCATTGAGCTTTTTCTGACCGCCATTGACCACCATCTCCAGCAGAGTCATGTTCAGTGAATTGGTCGCCAGTCCGACCATGACCCCCTTGGTTCCGGAAAGCAGCAGGTCAACCGACTTGCGGCCGAAACGGCTTCCCAAAAGGCGGTCAAAGACCGTCGGAGCACCGCCGCGCTGGTAGTGTCCCAGCACCGTCACCCGTGTTTCAAAACCGACCGTATCCTTGATGCCGTCTGCTATAGACTGGGCGTTGCCGGCCCCTTCGGCCATGATGATCAACGCATTGGTGCGCCCCTCTTCATAACGACGGCGCAGCTGATGGCACATTTCCGACAGGTCGAACTCCACCTCCGGAACGATCGCGAATTCGGCCCCGGTGGCGATGGCGGAGGTAGAGGCCAGATAACCGGAGTTGCGCCCCATCACCTCGACGATGAAGGCCCGGTCGTGTGAACTGGCGGTATCCTTGATGCAGTCCACGGCATAGATGATATTGTTCAGGGCCGTATCCACCCCCAGGGCCATATCGGTGTAGGGGATATCGTTATCGATGCTGGCCGGAATCCCGACCACCGGAAAGCCCAGCCTGTCCAGCGCCAGCGCGCCGTTAAGCGAACCGTCGCCACCGATCACGATCAGCCCCTCGACCCGCTCCTTAAGCAGGTTATCCAGCGCCTTTTTGCGACCCTCCTCAGTGCGGAACTCGGCCGACCTGGCCGACTGCAGGAAGGTGCCACCCCGCTGGAGCACACCCGAGACCGCCCTGGTATCCAGGATCTGGAAGTCGTTTTTCAGCAGACCGGCGTAGCCCTTGCGATAGCCGATCATTTCCACGTCATTGGCGATGGCGGTGCGGGCCGCCGCACGGATGGCCGCGTTCATGCCGGAGCAGTCGCCGCCGCTGGTCAGAATGGCGAGTCGTTTCATGGTTGTTCCCTCCAGATGGAATTTAATCGGTCATTTAACCGGAAAGAGCTCTTGCAGTTTCCTGGCACGGTAGTCGAAGATCCGCCTCAGACGCGGCGCCACGAACAGGCGGTTGATCAGTCCGACCAGATGGTCATGGTGGAGCAGGTAGTGAACCAGGTCGTGCATCTCGACGCCGCCCGCCACCTGGCTGAAGCGGTGCTGATGGTGCCAGAACCGATAAGGTCCGAAGCGCTGCTCGTCAACGAAGAAGTTCGGACGTTCGACGTGGGTGATCTCGGTCGTCCAGCTGACCTCGACCCGCATCAACGGGCGCACGGTATAGGTGATGATCTGGCCCGCATAGGTCTCTTCACAGGGCGGCGAAGTGATCCGGAAATCCATGTCCGGCGGGGTTATCTTCACCAGGTTGCCGGGGTTTGAAAAAAAACTCCAGGCCTCTTCCAGGGATACCGGCAGGATCTGCCGGCGTTCGAGCGTGTAAGGTTTCATGAAGGTCTGTCTTTCCTTTTTTTCAGCCACTCCATCCGTTCGACAATGTTCTTCTCATAGCCGTGCCCCTTGGGCTCGTAGAACCTGCGGCCGGCCAGTTTTTCCGGAAGGCACTCCTGCCCGGCATATCCGTCGTCGTAATCATGGGCGTACTGATAACCCTTGCCGTAGCCCAGCTCCTTCATCAGCCTGGTGGGGGCGTTGCGGACATGCAGCGGCACCGGCAGGGCGCCGCTGTTTCTTACCTCGGCCAGGGCGGCATTGATGCCGGCGTAGGAGGCGTTGGATTTTGGCGCGGTGGCCAGGTAGGTCACCGCCTGCCCCAGCGTGATGCGTCCTTCCGGCATGCCGATCATCTGGAAAGCCTGCAGAGCCGAAACCGCCACCTGCAAGGCGCGTGGATCGGCGTTGCCGATATCCTCGGAGGCCAGGATGATCATGCGCCGCAGGATGAAAAGCGGATCCTCTCCGGCCTCCAGCATGCGCGCCAGCCAGTACAGCGCCGCGTCCGGGTCGCTGCCGCGCAGCGACTTGATGAAGGCCGAAATCACGTTGTAATGTTCTTCGCCTCCCTTGTCGTACAGCAGCGCCTTTTTCTGCAGCGCTTCCTGAGCGGTTTCAAGAGTAATACAGGCGTTTATCGGCAGGCTGCCCGGCGAAGCCGCGGCGTCAGGAAGAGTCGAAACCAGTCCGCTGGCCACCTCCAGCGTGTTGAGAGCCTTGCGGGCGTCACCGTCGGCCTGGGACGCCAGGAAATCCAGGGCTTCATCGCTGGCGGTCACTCCGAGCAGACCGAGGCCGCGTTCCGGATCCTGCAGCGCCTGTTTCAGGATATCGCGGATCGCTTCCGGTTCCAGCTGCTGCAGGGTCAGCACCCGACAGCGGGAGAGCAGCGGGGCGATCACCTCGAAGGAAGGATTCTCGGTGGTGGCGCCGATAATCGTTACCACACCTCTTTCCACATACGGCAGGAACGCGTCCTGCTGGGATTTGTTGAAACGGTGGATCTCGTCTACGAACAGCAGCGTGCGTTGACCACGGGCCGCGAACGCCTCCGCATCGCGGAATATCTCACGGATCTCCTTGATGCCCGAGAGGATTGCCGAAAAGAAAACAAAGCGCATGTGGGTTTCGGCGGCAATAATATGGGCCAGCGTGGTCTTGCCGCAACCGGGCGGTCCCCAGAAGATCAGCGAAGACAGGTTGTCGTTCTCGATCATCGCCCGCAGCAGACGTCCCTCGCCAAGCAGGTGTTCCTGGCCGATGAATTCGGTCATGTTGCGGGGGCGCATGCGCTCCGCCAGCGGCGCATGGCTGGAGACATCCGGGGCTCTGTTGATTCCTGCCGTTTGGTCCCACAACCCGGGAGTCTGTGTCGCGCTTCCGGATTTCAATGAATATCCCGCTTGACGGTGCGCTTGATCTTTTCCGGCTTGATGTCCCAGATTTCACTGGCGTACTCGGAGATGGTCCGGTCACTGGAGAACTTGCCCATGCCGGCGGTATTCAGGATCGATGTGCGGGCCCATTCATGGGGCTGCTGGTAGAGCCGGTCCACCTCGTCCTGGGTCGCGATGTACGAGGCATAATCGGCCAGCAACAGGTAGTGGTCGAGCCCCAGCAGGGTATCCACCACCGGCTTGAAAAGTTCCGGATGGCCGGGGGAGAAGCTGCCGTTGCCGATCATGTCGATCGCCTGCCTCAGTTCCTGGTTGTGGTGGTAGTAATCCTGCGGCCGGTAACCGGCGTTTTTCAGACCGGTAACCTGTTCGGCGGTCAGGCCGAAGATGAAGATGTTGTCGCGCCCGACCTCTTCCATGATCTCGATGTTGGCGCCGTCCAGGGTGCCGATCGTCAGCGCGCCGTTCAGCGAGTACTTCATGTTGCCGGTGCCGGACGCCTCGGTGCCGGCGGTGGAGATCTGCTCGGACAGGTCGGAGGCCGGAAAGATCATCTCGGCCAGGGAGACGTTGTAATTACCCAGGAAGACCACCTTCAGCAGTCCGTTCAGGTCGGGATCATTGTTGACGACTTCGCCGACTGCGTTGATCAGGTTGATGATCAGCTTGGCCATGAAATAGGA